>CBFCYS010000122.1:0-8030 GCA_965602215.1 uncultured bacterium
ATGGCAGTGCCTTGAGCAAGCACTGTCTCGCCCACTTTTTTTATGCGCACACGGAACGCGCGGACGCTGGTCAGTGAGATCGAACGCTTACGGACGCAGGGGGACGCCTACGGCGGCCGACGTGACAGGCGGAAGACGTCCCGCCCCTCCTCCTTCACGATGCGCCACGGCTGGCGGTTGGAGGCCGACGGCCCGAGTCGCACCATCTCCAAAACGTCGGCGTAGGGGCCCGCGGCCTCGCGGCTCAGCGGCCTGCCGAACGCGCCGTCGAAGAAGAGCTCCCGCCATGGCTTGCGCTTTTTGGACCGCGCGAAGAAGCGCGTCACGGCGTCGACGGCGGTGCGCGAGGAGGCGACGTACCCGACCGGGCTTACCGCGGGGAGGGTCTCGTCCTCGGCCAGGGTCACGGCGCGCGCGAAGGCCGAGCGGTTGAACGAGGCGCCGAGCCAACAGGTCCCCAGCTCGAGCGCCGTGGCGTAAAGGACTACGCGCTCGAAGACGCAGCCGTAGTCCTCCATATCCATAGGGGCTTGTTTAATGGCGCCGGCGAGAAAGGTCCGCGCGCCCCGGACCATGCCGTACGTCCCGAGCTTCTTCAGCTCGGCGCGGTCCTCCGCGGAGGCCTCCACCAGCGCGAGGCGGACGCGGCCGCCGAAAGGCCCCGGCCCGAGCGCCGCGATGAACTCCTCGAGGCGCGCCCGGTCTCCCGGCTCGAGCGGACGGCCGTCGTAGCTGCGCCACGACGAGCGCGCCCTTATGACGTCCGCGATGGCCGGTTCGCCCGCCATCGCTACTACGTCGACCTATCCTCGCCGGCCTTCGTCAACTCTTTGAGAGGTATCACGACGACGCCGCGGCCGTCGCACTTTTTGGACAACGCCGCCGCCGGGCCGCCGCGCCGTTTCAGCTCGGTTACGTATATAACTTCCTCGCCGCCGTCGAGGCGGATCCGGCACGACGCCGGCCTGCCGCAACCGTTCACCTTGTACCTCGTTAGCTCCCCCGCCTCGGCGTCGTAGCATTTCAGGAAGCCACCCGGGTCCGCGAGCCAATAACGGCCGCTCGCGTCCGTGCACAGGTCGTCGCAGAAGTCGAAAACCCCCGTTTTGCCCAACACGTGCGTCACGGCCAAAAACCCCGGCCTGAACGTCGACACGCCGCTGAACGTCTCGGTGAAACGTATCAGGCCTTCGCGGGCGTCGTAAAACATACCGTCGACGCAAAGCAAGTCGGGTATGAAAACCTCGGCCTCGCGGTAGTCGCCGCCCACCTTCCTCCTCATTTTATAAATCGCCCCCTTGCCGTTAATAAAACTCATATTGCTGACGGCGAAGTAGACGTCGCCGCGGCCGTCCAGCGCCAGGCCGTTCAGGCCCGGGTAGTCGCCCGCTACCTTAAGCGCGCTCTCCAACCCTCTATCGACCCGGTATATTCCGCCGCCGCGGCCGAGCCAGTCGTCGCACGCCGCGACGTAGAGGAATCCCCCGGGGCCCCCGTCGATGCCGCACGCCTTCCCGTCGGCCAGCTTCGCCGACTTCACGAGCCGCAGCCCCTCGCGCGACGGCCCGTCGACGAGGTGGACGTTTCCCCGGCAGTCGGTGACGTACGCCCGGAACGAGGCCGGCTCGAGGTAGACGTTCTCGCACCCCTTCCCGACTTCCACCACGACGGCGCCGTCGAGGTCGGCGAAATCCACCGCGACGGTTTTCGCCTTCACGCCGGCGGAGCCGTATATAATGCGGGGAACGACGACGAGGAAATATACCAGCGCGGCGACGACGGCCGACGCGGCCAGGGATACTTTGACCAGCTTCTTCCGGTTCAAGTTACGCGATTCCTCGGTTAGCCGTTGCGCTCGAGCCGGCGGCGCCCGGCCCGAGCCGAATTTATTTCAATACGTACAGTATCACCTGGCCCATGAAATAGAGCCCCAGGATGCCCATCGAGTCCCAGGCGAGGAAGAAAGGGCGCTTGATGGTCCGGTACGTCAGGCCCACGATGGCGGCGGCCGTCATCGCTATCGCGACGCCGGCGGTCACGACGTGGGCGTCGGACGCCACGCCTAAAAGGGGACCCTTGAAATACAGGAAGTCCTCGATGGCCAATACCGCTATGTTGAAGAGGTTGCTGCCGAAGAGGTTGCCCAACGCCAGGTCCACCGCGCCCAGCCGGATCGCGGCCACCGTGACGACCAGCTCGGGCAGCGACGTCGAGAGCGCGATGAAGAAGCTCCCCACGAACGTCTGGCCGAAGCCGGTCATGGCGGCGATGCGTTCGCCCAGGTGCGGCAGGTAGGCGGCGGCTAGCACGATGACGACGGCGTTGACGGCATACAACGCGTACGCCCGCTTCGCCGTTACGTCCCGGTAGCGGAGCTCCTCGGCCATCTCCTTGACGACGGCTGCGATGCGCCTCTTGTTGTAAAGGAATAAGACGCGCATCGCGACCACGTACAACGCGAAGTACGCGAAGCTGAATACGCATATCCATCCGACCGTCGGGAATGTTCCCCCCAGGTATATGTTGACGGCGACAAGGCCCAGCAGCAGGACGCCGAAGCCCGCGGAGATAACGTGGCCCTCGTTCACGCCGGTGTATATCGGCTTCCGCCCCGTCATGGCGTCTATCAGCGACAGGATGAGGAGGTTGAACATGCAGCTGCCGAGGACGCCGCCGACGGCGATGTCGGGCAAGTCGAAAACGGTGACGGCCGCGACCCCCGACACCAGCTCGGGCAAGGATGTTACCGCGGCCAGGAGCAGCGCGCCGACCCACAGCCGGCCCAGGCCCGTCTTCTCGGCGATGATGTCGCCGTACTTCGACAGCCTCGAGCCCGCGTAAACGATGACGGCGGTGCAGGCGGTGAATTGCAACCAAACTGCCAACGCTGCCTCCTCTGCCGGCGGCGGCCGGCTACGCCTCCTCGGCCGGTACCGGCTCGTGGGCCCGGCGGCCGTAGACCTTCTCGTACGCCCGGCAGTACGGGCAGATACCACCCTCTATTCTCTTTACGAACCAGTACGCCAGGCCGCGCTGCTTCTCGCGGGCGCGGCTGCACACCGGACACGTCAGGCACGCCTCGGCCCGGGAGCGGTCTTCGTCGGTAATAACCGGGGGAGACATAACGCTATTCTAATCTACCGGGTTTGGCCAAACGGCCCATTATCAGCGGCCCCAAAAATACGGCGAGCAGGACCAGCGCCCAAACGCGTCCCCGCAGCAGGTTGTAATCCGCCAGCAGCCGCGACCACGGATGCCCGGCGACGTAGTGGCCGAAGAGGAACTCGAAGGCCACGGTCAGCACCAGCCAAATCGCGCCGACCAGCAACAAGTCCAGATTGCCGTACGCTACCTTCACGCTCGCCAGGAAGACGTACGTTACCAGCAGGAAGAGGACGATCAGCACAACCGAGCTGATAACGTGCGCGGCCTGCTCGCTGACGACGCGCGAATACGTGTAATTTCGGAGCGTGCCGTTGAGGATGGCCAATACGGTCAATACCAGCCACACGCCGACGGCGTACGCGTACAATCTGGGATGCATCACACGTCCACCTCCAGCCCTATCGGGCAATGGTCCGAGCCCATAACCTCCGGGAGGATGTAGGCCGCCTTCACTTTCCCGGCGAAATTATCGCTCACGAAAAAATAATCGATGCGCCATCCGACGTTCCGCTCCCGGGCGCGCGTCTTCTGGTCCCACCACGTGTACCGGCCGGGCTCCCGGTCGAACATGCGAAACGTATCGACGAAGCCGCGCGCGACGAACCCGTCGAGCCAGGCGCGCTCCTCGGGCAGGAAGCCGGAGGTCTTTTCGTTCGCCCTGGGGCGGGCGAGGTCGATCTCCTTATGCGCGGTGTTAACGTCGCCGCATATTACTATACTCTCGCCCTTCGCCCTGAGTTTATCCACGTGTTTGAGAAAAGCGTCGTAGAACGCCATCTTGTAACGCAACCGCTCCACCGACGCCTTGCCGTTGGGGAAGTAGACGTTGAACAGCCGGAAGCCGCCGAAGTCGAGGACCTGCGTCCGGCCCTCGCGGTCGAACCTCTTCGGGCCGAAGCCGTTCTCGACCTCAACGGGTTCGACATTAGCATAAGAGGCCACGCCGCTGTAGCCCTTCCGCTCGGCGGCGACGAAGTACGCCCGGTACCCTTCCACCTCTTTTAGCTCCGCCGGAAGCTGGTCGGGCGCGGCCTTCGTCTCCTGCAGGCACAGGATGTCGGGCCGCTCGGCCAGGAACCAATCCAGGAAGCCCTTCCTGTGCGCCGCGCGCAGGCCGTTCACGTTCCAGGATAATAACCTAAGCCGTTTCATAGCCCCGAAGCCTTACCCTATCAATAACATAAAAAAGAGGCGCCGTATAGCGCCTCGGTTGTACTTTTAATGATGGCGGAGAGGGCGGGACTCGAACCCGCGGTAGCGGTTCATGCCGCGAAAGTCGTTTAGCAGGCGCTCGCCTTCGGCCAACACGGCCACCTCGCCGCGGCTGATAAAACACCCGGAAGACGACCGTATTACTAACGGGAGCGCCGGCGCGTTATTTGTACTCGTACTTCAAAATGGTGCCGCCCCGGCCGCAGGCGAATCCGTTGTTTCGGTCGACGAAAGCCAGGCCGTTTATTCCGGCGCGGTGCTTGTAGCCGCCTTTAGTCCAAACGCCGCCGCTGTATTGGAACAAACCACCTTTTGCGGTCGCGGCCCAGCCGCTCGAGCCGTCGAAAAACCAAACGGCCGAAAGCAGCTCGTTGGTCTTGGTACTTTTACAAGCTATGGTACTACCGCTGATGCGAACCAGTACGCCGTCGTTGCCCGATATCCAACCCTCGCCGGGCGCGAAGAAGTGCAGGTCGTAGAGGTCGCTGGGCGTGGGGCTGTTTACGGGGTTCCACTCGCCGCCGCGGTAGCGGAGTATAACGCCGCCGTGGCCGCAGGCCCAACCGTCGCCGCTGCGGGGAACGTAGACGCCGGTGAGTGGTTGCTTAAGCTGGTTCTCGTGCAGGGTCCAGCTGCCGTCGTCGTACTGCAGAATCGCGCCGTTGTCGCCGACGAACCAACCCTGCTTATCGGAGGTGAAGTGACAACCGTACAGGTTGTCCGTCGTCTGCGTTTGCTCGAGCCGGCTCCACTCCGCGCCGTCGTAGTGGTAAACTATGCCGCCGTTTCCTCCGGCCCATCCACGGTTGGCGCTCACCATATCGAGACAATGAACGTCGTTGGTAAACGAAGTTAGCGCCACGGCCCAATCCCGACCGTCGTAGTGCACGAAGTTGCCGTAGTCGCCGACGATCCACACGTCGGTACCCGAAACGGCGTCAATGTCGTGAAGGTGCTGGTTCGTGGGGCTTGGGACGAGATTCCAATAAACGGGCGTGGGCTCGGTCTGCGAATTATCGCAGCCGCCGGAGCTTAATAACAACCCAACTCCCACGGCCGAAAGCAAACTAAGCGTTATCCTCAATTTTCTCCTCATGAAATCGCTTCCTTCATCAGAACTCGCGACGGACGTAAGAATACAAGCTTCGCGCGGCCCCTAAAAAAATGGCGGAGAGGGCGGGATTCGAACCCGCGGTAGCGGTTTAAGCCACTACAAGCGCTTAGCAGGCGCTCGCCTTCAGCCAGCTCGGCCACCTCTCCGCGACGCAAATTTATCACACCCGCCCGCGCCGGTCAACTCCCATCTCGCCGCCTCCAGGGCCGCGCGCGGCGCTTGCGCTTGTCGCGGCCGCGGCCTTACGCCGCGGCACCAGCGCCCGCTACCACGGGACCAGGCTAATCGCCAACGAATATCCGCCGGGCGACGCCACCTCGACGTAATAGTCCGTGTACGCGGGGTCGTCGGGATTCGGCTCTTCCCTGATAACGGCGGCGTCGACCTTCTCGACTCCCCAGAATTTCGCGAACTCCGGGTCGAACTCTTTAAGGAGCGAGTACGAGGGAATCATATCGGACTTCAGCAAGTAGTTCCCTTTGGGCAAGGTAAACTTCAAACCCCTCAAAGGTAAAACCAGTTCGTGGTAGCCGACGTTGTCCACCCGGGCCTCGGCCTTGGTCCCGCCGTTCTCCTCGGAATATTCGTAACGCACGTCGAAATGGAGCGGTTCCATAACGTACGTCTTCGTTCCCTCTCCCGTCACGTTGACGACGAGGTAGTTGAAGAAGCCGCCTTCGTCTACGGGGGCGCTGAACTCGGCGCCGCCGCCGCCTATCACGTAGTACGGAACCCCTTGATTTTCCGTTTTATAAAACAGGTGCTCGTGGCCGGCGATAACCGCCGCTACCTTATAGCGCGCGAACAGCTCGGCCAGCTCTTGCGCGTTCTGAACGTCGGCCACGTTCTGGCGGTGCATCTGCTTGTAATCCTTGGGGTGTATCGTCATATCCGCCTTGGCGAGTTCCTTAAGGCGGGGGAAAACGGGCCGGTGCATAAAGACGAAGACCGCCCGGGCGTCCTTGTTCCGCTCGAGGTCTTCTTTCAGCCACCGGAGTTGTTCGCCGGTTACGTATCCCACTTCGCCGGCCAGTTCCGTATTGAGGATTATAAAGTGGACGCCCTCGTAGTCCGTCGCAAAGTACTCCTTTTGTTTCGTCGCGCGGAGAAATTCCGCCGCGGCGAACGGCTGCGACGAGTAATCGTGATTTCCGGGGACGTAATACACCCGGTCGCCGATGCCGGAGAACAACGCCAAGGCCGCAACGTATTCCTTTTCGACGAGCGGCTCCGGGTGGCCGTACCCCCAGATCATGTCGCCGGTGTGGAACGCCAACGCCGGGTTTATAAGCTCGACCTCGGCGACGATGCGTTTGAGGGCCGGCGTGGCGTCTAAGCTGAACGGCCCCGTGGGACGAGTGTCGCCCACGACGGCGAAAGTGAAATCCTCGTACTCGGCCGCCGACGCGCTCGACACGACGCAAAAAGCGACGGCTAATACCACGTAAAATTTCTTCACGGCTATACTCCTTTAATTCAATCTCGCGATATAAAAAACGCCGGCTCCGTCGCCCAAGGCCGAGCCGAAAAGCGCCGGCCGAGGCAGCCCCCGGCCGTTGCCGCCACCAGCGCTAATTATAACCGAAAAGCTAATCATTTTCAACCGCGGGGGGGGGAGGGGGGGCGCCTCGTCGCGAGGCGTTACGTAGGCGCCGGGAGAAGGCGGGGTTCTACTACTACTCGTCGTCCTCGCCCTTGGGCCGCGGGACGTTATCGTCGAAGCCGATGCGCCACCGCTCCTTGACCTTCGCCGGGTGCATCCGGAGCCAGAGGTCGTCCGGCAGGTACACCTTAACGCCGCAGAACTCGCACGGTACGACGCGCTCCTTGCCGTCCACCATCAGCGCGCCGCCGCACTTGATGCAGCTGAACGCGATCGGTTCGGTCGGCGCCTCCTCGCCCCCCTCCTCCTTGCCCTGCAGCGAGCCGCCCACCACGACCGTCGCCGGCGGGTAGGCCTCTTTGAGCCACGCGGGGACCGGCACGACCGGCATGTCGCGGCCGCACTTCGGGCACTTGTGAACGTACGGAGCTGTTTCGACTTCCACCACCAACTCGGTCTTACACTCCGGGCAGTACGGCTTTAAGTGGCCGTACATCATCGTCGTGTGGAACGTGCCGAATATCGTAGAATTGGACCCCTCGCCCTCCTTCGTCTCGCCGGACCGCATTTCCTCGTCCGTGTCCCGGAAGATGCCGAGCCAGTAGTCGTGGGGGATTTCTATGTCGGCCTGGCAGCGGTCGCAGTGCGCCACTTCCCACGGCCCGTTGAGCGGCACCGGCCCGTCGCACTTCGGGCACTTGATGTTGACTTCAAAGCAGCCATACAGCATAAATTACTCCTATTCGTCGGGTTGGCCTTAGGATTAGGCTCGTTCGTACATTTTTACGATATACGGCGACGTCCGCCGCGGTAGTTGCAAACGATAAGGCGCTCGCGGCCGTCGACGAGGAGCGAGCCGCCGCATTGCCGCCAGGTGAACGCGGCGGGACCGCCCCGCCCGGGCGACCGGTTAATCGTCCTCTTTCGGGACCTTGC
>CBFCYS010000123.1:0-7924 GCA_965602215.1 uncultured bacterium
TCCCAAGGGGCGCCGGCGGGTTTGGCCTGGAACCCCGCCGCGTCGCCGTCTTCGACGTCGAGGCCCGCGGCGCGGGCCGCCGCCGCCGCGGCCTCGTTCGCTTCTACCCCCACCGCCGTCCAACCCAACGCGCCGACAACGGCAACGTAATCGCCCGCGCCGGCGCCTACGTCGAGCAACGTGCCCCCCGGCCGGTATCCGGGGACGTTGTAGTAGCGGCGCTCGAGCCAGTACCGCGCGGCCCGGACGGCAAACCGCAACGGCAACCCCGCCCGGCACCGCAACGGATAGCCGCGTAATAACCTAACCACCGTCTCGCGAATGCCGCTTAACGGCCGGCCCGCGCGCCGGTAAGCGTAATACCCGTTACGCGGGTATAGCGCCTTAAGCTCCGCCGCCGTCAACGGAGGCCGCGACCACAGCCAGGAACAAGCCCGGCACCGTAATATAAAAAAAACGCCCGGCGTGGCGAACTCCCGGTCGCGGCCGGCGAATAACGTCTTGTAATCGGCGGAACCGCAGCGGGGACACGTTACCGACCGGGCAGTCAAACGAGGCACCTTTATCCGGCGACGACGGCGTCGCCCAAACGACCCGCCTTCACCGCGTAGCGGAGGCCCTCCATAATGACGACGCCGCTCGAGGTACCGACGCGGTCCGCCCCCGCCGACATGAGGTTGAGCGCGCGCTCGTACGACCGTATCCCGCCGGAGGCCTTGATGCCGACGTCGTCGCCCACGACCCTCCGCAAGAGCCGCACGTCCTCTTCCGTCGCGCCGCCCGGGCCGTAGCCGGTGGAGGTCTTGACGAAATGAGCGCCCGCCCGGCACACGAGCTCGCCGGCGACCACCTTCTGGTCGGCCGGCAGCGCCCCGCACTCGATTATGACCTTGACCGGGCGGCCGTCGGCCGCACCCACGACGTCGCGGATTTCGCCCAACACGAATTCGTAGTAGCCGTGCGTCAGCGCCGAAATATTTATAACAACGTCGAATTCGTCCGCGCCGCGCGCCAGCGCGTCCCGCGTCTCGAAGACTTTCACGGCCTTGGTATTAGCCCCCATGGGGAAGCCGATTACCGTCACGGTTTTCACCGGCACGTCGGCCAGGCGTTCCGCGGCGAAGCGAACGTGGGTGGGGTTGATTACGACGGCGTAGAACTTCTCGCGCACCGCGGTGTCGCAGAGCGAATCTATCTGGTCCCGGGACACGTCGTAACCCAGCAGCGTCTGCTCCAACGTCCCGGGCAGGGAATCGAGCCAATCTTCCGCCGTACGCGGTTTCGCCGCCATCCGCTAACGTTGCGGCCGCGTCTTACGCATCTCCCACGCGTAGATCGCGGCGCCGCCCAACGCAAATACCCATACCGTAAAAGCGAGCAACACCTTGAAGTAAGGGATGTTGCCCGCCAAGACCAGTATCACGATACCTATCAACGCCGCGAAGAGCACCGGCGTTTCCCGCCCTTTGAACAACCGCGCCGTTATTAACCGCCCCAGGAAGACGCCGGCGAATATGTACGCCGCGTACAGCGCCATCGCGTAGAAGGCGCCCAGTACGAGCGCGGATGGGATGCCCACCAGCGTAATCGCCAAGGCCAAGGCCGCCACCGGCGCGCCGACCAGAACCGCTAAACCCAACAGGAGCGACGCTACGGGACGGGCGCGGATATTGTCCGGTATGACCGTCAACATGACGGGCCGGAGCCAGGCGATGAACGCCGCCAGAACGAAAAGGGCGAGGATGGACCAGACGTTCTTTATTAACCACCAACCGAAATTGAAACCCTTCTCCTCTTCTTCGGCCGGCTCGGGCTCGGGCAATTCCTTCACCCGACCCCCTATGGCCGCCGCCGGCGAAAGCTCGAGCTCATCGGCCCGGTACAAGACGTCGCCCCCGACCCGGGCGCCGTCCTCTACGACGAGGTACCCGCTCTCGGCCTCTACGTCGCCGCCGAAAGCGCCGCCTAACCAGGTAGCCCCGCCGGAACTCGTTACGTCGCCGGCGACGCTCCCCCGCAAGAACAACGCCGCGCCCGACGCGGCGAGAGAACCCGCAATCGAACCGGCGTCGGTTACCGCGGCGCCGTAGTACTGCGCCGAGCCGGTGACGTTGCCTTTAACGATAATCGTCGCCGCCGCCGCAAGGAGGTCGCCGTCGACGTTGCCGTTCACCTCCACGTACGCCGCGAACGCCAACAGGTCGCCCTCGACGTCCCCGTCCACTACGACGACGGAACCCGCCAACACCGTCCCGCCCTTTAAGACCTCGCCCGCCGGGACGTGGACGTAGTTGCCGGACTTGACGGTGTCGGCCGAGAAGTCGGCCGCCCCGGCACCCGCTGCTGCGACGAGCGCCGACGTTAGAACAAGAGCCGTTCTCTTCATAACAGTCACTCCCCTTGCGGCCTCGCCTTCTTTAAAATATAATAACACACGCGGTTAGAATACGCCAACAAATCATAAAGGCGGGGGCCGGTACGGAGGCCGAAACGCAGGAGGAGCGAAATGAGGATTATAACGACGTTTGCCGTAATATTATCCACCGCGGCGTTCTTCGCCGCGTGTCAGGCCAAGGAGCGGGCGCCGACGGCCGAGACCGCGGCCCCGGCGGCGGGCGGAAGCGCCGTCGCGCCGACGACGGTATCGTTCGCCACGTCCGACGGGTGGAAGATATACGCGTCGTACCGGGACGCGGGCGAGGGGAAACCCGCGGCTATATTGCTGCACACGTTGGTAGCCGACCGCCACTCGTACGACGGCTTCGGCGCCAAGCTGGCGGGCGCCGGTTTCAACGTCCTGGCACTCGACTCGCGGGGCCACGGCGACAGCACGAAGCAAGACGGCGAGACCAGGCGCCACGCCGAATTCGACGACGAAGCCCACAAGTCGTCCCTGCTCGACGTGGCCGCGGCCAAAGACTTCCTGGACGGGAAGGGCGCCGACACGTCGAAGCTCGTAATCGTGGGCGCCTCCATCGGCGCCAACTTCGCCCTGAACTACGGCGCGGACGACGCGGACGTGCGCGCGGTGGTCCTGCTTTCGCCGGGGCTCAACTACCACGGCGTGGATACGACGGCGGCGATGGCGAAATATCGCGGCCGGCCGGCGTACCTCGTCGCCAGCGACGAGGACAAGTACTCGGCGGACTCCGTGGGGAAACTCCACGAAATAGCCGCCGACGCGACGTTCAAGATGTTCACGGACGCGGGCCACGGAACCCGGATCTTCGCCGCCGAGCCGTCTTTCGAAGACGCGCTGGTCGATTGGCTCGCCGCCCGGGTGAAATAAAAAAGGCCCCGACGGGGCCTTAAGGAACCGACTAACGCGCCGCCCGGCGGCTACGTGCCGGGGAGCTTGAAATCTTCCGGAATGCCCATCTGACCCGCGAGGCCGGACATCTCGTCGCGGGCCAGCGCTTCCGCTTTTTTCCGGGCGGCGTTGACCGCGGCCAGGACCAACTCCTCCAGGAGCTCCACCTCGTCGGCCTTCACCACCGCCGGGTCTATTTTAACGGAAAGTACCTCCTGGTGGCCGTTGGCGACGACGGTGACCATACCGCCGCCGGCGCTGGCCTCCACCGTCATCGCCGAAAGTTTCCGTTGCACTTCGCCCAGCTTCTGCTGGACGTCCTTGGCCTGCCTCAACAGGTGAGCCAGGTTGCCTATATTTCCCAGCATCTTCACCTCCGCCCCGAGGTAACGGTAGGCCGTTAGCTCTCTTCCTCGGGGGCAGCGACTTCTTTCTCTTCCATTATCTCGCCGCCGTAGCGGTCGCGTATCTCCGCCACCAGCGGCATATCCCGGAACAGCGTACCCTCCGACGCGGCCGACGCGGACGCCCCCGCCTCGAGCTCCACCCGTATTTTAACGGGCCGGCCCAGGATGGCGCCCACGGCCTCGGCCAACGCCGCACGCCGTTCTTCTTCGTCCACTTTCTCGGCGCTCACGCGGTAATTCTCGGGGAAGCCCAGCCGGAACTCGTCCTCCGTAAACGAGATCAACCGCGCCGGCGCCACCAGCGCCCGCAGCGGCTTATCGCTCTCGCCCAGCGCGGCCAATACGCGCTGCCACGTCTCGGTGAGGCTTTTCGAAACCTCCGCCGGGGCGCCGGGCGCCGGGCCGGCCTTCGGAACCTCCGCGGGCGGTTCCGCCGCAACCGGCTCCTCCTCGCCCCCGGAAGCCCTCAATAAATCCTCTATCGGCAACAGGCTGCGAATTCGCGCCGCCTTCAAGGCCGCGTACTCCAAAACGAGCCGCGGCGACAGGACGCGCGACATCGGCCCCGCGGCCTCCAGGAAGACGTTGATGACGTTCAGCAACGTCGCGGGCGACTGTTGCGCCGCAACGGCGCGCAGCTTCTCGCGTTCGTCGCCGGTCACTTCCACCAGGTCCGGCTGGTCGGGGGCCGCGGCCAAGACCATAAGGTCGCGCAGGTATTCGACGAGTTGGTGCACGGCTTGAACCAGGTCCGCGCCCTCCCGCGCCAGCTCGTCTACGGCGCGGAGCGCCCCCGCGCCGTCGGCCGCCAACACCGCCGACGCCAGCTTCTCCACCGCCTCCGCCGCCACCAGGCCCAGCGTGCGTTCCACGTCGTGCGGCGTTATTTCGTCCTCGGCGAAAGCGATAACCTGGTCGAAGAGGGACTCGCCGTCGCGCATGCTGCCGGCGGCCCGCCGCGCGATGAGCGACAACGCGCGCGGCTCGACGATCAGCTCTTCCTTTTCGGCGATGGCGCGCAGCTTTTCCTCGATGGCCGCCGTCGGGATGCGCCGGAAGATGAACCGCTGGCAGCGGGACACTATGGTGGGCGGGACCTTGTCGAACCGCGTCGTCGCGAAGACGAAGACCACGTGCGAGGGCGGTTCCTCCAATGTCTTGAGGAGGGCGTTGAACGCCTCCGCCGTCAACATATGGACTTCGTCGATGATGTAAATTTTATAGGGACTGTGGCCCGGCGCGAAGCGGACGCGCTCCCGCAGCTCGCGTACGTCGTCGATGCCGCGGTTGGAGGCGCCGTCTATTTCGAGCACGTCGGTGTCGTTGCCGGCGACGATGGCGCGGCAGTTGTCGCATTCGCCGCACGGCGTGACCGTCGGGCCGGTGGAGCAGTTGAGCGCCTTCGCCAGGATGCGGGCCACGGACGTCTTGCCCACGCCCCGCGGCCCGGCGAACAGGTACGCCTGGGCGACGCGGCCTCCGGAGACGGCGTTGGCCAGCGTGCGCGTGACCGCCTCCTGGCCTACGACCTCGGCGAAATCCAGCGGCCGAAACCGCCGCGCGAAAACCTGGTAGTCCGAAACAGCCATCTATTGCCTCTTGGGACGGGTTACGACTTTCATTTTAATGTCGTACATCGGGCAAGCGTCGTCGCACTCGTTCTCCGCCTTCTCGCACGCCTCGACGTGGGTGATTATCTCGGCGCCGGGGAATTCCCGGCGGATATCGTCCTCCAAATCCTCCGTCAGGCGGTGAGCCTCTTCGACCGGGATGTCCCGGCACGTTACGAGGTGGAGGTCGATATGCCGCTGGCCGCCGGCGCGCCGCGTGCGGAGCTTGTGGTACTCGAGCCAGTGAGGGTGGCCTCCGGTTACGATCTCGGCGATACGCTTCTCCTCGCTCGCCGGCAAACGCCGGTCGAGGAGGTCGCCTATGGCCTTCTTGGTAATACGCCAGGCCGTAATCAGTATCAACGCCGCGACGACGAACGCCGCTATGGGGTCCAGGATGTGGACGCCCGTCAGCCTGATGAGGCCGATGCCGGCGAGCACCCCCAGCGACGTCCAGACGTCGGTGCGGAGATGATGGCCGTCGGCCTCTACGGCGACCGAGCCGGTCCGCCGCGCCACGGCGAGGAGTTGCGCCGACACCAAGAAATTTATCAACGCCGACGCCCCCATGACCGCGGCACCCAGGCCGAGTTTCTCTACCTCCCCCCCCGTTATCATCTTCCTGACGGCTTCCGCGATTATAAAGAAAGCCGCGCCGAAAATCAATAGGCCCTCCGCGGCCCCGGACAGAGCGTCGTATTTGCCGTGGCCGAAGGCGTGGTCGGCGTCCGCGGGCTGCCGCGCCTTCCGCACCGCCCAAAAGGCGATGAGGGCCGCGACGAGGTCAACGCCGGAATGGAAGCTTTCCGCCAGCACCGCGGCCGAAGACATAGCGACGCCGGCGACGAGCTTGCCGACCGTCAGCGCCGCGTTGGAGCATACCGCCAGGCGCGTAACGGCCAGGGTGGCGCGGATATTATCATTCGCCTTTTCCATCGCCCAGCGCCGCGTGCGCCGCGGCCAACTCCTCCGGGATATCCAATTTTTGCGGGCACTTCTCGACGCACTCGCCGCAGGAGGTACAGACGGCGGCGTTGTTCATCCGGGCGAAGAAGCCGGTGCGCCCTATCTCGGCGTAAAGCTTCCCGGCCGCCTCCTCCAGGCCGTAAACTCGAGCCAGGTTGTAAAGCGCCAACACCCGCGAAATGGCCACATTCTCCGGGCAGGGTTTGCAGTAGTCGCAGCCGGTGCAATAGAGTTCGGCGAGTTTGCGGTACTCGTCGAAGCTCTCGTCGATGCGGGCGAGCTCGGCGTCGCCGAGCCGGTCCGCGCGCGACGCCGTCGCGACGTTCTCGCGCAACTGCTCGAGGCTGCTCATCCCGGAGATGGCGCAGCTCACGTCCGCGTTGGCCAGGACGAAGCGGAGCGCCAGCTCGGCGGTGCTCGCGGCCGAAAACCCCGAGTCCTCGATTACCGACGACGGCCCGGCCAACCGTCCTCCCCCCACCGGCCCCATAATCACGACCGCCAGGCCCCTGGCCGCGGCGTACGCGATGCCGGCCTCGTTCTTGCGGTCTATCAAATTAAACTGGACCGTGCAGCCGACGAATTCGCCGGTATCGATTATCTTGAAGAAATCCTCCGGCGGCGCGTGAAACGAGAAGAAGAGGTGGCGGAAGAGGCCGTCCTCCTGCGCTCGGCGCGCGGCCGCCAGCGGCCCGTCTTTTATCGCGAGATGCTCCGTAAACTCCTCCCAACTTATACCCCACAGGTGGTAGACGTCGACGTAATCGGTCTTGAGTTTGCGGAGCGACTCGTCGAGGCGGCGGCGCCAGTCGTCGGGGTCGTCGTTGACGCGCTGGTTCTTGGTGGAGAGCCACACGCGCTCGCGGTAGCCGTCGGCAAGTGCTTCGCCCACCACTTCTTCCGACTGGTTGCGGTTGTAGAGCGGCGCGGTATCGACGTAGTTGATGCCGGCGTCGACGGCCGCGCGGATTACGGCGACGGCCTCGTCCCGTCGGACGTTCCCCTCCTCGTCCTCGGGGAGGCGCATGGCGCCGTAGCCCAGCGCGCTGATTTTATATCCCAGATTGCCGAAGTCGCGGTACTGCACCGTTATTCACCGAGTTTCAAATCCAACCGAGCTTCCGCCTCCGCTTCGCCCGGGTCTTCCGGCCCCGTCACGGTTATCGAGGCGAAGGTTTCGTCGTCGGCGCCGCCGTCGGCCCAGGCCATAACCTCCCACGTGCCGGGCGGCAGCTTGAGTTCGTAACGCCCCTTGGCGTCGGTGGTGGTGTCGAGGAAGAGGTCGTGGACGGCCACGCCCGCGCCCTTCACGGCCTTCCCGCGCGCGTCCCGCACCGTGCCCTCGAGGCGGGTCATGCGCGTCTCTATGCACATACATACCATGACCTCGAGGTCGGCCGAGGCCAACGGCACCGTCGTATCGAACGACTCGTCGTAGACGTCGCCGTATTCGTCGTATACCAGAAGGCGGTGCTCGCCGGGGTATACGTCCTCGAAGCGGTACCGGCCTTCGCCCAAATCCTCGGCCAAAGCTTCGCCCACCAGGACGACTCTGGCGCCGTCGATGGGATGCGTCTGGCAGCCGATGACGAAAACGTTAACGGTTGCCGGCGTGGCGTGGAAGCCGGCGA
>CBFCYS010000124.1:0-7916 GCA_965602215.1 uncultured bacterium
TGGGTCCGTCTTGTTGGCGTGTGCGGAACGGGCGATTTGCGTCGCCTTCGTCGGCGCTCTATTGGGATTGGACAACATCGCCGTGGGCCAATTTATGCTCGCGCAACCGGCGGTAGGCGCCGTCCTGGTCGGTTACATAGTAGGGGAGCCGTTATTGGGTGTGTGGGTGGCATTAACGTTCCAACTCCTGTGGATAGGCCAGATCCCGGTCGGCGCGTACGTTCCGCCGAGCGCAGCCATAACGGCCATTGCCGCGGTGGGTTTGGCAGGGCCGGCGGCGGCGCCGTTGCCGGCTCGAGCGGTCGCTGCGGCTTCGCTTGCGATACCGGTCGGCGTATTGGCGGGCAGGTTGGATTTTTGGATTAAAAGCCGGAACGTCGGCGTTTTGCATCGGAGCGAGAACGACTTGCTCGACGGCCGGCCGCTGGCGCTCGGCGGCGCGGTTATAAAAGGGGTGGCGAATTTTTTCCTGAAGGACTTTTTCCTTCTGCTGGTGACGGTTTTCGTAGGCTCGATTGCGCTTGCTTTGGCCTTAACTCAAGTAACGCCGGCCTTGCAGCGCGGCCTGGACTTGGCGTTCGTAATTTCACCCGCGGTGGGCATAGGAGCCGCGTTAAAGGTTTACTGGAAGGGCCGTAACCTGGCGGCGTTCGGCGTCGGCGCGGCCGCGGCGGCCGTCGTTGCCTTTCTATTCTCGTTCTTAATATGAAACATACGAGACATCAGGGCGAAGTAACGTTATCGCACCGCATACGCGCGGAGATGATAATCCGCTCGCTATTCATCCAGGCCACGAACAACTTCGAGCGTATGTTGTCGTTGGGGTTTTTATTCGCGCTGTGGCCGGTCGTAAAAAAGCTATACGTCACGCCCGAGAAGCGCCGCGAAGCGGTAATCAGGCATCTTTCTTTTTTCAACACCCAGCCTTACTTCGCGAATTGCATTTTGGGCGTCGTGGCACACGTCGAATTAGACGGCGGCGAGGGCGTAGACGCCGAGGTTACGGGTATAAAAAAAGCTATGATGGGCGCCTTCGGCGCCCTGGGCGACGACTTATTTTGGACGGGATTGATGCCCGCGGCGGGCCTGTTGGCGCTCGTTTTCTACGGCGCTCTGCCGAACTACGCCTTCGCCGGCGCCATCGCGGCGCTCGTCGCGTACAACGTCTTCCACTTTTGGGCGAGGATAAAACTCTTCACCGTCGGTTTAAGGCTCGGCCGCCGGGTAACGAGTTACCTAAAAATGCTTCGCCTACCTCGTTTCGCCGTGACCGTCAAAGTCGCCGCGTCGTTTCTTCTGGGGGCGTTTACGGTGGCCGTAGTGTGGCGCGCGGCGCAAACCGGCGGCGGGTTTGGAACCGCGGCGGCGGTGGGAGGCGCCGTGGTGGCATCGGTGGTCGTACAGAGTTTGGGCGTCAGGCCGGGCCTATGCTGGTACCTGGTGGCCGCGGCCGCGATAACCGTAGGAGCGTTGATAACGTAGTTTTATGGCGGCGATTAGGAAAAAGGTTACGGTTCGGCAGCAGTACGGCCTCCACGCGCGCCCGGCGGCGTCGTTCGTGAAGCTCGCCCGTACTTTCGACGCCGAAATAATATTGGAAAAGAACGGCGAGCGCGTCGACGGCAAGTCCATTATGGGCGTCATGATGTTGGCCGTATCCCGGGGCGAAACGGTTTACCTGGAGGCGGACGGCCCCGACGGGAAGTGCGCGTGCGAACAGCTTAAATCATTTTTGGAAAACGGTACCGCTGAATAACGAGACGTGAGAGAATTTGCAGGCATTCCGGTAAGTGGCGGCGTAGCGCTGGGCAAAGCGTTCGTCGTGGCGCCGCGCGAGCTGACGGTCGAGCAGCGTGAGATAACCGCCGACGAAGTCGAGGCGGAGCAAGCGCGGCTGGAGCGGGCGCTCGCCGTTACGCGCGACGAGTTCGCGGCGCTGCGGGACGAGGTCAAAAAGCACGAGGCGTCGATACGGGCGGAGATATTGGACGCGTACATGTTGGTCCTGGACGACGAGGTGTTGACCGAGAAAGCCCACGACCTGATCCGCGAAAAGAGAGTTTCGGCCGAGTATGCTTTTAAAACGACGCTCGATGAAATGCTTGTAGTCTTCGAAGCTATGGAAGACCCCTACTTCCGCGAACGCGCCGTGGATTTACGGGACATCGGTAATCGCGTCGTAATGAACCTCCTGGGCGTGGCGTACCGCCTTTTCGAGGATGTAAGCGATAATTCGATACTGGTGGCCCACGACCTCCCGCCCTCCGACGCGGCCGCGCTGCCGCGCGGGAAAACCAGGGCCATCGTAACCGAAGTGGGGAGCCGGACTTCCCATACCGCGATTATGGCCCGCAGCATGGAGGTGCCGGCGGTAGTGGGAGCCGCCGGCATCGTCGGCTACGTCCGCGCGGGAGACGGCCTGGTGGTGGACGGTATTAACGGCCGCGTTATCGTTAACCCCACCGACGAAGTGGCCGCGAGTTACGAAAAATTGGCCCGCGAATTGGCCGGGGAAGAGAAGCGCCGCGCCCGCTTGGCGGAACTCCCCGCGACCACCCTCGACGGATACCGTGTAGAACTGTCGGCCAACATCGAACTCCTGCCCGAATTGGAAGCGGTAAAACGCCACGGCTGCGACGGCGTCGGCCTGTACCGCACCGAGTTCTTATTCTTGCACCGGAGCGACCTCCCGTCGGAGGAAGAACAGCTGGACGCGTATCGGCAGGCGGCGGAGGCATCCTTCCCGCACTCCTGCATAATCAGGACGATAGACATCGGCGGCGACAAGTTCTTATCTTTCCCGGAGGTGGCGCGCGAAATAAACCCCTTCCTCGGCCTGCGCGCGATACGGTTCTGCCTTAAACGCCAGGACATATTCCGGACGCAACTCCGCGCCATCCTGAGGGCCACGGCGTACGGGAAAGTAAAGGTTATGTTCCCGATGATTTCCGACGTCCAGGAGTTGCTCGCCGCTAAAGATATTCTGGCGGACGTCAGGAACGAGCTCGAGCGGGAAGGGCATTTCGTGGACGAAGCGCTCGAGATAGGCATTATGATCGAGGTCCCGTCGGCGGCGCTCAACGCCGACCTTTTGGCCCGGGAGTGCGACTTCTTCAGCTTGGGGACCAACGATTTGATACAATACACTTTAGCGGCCGACCGCGGCAACGAAAAGATAGCGTACCTGTACGAACCCTTTAACCCGGCGGTGCTGAAGCTCGTAAAAGCGACCGCCGACGCCGCGCACCGCAACCAGATATGGGTGGGCGTATGCGGCGAAATGATCGCCGACCCCAAAGCGGCTATACTTTTGCTGGGCTTTTCCTTCGACGAGTTCAGCGCGAGTCCGGCCTCCGTTCCCGACATCAAGATAGCGGTGCGTAACGCGCGGTACGTTGACGCGCACCGCGTCGCCGAGCAAGCTATCCGGATGACGTCGGCTGCGGAGATTCGCGCGTTTCTGGCTCGGGAGTTGGCCGAGATGGGCGTCCCGGCGTTTCGATGCCAATGGTAAAAAAAGTTTTCTACATAACGCTTACGCTGGCCACTTTGGCTTGTCGCACCGACCTGCTACTGGGCAAGGTCGACGGCGTGGCCGCGACCATTTACGCCCCTAACGGTCGGACGCCGGCCTATCACGCGAAAGTCGCGGTCGCCGACGTTAAACCGGGCGGTTACTACGGCGAGGCCGTTACGTCGGCCGGCGGCTATTTCGCTTTGCCGGCTATCCCGGACGGGTTATACCGCGCCGATGTCACGTCGCCGAACGGCCTGTTTAAAAGTAACTTCCACGCCGAAGTCATCGACGGGTATACGTCGGGCGGCGTCGAAGCGTTGCTGGCGCCCGCTCGAGTCGGCACGTTCGTTAACGTGCCTGGCCGCTACGACGATTCGGGTACCATCTTCGCCGACCTCGGTTATCATTATAAAACCATAGGCGTGGAGGCGCTCGCCCAAAACATAGACCCGCTGCGGGACGCGGATATCGTTTGCCTTAACAGCGGCGTCGATACCGCGTGGGCTCAGGACGAGACGGTTATAAAAAGCCTACTATCGTTCGTCGAAAAAGGCGGCCGGTTGATCGCGTCGGACCAGGCGTGGCCCTTCGTTAAAGCCGCGTGGCCCGGTAAAATAACCTGGGGGGCCGACCCCGCTATCGGCCAGTCGTATCAAGACATAGCGGCGCCTTTCGTCGACGTCGACCTGAAGAAGTACGCCACGGCTCCGGAATGGCAACTGAGGTACGACCTGGGCAACTGGGCCGTCCCGGCCGGTACGGCCGGCACCGTCTTCGTACGGGGCGACGTCGAAACGACGTCCGGCAAGCGGGAAAACGCGCCGTTGCTCATCGGGTTCGCGTACGGCGAAGGCTATATCGCTTTCGCCACGTTCGATTGGAGAACGCAGTATCGCCACGGCCGGCTGGCGGTCCGGGTCTTTAATTATTTTATAACGAACAAGTAACCTGGCGAATACGTCGATTATTGCGCCGCCGCGTCCCGGCGGCCTGCACGGGCGCGTCGAGCGGCGCGCCCTTCGTACGATATGGAGAGAGAACCCGCGGTTCTACCGATCTTAGGCGTGATGGCCGCCTCCGGCGTGCCGCTGGACGACGTCGTCCGCGCGGCGAACGACGAACTTTTCGAAACGAACCTACGCACCACCGCCGTACCGTTCGACTCCACCGATTACTACCGTAGAGAAATGGGCTCCGGCCTGACCCGCTTTTGGTGCGCCGGCGTACGCCTCGTCCCGGCGTCGGCTTTAGCCGATTACAAGTTGGCCGCCGCAGCGTTGGAAGGCCGGTGGCGGGAGTCGGGCGACAGACGAGTTAACCTCGACGCCGGGTACTTATCGGCGCTACAGCTGGTGCTCGCGACTACCAAACCGTTGCCGCAAGCGGTTTACCTCCGCGACGGCATCTGCGCCGTCGTCGAGCTTATCTACCGTGACGGCGCTTTCGCGGCGCTACCGTGTACGTATCCCGATTACGAAAAGGCCGGCGCCGAAAACCTTTTCGAACCCTTCCGCTCGTACTTCTTAAAGCTGCAGCGGGAGGTGGGGAAGTAAACGCCTTGCGTAAGACGGTTACCGATTCCCCCCGCGCCACGGAGGCTCTCGGCGAAAAGTTGGCGCGCGCATTGCCGCCGGGCGCCGTTCTCCTACTGGACGGCGACCTGGGCGGCGGTAAGACGACGTTCGTGGGCGGCCTGGCCCGCGGCTTGGAAGCGCCGCAGGAAGTGCGCAGCCCGACCTTCACGCTCGTGCGAGAATACGGCCCGCTGGTCCACGTGGACCTGTACCGGCTCGACGCGGCCGAGGCCGCCGCCCTGGGGTGGGAAGACTACCTCGACGACGAGCGAATCGTGGCCGTGGAATGGAGCTCGCACCTTCCGCCCGGCTTTTGGGGCGATGGCAGCTCTTTAATAAAACTTCACTTCGATATCGTCGACGAGAAACGCCGGCGGATTACTTTGGAATGTAGCGCGGCCGTCGCGGCGGAGATCCGGCGGCGGCTCGAGGATTTATTTTGCGCGTAGTCGCCATAGAAACTTCAACGGCCCGGGCGTCCGTGGCGTTCGTCGATACGTCTTCGTCTTTAGAAAACGTTCGCCGCTTCGACGCGGAGGGGCGTCTGTCGCGCGTGTTGATTCCGGCCCTCCGGGAGCTGGAGAAGGAAGCCTGGCCGCCGGCGGAAGCGGATTTGATAGCAACGGCCGCCGGACCCGGTTCGTTCACGGGCATCAGGGTAGGGATGGCCGCGGCCAAGGGGTTGGCGTTCGTCACCGGCGTTCCGCTCGTGGCCATATCCTCGCTTGCGGCCGTCGCATCGGCGGCCCCCGGCGACGGCGTCGTGGTAACGGCGTTGGACGCGCGCGGCGGCTATTATTTCTACGCGGTATACGACAACGCCGGCCCCTATCCGGAGGAAGTACTAGCCGTGGACACAGGAGACGAGGCCGCGTTGGCGAGCTTGCCGTACGACGTATACGCGGGCCCGGTAAAACCGCCGCCGGCCTGGCTGAACCGGGCCCGACCGGCGGACCGCTGGCTCGAGGTATGGCCCGACGCTGCGGCCTTGGGTCGCCTGGGCGCGCAAGCGTTCGAGCGCCGCGGCGCCGACGACGTCGCGACGCTCCGGCCGTATTATCTTAAAAGAGGGCAGGTTTGAAAGCCACGTTAAGACCGGCCGACCCCGGGGACGTGCCGGCGATTAACGCCATCGAGAACGCGACGTTCCCCTGTCCCTGGCCCGAACTGGCGCTCTACGGCGAGATGGAGAACGACATGGCGACGTTCAAAGTCTTGTCGCTCGCGGGGACGGTGATAGGTTACTACGATTTGTGGATCTGCACCGATGAAGCTCATTTATTAAACGTCGCCGTCGCGGCATCGGAACAGCGACATGGATACGGCACGATGATGGTGGAGGACGCGATCGAAGTAGCCAGAGCTCGCGGCTGCCGCCGGGTCGTTTTAGAAGTGCGGCCGAGCAATCGCGCGGCAGTAGATCTTTACGAAAAATTCGGCTTTAAAATGGTGGCGCGGCGGCCGTATTATTACGCCGACGGCGAGGACGCCGGCGTGATGCTGAAGAACCTTTAACGCATACGGCACTATGCAAAAGGCGCCCGATAACGGGCGCCTTTTATATATTTAATATCGGGGCTCACCTTAAGCCCAGGATGCGGTGTACTTGCGGTATAAGGCGGACGTCGGGGAGAAGCGTCGTAAGCTGGGCCGTGAGGACGAGCAGCCGCTCCGCTTCGCCGGGAGGAGGAGGTTTCTCGTCGTTGCGCGGTTGGACTACGAACGGGATATGGCCGCCCACGTCCGCGACGAGGCGGGCCGCTTCCATAACCTCTCCTTCGCCCGTATCCGGCCCCACCACCGCTTTCACGTAGCACGTTTTCTGTCCGGCTATTTTAAGGAAGTCCCGGGTCGCGTCCACCGGCAAGGGCCGTCCCGAAAACGACGGCAGCTTAACGTCTACGGCGATGATGTCGACCCGCGGTATCACCTCCGCCAACTCGCGGTGATGGTACCCTCGCGTCTCGAGCAAAACGCGCTTGCCGGTTTCGGAAAGACGCGTCAAAAGGAGGGACAAGAAGCCGGGTTGCTCCAGCGGCTCGCCGCCCGTGATCGCGAGGAAAGGGAGGCCCCGCAGAATAGGCGCCGCGTGGGTCGTGAGGTCGGCGACCTTCACCGGGTTGGGCACCAACTTGGCGTTGGGACCGTGGATGGGGAATTGTGACATCTGTGTACGCGCCCGCAGCGTATCGCAACGCTCGCACGCCGCCTGGCAGCCGCCGAACCGGATAAAAAGCATCGGCGTACCGACCAGCGGCCCTTCTCCCTGGACGCTTACGAATATTTCGTCGATATATCCCTTTAGCATACGCCCCTGACTTTGCTCAATGCTTCAACGAAGCGGTCCACTTCGTCGGCGTACCGCGACATCACGGCCGCCGCCAACTCTTCGGCATCGACGTTTAGCCCCCCGAGGTCGGCAACCTCTACCGGCGCGCCGGCGCCGTCGACGTTAACGCCGAAGTGGATAATAGCAGACGTGGGCGACGACGTGGCTATGGAAACCGTCAACTTCCCGTCGCCGGCGTAGATGTCGTCCCCTTCGCGCCGAAGCGGCGCTTGGGGCGCCCGCCGCCGCACTTCCTCCAGAACGACGGCGGCCAGCAGGCGCTGTCGCCATATGGCTTCCGCCAGCGCCAGGCCGAAGTGTTCGACGACGAAGTGCAGCATCCGCGCGGCGACTATAGTCGCACTCGCGCGCGCGTCCTCGAGGTCGACGAGGTTCTCCGTCCGAACGTCGCAGGGCCCGATGAACGCGACTATGGCGTCGCCCGCGACGCCGAAGTTCTTCAGCGCGAAATGGCCGTATAACTCGGTATAAGGCC
>CBFCYS010000125.1:0-7808 GCA_965602215.1 uncultured bacterium
AATGGGAGAACTGGGACTTCATCCAAACCGATTTCGACTACTCCTACTCCAACGAGCTCTCGAACACTTTGCAAACGCCCTCCCGAAGCATTAGCACGACCTTCCCGGACGTGACGTGCCAACTTTACGGCGTCAAGAACTTCCCCCTCGTCGCAGCCTATCTCGACCGTTCCACGGTGGTTATCAACTACCTCCGCCGGCGAGCTTACCAACAGAATACCGACATAGAAGTGCAACAAAAGCCCGGCATCTCGTGGCGGGCGACGTGGACGCGGAACTTCCGGACGAGAGCGGACTACAATTACACCCATACCGAAACTCAGGACTTCGACCCCAAAGAGAATACGTTTACCGGCGCCGTACATATCCTGAAGGAAAAGAACCCGTCGCTGACGCTGTACTACGACGTCGCCAACCCGCGCGGTTTTAAGATCCCGATCCTGGGGACGCTGCGGTGGCGCAACGAACTCAACCTCACGGTGGGCGTCTCCTTTGCCCAGGTGCGGGGCGTCGAGGCGACCCAGGACGACACCGACGAGTGGGTATATACGCTCTCGGGGGGATATCGCGTTACGACCAACCTCCACGCCGACGTGACGGGAACCGTGACGCGCTACAAGAATTTCTCCGAAGTACAGCACGACTACGTTACGGTAGGAGTTAACGGGAACTTCGAGATAATATTTTGAACGAACGGCGGTGCAAAAAAATACTTGACATATACGGGCGTTTATCCTAATTTTTTTAAAAAGGAAGGAGAACCAACCGATGGATATGATCTACCAAGCCGGCCCCTTGGTGGCTGTTCTGTTCTTCGTATCGATATTGACTATCGCCTTCGCGTTAGAACGTTTCTGGGCACTCAACCTCGCCCGCGGGAAAATACCCACCGATAAAGTATTACCTCGGATAAGAGAGTCCATCGAAGACAGGAATCTGGACGCCGCCGAGGAAGCCGCGGAAGAGCAGTTGGGATCGGTAGGGCGCGTTCTCACCGCCGGCATCCGGAAATACAAAACGCTGACCGGCCGCCTGGCGGAGCGGGGCCTCCGCAACGAGCTCAGTTTATCGCTGCAAGAGGCCAACGCCATGGAAGGCGCGCTCCTCGAACGGAACATAATTCCCATAGCGACCATCGGGTCCATCGCCAACCTCATCGGCCTGCTCGGTACGGTGGTCGGCATGATTCAGTCGTTCGCGGCCATCTCGGCCACGGGCGTGGGCGAGAAGATAGCGGCGACGAAACTGGCCCAGGGTATCGCCACGGCGCTCATCAACGCGGCGGGCGGCCTTGTCGTCGCGATTATGGCCGTAATTTTCTACAACTACTTTTTAAGTCGCATCGATAAGCTGGCCTTTTCAATGGAAGAGGCTTCGGCGAATCTGCTCGATTATTGCGTGCTGTCCGAGCGCAGGCTGAAAAGCTGAACTCTATAGCTTGAATAAATAACCCCGTTAGGAGAGGACGGAAAGAATGAGAAAGATAATCGTTACAATTTTCTTCGTGCTATTCGTAATCTACCTCGCTTGGTGGGTCGTATGGTTCTTCTTTATGGGCCGCAACCTGTCGTTCGTCTTCGATACCATGGCGAGTATGGGCGGCGCGGTCCGGATGGAAGAAAACATATATAATACGGATAACGCCAACGTTCTCGGTACGGGCGGCGCGGTCGTCGCGCGAGGCGGCGGCCTGGTCGACATGCTCTTCTTCCTGTTGCTCCTAACGCTGTTCTACATCGTTGAACGCGCTGCGACGTACGCCGCGGCAAAGGGCAAGATGAACCACGTCCGATTGCTCGGTATGATTAGAGAACGCGTCAAGGAGGACGACTACGACGGCGCCGTCGACGCTTGCCGGCAGCAACAAGGGGTGGTCGGCCGAATACTGGCCGCGGGTATAGAGAAGTATAAACTGGTAAAAGGCCGGTACGACGCCGCGACGACGAGGGCGGAGGTCCAGCAATCCATATCCGAGACCAACGCCATGGAATCTTCGCTCCTGGAACGCAACCTCATCTTCATCGCGACCATCGCCTCCATCGGGACGATGACGGGCTTGCTGGGAACCGTCATAGGGATGATCCGGGCTTTCGCGGCCCTGGCCGCCAAAGGCCGGCCGGACCCGAACAAACTCGCCACCGGTATCTCGGAAGCTCTTATCAACACCGCCGGCGGCCTGACCGTCGCCATCATCTCCATCGTCGCGTACAATTACTACCTCAACCGGATAGACAAATTCAACTTTACGTTCGAAGAATCTTCGAACGAGCTGTTGGCCCTCCTAACGGCGAAGGAGGAGTAGTAGTATGGCCGGCGCAGATGTCCCAGCCAGCGGAGGTAAAGGCGGCAGGAGGGTCAGTATCTACATCGACATGACGCCGATGGTGGACGTCATCATCCTGCTGCTCATCTTCTTCTTTATGACCTCCCAGTTCAAGGAACCGGCCGCGGTGTCAGTAACGCTGCCGAAGCCGGGGGCCGGCGAGAAGTTCGTAAAAGTTAAAGAATCCAACGTCCTGACCGTAAAGGTCGACGATGCAGGTGCGGTTTCGGTCATCGATACGCGGTACCGCGAAGGAAAAGAGGTATCGCTCGAGGAGTTGGGCGTATACATCGGCTCCCGGCAGACGGAGAACCCCGAACTCATCACGATCATCGACGTCTCGCCCCAAGCGAAATATTCGCGAATGATGGACGTCCTGGACGAGTTCAAAATGGCCTCGGAGGAAACGGGCGTTAAAAAAATCTCGCTCCAACTAGAGGAGGCGCCCGAGACGGCGGCGACGGCCGAGGCGGGCGGCTAAGAGCCCGAAGGGGTACTGGATAGCATGCTACGGAAAATGCAACGGCGGGTTCAGGTCCGTATCGACATGACGCCAATGGTGGACGTCATCATACTGTTGTTGATATTCTTCTTCATGACGGCCACCTTTAAAGAACCGGACGCCGTCGAAGTTACGCTGCCTTCCGCGGCCGCCGGCGTAAAGATACCCAAAGACGTCGACATCGTCTCGGTCGTTATCGACGGCGAGGGTGTCGTATACGTAAATAACGTCGCCATCGAGCGTCAGGGCGACATCACCGAGAAGGTAAAAACGGCGCGCATCGACGCTTTGAACGCGGGGGTCCCGTCGGATAAAATAATTTTCAACGTACGCGCGGAAGAAAGCGTCGAGTACGGCATACTCCTCTCGGTTATGAAAGAGCTGCAGGCCGCCAACATCCTCAACTTCAACCTGGAAGTCCAAAAAGAAGAAGGCGCCTGGTAACGACCGGACGCCGAAATGCGAAAGCGACTAAACGGCGGGGTCAAAACCCCGCCGTTTTTTATCAACCCGCCGGGAGTTTCGTAATAATTTCGGCGACCTTTAGCACGTTATCTTCGACGACGTCGGCGGGCGGCTCGAGCGCCCGGGCTTCCGAGGCCCTCAAACGGCCGGTTAGCACGACCGCGGTGCGGCAGCCGGCACGCCGGCCGGCTTCGACGTCGCGCTCGCTGTCCCCCACCATCCAACATCCTTCAACCGGGCCCGCGTCGGCGGCCGCGGCCAGGGCTTGAAGCAATAAACCGGGCTCGGGTTTGCGGCAGTCGCAGCCGTCCTCCGGTTTATGGTAGCAATAGAAGACGCCGTCTACCGGGCCGACCTCGCGGGTTAATTTAGCGGTCGCGGCGTCGACTTCCGCCTGCGAGGCGAGGCCCCGCGCGACGACGGACTGGTTCGATACGACGTAGACCAACCACCCGGCGGCCTTGAACGTCTCCACCGCGGCGCGGGCGAACGGGAATACCTCCAGCTCGCCGGCGTTTTTGATATAATCAGGCCGGTCCTGATTTAGGACGCCGTCGCGGTCCAATAATGCGACATACACCATACTCAAATCCTAAGATAAACGTGTCCGCAGAGCAAGATATTAAAAAACCGGAAGAGAGCGGCCGCGGCCGGTTCTTCCGCGCGGCCGGCGTAATCGGCGCCGCGACCGTCGCGAGTCGCATCCTCGGCCTGGCGCGCGAGATAGCCTTCGCCGGCATCTTCGGCGCCAACTGGGTCACGGACGCCTTCCGCATAGCGTACGTCATACCGTACCTCCTTCGACGCCTGCTGGGCGAGGGCGCGATGTCCGCTTTCTTCGTTCCGGTATTCACGGAGCAACTTGAGAGGGAAGGCCGCGACGGCGCGCTCCGCTTCACGCAAACTCTCTATACGCTGTTCCTCGCGTGCGTCTTGATCGTCGTCCTCCTGGGAGTTCTGGCGATGCCGGCCGTCGTCGCCGTAATCGCGCCGGGTTTCGTGCGCCAGGCCGTGACCTTCGACTTGACCGCCAGCCTGGCCCGCATAATGCTCCCCTACATGTTGTTTATGATGACGTCGGCGCTCGCGATGGGGATCCTGAATTCTTTCTACCGCTTCGCCGTCCCGGCGTGCGCGCCTATAGTGATGAACGTCTTCGCGCTGGCATCGCTCTTCATACTGGTCCCCCTCTTCGGCGAAACCCCTCAAGAGCAGATATACGCGCTCACCGTCGGCGTGTTGGCGGGGGGAGTGGCGCAGGTTCTCATACAGGTCCCGAGCCTGTATAAGGTCGGTTTTCGGTTCCGGCCCCGTTTCGACTTCCGCCACCCGGCCATTAAAAAAGTAGGCATTTTAATGGTCCCGGCGCTGTTCTCCATCGGCGTCGTCCGCATCAACCTGTTGATCAGCACCGCCGCGGCCTCGTTCGTCGGCGTAGGCGTCGTATCTTTCATTATGTACGCCGAACGGCTATTACAGTTCCCGATGGGCGTCTTCGGCTTCTCGCTCGCGAACGCGCTGCTGCCGCGCATAAGCCGCCACGCCGCGCGCGGCGAAATAGAAACCTTTAAAGACCTCCTATCTTTCGCGCTGCGGGCGTCGCTCTTCATATCGCTGCCGGCCACGGCGGGCCTCATCGTCCTGGGCGGGCCGCTGGTACGGGTTATCTACGAGCGCGGGGCCTTCACGGCCGCGGACACCGCCGCCACGTCGGTCGTCCTCGGCGCCTTCGCCGTCGGCCTCTTCGCCTTCGTCGGGATGCAAATAGTCACGCCGGCATTTTACGCCCTCAAACTCCCCAAAGAGCCGATAAGGGGCGGCGTCGTGGCGCTGGTCTCGAACGTAATCTTCACCGTCATCCTCGCCCTCCTCCTCGGGGGGCCCGGCATCGCCCTGGCGATCTCGATATCGACCGCCCTTACGCTGGCCTACCTCCTCCACCGCCTCCGCCGCGCCGTGGGGCCCATCGGCTTCCGGCGGATAGCCGTCGCGGCCTTGCGCTTCGGCGGCGCCAGCGTCCTTCTGGCCGCGCTCCTCGTAGCGGCCCGGCTCGCGCTCGAGCGCTACGTACCGGCGGCGACGCTGCCGCAGGCCGGGGCGCTGCTGGCTATCGTGGCCGCCGCGGTCCCGGCGTACGTACTCCTCGCCCGGCTATTCGGCGCGCCCGAGGTAAAAGAGGTTATCAATATCGTCTTAAGGCGTAA
Source organism: uncultured bacterium (assembly GCA_965602215.1). GTDB lineage: Bacteria > RBG-13-66-14 > B26-G2 > WVWN01 > WVWN01 > WVWN01. The sequence continues at coordinate 5,495 of CBFCYS010000125.1, forward strand.
ATAACACTTACTACCCGATTATAAATAAAGCCCCCTCTCTCAAGGGGGCTTTTTGCAGCCGGGAGCGGGATTCGGACCAGCGGGTTTTCGATTTCGGAATAATATCCCGCCGGCGCAATCCCGCTCCTGATTTATCGGAACCGAGCCCTAATCTTCCCGAAAGAAAGGGGTTGCACCGCCGGGTTGTCCAACACCGTATACCAGATGTCGTAGTAGCCCCGGCCTCCCGGGCGGGTCGAGCTGAAATACATCGTTTTGCCGTCGGGCGCGAACCAGGGGCAATTGTCCGCGTACGCCGTGTTCACGTCCGGCCCCAGGTTCGCAGGCGCGCCCCAACTGCCGCCGGCATAGGTCGATACCCATATGTCGTAATCGCCGAAACCGCCCGCGCGCTTAGAAGAGAAGTAAAGCCTCGCGCCTTCCCCTTCGCCGCGGAGGCACGGATGGTACGCGTCGCCCGCGCCCAGGTGAACCGGGACGGCCGTACCCCACGCCCCCCCGGTATACACCGAATAACATATCGAACTCTCGCGCACGAAGTACATCCTGGTCTCGCCCTGCCAGGACGCGATACTGGCGTAGTATTCCGCGTAAATCGTATTGACGTTGGCGCCGACGCTAACGGGTTCCGACCAGCTTCCTCCGGAATAAACAGTTTGGTAAATATCGGACGAGCCGGCGCCGCCGGGCCGCGTACTATAGAAATAAAGGGTATTGGGCGTCGGGCCTCCGGTCCAACAGATACACGGGCCGCCGTCGCGATCGCTGGAATTGACGGTAAGGCCGGCGTGAACCGGCGCGCCGAAATTGGGGGGCGTCCCGGTAGCGTACCAGATATCCGTATAACCCAGGCCGCCGGGGCGGTCACTCGCGAAGAAAAGATACGTCGTACTCTGATAAACGCCGAGGCTGGCGCTGGCGTCGAGCGACGGCGAATTCACCGTCGCGCTGAGGTTGACGGGCGCGGTCCACGCAACCGCTAACGCCGCACCTACCCCGAAAACGATAACCGCTAACCTATAGGTAAACGTCATGATACTTACCTCCTCCTCCGTTCCGAACGGGTCGTAGTACCCCGTTAATATTCGAGCTATCGTAAATATGTTTTTTCTTCCCCGGGCGACGCCGGCCCGCGCCACCGGCGAGCTAAGGAGGTCGCGACGGTCGAAGTAGAGCTACCCCCGGGCGCGTTCCCCTCGAACTCGAGCGTCGCCGGCTTACGTCCCGACCCAAATATATACTCTTAGCGCCGCGTCGTCAAGTCCCGGATTAAGTAGAGGTAAACGCCGCCGCCCGAGTATTGCCCGGTATTCCCCCCGATTTATCTCCGAGCGATTTCGAGATAGAATAAACCCCCTGATTTCTCAGGGGGTTAAGAAGCCAGGAGCGGGATTCGAACCCGCGACCTGCTAATTACGAATCAGCTGCTCTGACCAACTGAGCTATCCTGGCGTTTTCCTAGTCGGTATCGGCCCACTCCGCCGCCCAAGCGCCGGAGCCGCTTACGCTATACACCTCGAGGAAGAAAAGGCCGCCGCCGGTTAAATTGATCGTGTCGCCTTCGTTCAGGTCGAAGTCGCCCAGCTCGTTGTGGTCCCGGCCGTAGACGATAACCCAGAACTCGGCTCCCGCCGGCCAGTCGAAGATAACGTCGATGTCGCCCGAGTCGCCTAAAACGGCGAATTCGTCCTCGTCGGTATTATCTTTAATATAGCCGCTGATGCTTCCGTCGAGGGCGTACGCCGTCGCCGCGAGCGCCATCGCCGCGGCCAGTACCCATGCCATCCTCTTCATAATTACTTCCTTCCGTTGGGGATTAACGTTCGTAGAAGGCGGTCCACGCGCCGCCGCCCGATTCCGTATACACGACGAAAGTGAACTTGCCGCCTCCCTTGAGCTCTATAACCGGCCCCTCGGCCAGCGAAAAGTCGCCCAGCTCCTTGCCCGTTTGGCCGAGGACTTTGACGTGAAAATCGGCCGTCGCCGGGTACGTGAACGTCACGTCGAGGAGCTCCGTTTCAGCGACGACGTCGAAGCGAACCTCGGTCCGCTCGTCGTAGAGGTAACCGGAGAAATCTACGGTTTCGGCCGAGGCGGCGGTAACGCCGGCCGCTAACGCAACAAAGGCCGCAACCGTGGCCGCGGATACTATTCGACTACCTTTGGGCATATAAGTTAAAATTTGCCGCAGGCCGGAGTTGAACCGGCGACACCTGGATTTTCAGTCCAGTGCTCTACCAACTGAGCTACCGCGGCGTGTACGGCGTATTTTTTACCATAACTGAGCAACGAAGTCAAAGAAAAAGGGCGTCAT
>CBFCYS010000126.1:0-7694 GCA_965602215.1 uncultured bacterium
AGGCCGCGGGCCGGTGATTCACGCCGGCGTGAACGCCGAGGCCTCGTATGCCGTCTTCGTTCCGGTAGGGGTTAATGGCCTGTAGGGGCGCAACGCGTTGCGCCCCTACCAACCCCACAAACCCCGGCGCGGTGGCGCCGGTCTCGTAGGGCCGCAAGGCCGGTCGCCCCTAATTTGGCCCTTTTCTATTTGCAATCGTTCGGATTTATATGTAATATTTAATATTAGAGGATAGCAACGCTAGGAGGTTCGGGTAAATGAAGAAGCTCGCGATAACGTCGGCCGTGGCGCTCGGCCTGGTGCTGGCGGCCGTTTGCGCCTGGGGCGGATGGATCTACGAGGGGGCGTGGGGGAAGTACGGCGTCAGCCAGGGCGAATTCACCCTGCCCGAAGGCGTCGCCGTCGCTCCCAACGGCGACGTATACGTCGGCGATTGGTGGACCAACCGCATCCAATATTTCACGGCCACCGGTTCCTACCTGGGCCAATGGGGCTCTCCCGGGACCGGCAACGGCGAGTTCGACACCCCCACCGACATAGCGGTAGCCGCGAACGGCCGCGTTTACGTGGGCGACGGCGGCAACGCGCGCGTTCAGTACTTCACCTCGAGCGGGTCCTTCCTCGGCAAGTGGGGCTCGAGCGGTACGGCGGCGGGCCAGTTCCACACCCCCCGCGGCGTGGCCGTCGCCGGCAACAGGAACGTCTACGTGGCCGACACCGCCAACGACCGGGTGCAGTACTTCACCGCCGCCGGTTCCTTCCTCGGCAAGTGGGGCTCGCGCGGTACGGGCAACGGCCGGTTCTACGACCCCGCCGGCGTGGCCGTCGCCCCGAACGGCCACGTCTACGTAACCGATACCGGCAACGACCGCGTTCAATACTTCTCCGCGAGCGGGTCTTTCCTCGGCAAATGGGGCTCGAGCGGAGCCGGCAACGGCCTGTTCGCCGGCCCGGTCGGTATAGCCGTCGCGCCCGACGGCGAGGAAGTATACGTCGTCGACTGGTGCAACTACCGCCTGCAATACTTCAGCGCGACGGGGTCATACCTGGGCCAGTGGGGCTCGTACGGCTCGAGCGAGGGAAAATTCGACGACCCCCGCTACGCCGCCGTCTCCGGGGACGGCCGCCGCGTTTACGTTACCGATTCCTGGAATCGCCGCGTCCAATATTTCCGCTGGACCGAACCCGCCGTCTCCCCCGCGTCGCTGGGCCGCGTGAAGGCGTTGTTCCGGTAGGGGCGACTGGCGAGTCGCCCAAGGCAAGTAAGCCCCTTGTCTTAGGGGCCGACCTTCAGGTCGGCCCGTTTTATTTGGCGTTTTTCGCGGGTTTCTGTTATGTTTATTCTCAGAGGGTAGTAAGTAACCCGAGGAGGTTCAGGGAAATGAGGAAGCTAGCCATAACGACGGCCGCGGCGCTGACGGCGCTGGCGGCCTTTTGCGTTTGGGGCGCGGTGCCGTTCGGCGGCAGCCCCGATTGGGAGAGCGCCGACAACCGCTCGACGGTCGAGATAGCGCTGGCCGACTTCAACGGCGACGGGTGGCAAGTTACGAAGAGCGAAAGGACTACCGGCGACGGCGACCGGCACGTATTCTACCTCCGCCATTACCCCGCGCTGACGATAACCGCGGTGCGCGTAAAAGGCACGGCGGTGCCGCGCGCCGACTACTGCTTCGACTCCCGCGCTGGATGGTTCTCGCTCAAGAACGCGCCGGCGGACGGCGCCCGGGTGGAGGTCGACTACAAATGGTCGAACCGCCTCGACTTCTTCGCCGGCAACGAGGAGCGCGCGCAGACCGACAACCGCGACGTGATTTATTTCAACCGCGACGGCGCGCTGGAGAAGACGCCGTCGTGGCTGTCGACCGCCCGCGTGGATACCTGGACCGTAATGGAGGCCGACTACGACGCCGACGGCGACGTCGACGTGGCCATAGGCGGCGACGAGTTTATCAAGATTTACAAGAATACGGGCACCGGCCTCGAGGGCACGCCGTCGTGGAGCGCGGCGCTGCCCGGCGGATGGGCCGCGTGCTTCGCCTGGGGCGACGTCGACAACGACGGCTACCTCGAGCTGGCGGTCGTGGATTCGTACGCCGATAAGTTTTACGTCTTCAAGAACAACGCCGGGACGTTGGAAAAGTCGCCGTCGTGGTCGGTGGGATATTCGGACGCCAACCACGTGGCCTGGGGCGACGCCGACGGCGACGGCGACATGGACCTGGCGGGCGGCACGCGCGTCGGGTTAGGCGTTCCGGAGGGGTTCGTCTACTTATTCCGGAATAACAACGGCACCCTCGCCGGGACCCACTACTGGAAGAACGACCCTCCCGCGGGCCGTTGCAACGCGCTGGCCTGGGGCGACGTCAACGACGACGGCTGGCTCGACCTGCTCAAGGGTATTTGCGGCCGCGGCGGGATGGAACAAGACCCGTACGCCGACATCTACTATTCGGACCGCGGCGTCCTGCCCAAGACGCCGAGCTGGGAATCCGGTTACTACACCCATTGCAATAATTCGTGCCTGGCGGACGCCGACGCCGACGGCCTGTTGGACCTCATACAATCTACGGGCGGCGCGGTAATCGCGTATTTCCGGAAACGCGGTAATTTAATGAAACAACCCTCGTGGGTAGTCTCCCCCAACCCCTACGGGACTTTCGATAACCGCGTGGGCGACGTCGACGCCGACGGTTACCCGGACGTCGCGGTGGGATGCATCGGCGTCTCCGCGTACCCCACCGGCGGCCCTAACCAACTATTCTTTAACAAGTGCGACATCGGCATAGACGTTAAGGATTTCGCCGCCTCGCCGGCCGCGAAGGGCGTCGCGCTCGGCTGGGAGGTGAACGAGGCCGTAGGCGGCTTCAACCTCCTCCGGGAGGTCAAGGCCGCGAACGCCGCGACGGAACCGGCCAGGATAAACGACGCGTTGATAACAGGCCGCTCGCCGCATCGCTACCTCGACGAAGACGTCTCGTCCGGCACGACGTACCGCTACTGGCTCGAGGTCGTGCCTCTCGCCGGCCCCGCCGAGCTGCACGGCCCGGCGGAGTGTACGGTCGGCCGTAAGTTCTCGTTCGCGCTGGCGCAGAACGTCCCCAACCCGGCTCGCAGCGTCACGACGGTCGCGTTCTCGGTGGCCGCGGCCTGCGACGCCGCGCTCGCCATATACGACCTGGCCGGCCGGAAGGTGGCCTCGCGCGTCGTATCGGCTCAAGCGGGAGCCAACGAGGTCGAGTTTGACCTGTCGTCGCTGGCGCCGGGCGTGTACGCGTACCGGCTGGAGGCCGGAGGCGACGTCGCGGCCAGGCGGATGGTGGTGGTTCGATAAGGCCGGGCTGTCCGAAGGTGCCGGCCCGGTGGGGGCGCACAGCTGTGCGCCCCTACCTGCCCCTTGTTACAGGAGGTTCAGGGAAATGAAGAAGCTCGTCATAACTACGGCCGCGGCGCTGGGAGCGTTGGCCGCTGTGTACGTTTGGGGCGAATGGGTGTACGAGGGCAAGTGGGGCGCGCGCGGGACGGGCGACGGCCAATTCGATGGCCCGTGCGGCTTAGCGGTCGCGCCCAACGGCCGCGTCTACGTAGGCGATTGGGGCAACGACCGGATTCAATACTTCACCGCCGCCGGGTCCTTCCTCGGCAAGTGGGGTTCGCACGGAACCGCCGGCGGCAGCTTCGACGGACCCACCGGCGTCGGCGTCGCGCCCGGCGGCAACGTCTACGCGGCCGACGAAGAGAACGCGCGCATACAATACTTCACGGCGTCCGGTTCCTATCTCGGCCAATGGGGCTCGTACGGCGCCGGCTATATGGAATTTTCCTATCCCGAAGGCGTGGCCGTCGCCGCCAACGGCAACGTCTACGTCGCCGATTGGGGCAACGACCGCGTCCAGTACTTTACCTCCACCGGCTCCCGGCTCGGCGATTGGGGCCAATCGGGTTCCGGCGACGGCGATTTCTACGGCCCCACGGGCGCGGCCGTCGCGCCGGGCGGCGAATTATACGTCGGCGACGAGGGGAACGACCGCGTTCAGTACTTCACCGCGGCCGGCTCCTACCTCGGCCGGTGGGGCGCGTACGGTTCCGGCGACGGCAGATTCAAAAACCCGTGGGGGATTGCGGTAGCGTCCGGCGGCGACGTTTACGTGGCCGACGCCGCGAACCACCGCATCCAGTATTTCACGGCCGCCGGTTCCTTCCTCGGCCGGTGGGGCTCGAGCGGCTCCGCCAACGGCGAATTCAGGAAACCGTTATACGTAGCGTTTTCACCCGACGGAGGCCGCGCCTACGTCACCGACTCCGGGAATAACCGCGTCCAGTACTTCCGCTGGTCCGAACCCGCCGTCGCGCCCACCTCCCTCGGCCGCGTGAAGGCGTTGTTCCGGTAGGGGCGACCGGCTGGTCGCCCAAGGCAAGGGGCTTAAGCCCCTTGTCTTAAGGACCGGCCTTCGCGTCGGCCCTTTTCGGTTGAAGTCGTCCGGTATCCTCTGTTATATTTATTCGCAGAGGGTAGTAAGTAACCCGAGGAGGTAAAGGGAAATGAGGAAGCTCGCCATAACGACGGCCGCGGCGCTGTGTGCGCTGGCGGCCGCGTCTGTTTGGGGCTCCGAGATCGTACTCTACGAGGACTTCGAAGGCGAGGGTTACAAAAGCCGGTGGAGTTTTACGCCGGAAAATGATTGGGAAAGGCTTAAAGAGGGTACGTGCTACTACGTGCACTTCTCAGGGTTGCGCGGCGGCGAGGCCGTAAGTAAAAATATAATTACGGTCAACCCGGGCGAGAAGTATAAAATTACGTACCGGTACCGCGGTGGCCCTAACAAGTTATGGTGGGGTAACATCACCCCCTACTACGGGGCGTACATGAGCCGGTGGTGGGTCGCGATGGTTATAGTGGATACGCCCAAAGCCGAGCGTGTGGAATTCAAGCTGACGGTCGGCAATTTCCGCGAAAACGGCTGCGATATCGACTACGTAATCATCCGGCGTTGCGGAACGGCCGTCTCCCCCACGTCGCTGGGCCGGGTGAAGGCGCTGTTTAAATAAGGCCGGTGCGGGGTCGGGTTATGTAGGGGCCGACCTTTAGGTCGGCCCGGTGGTCGCCCCGCCGTAGCCCCCGCGGCGTTGGGCAAGGGGCTTAAGCCCCTTGTCCCGGGTCGGCCTTCAGCTCGAGCCGTCGTCGGTCCGGTAGGGGTGACCGGCCGGTCGCCCCTACACCCCATCAGGCACGTACGCGGTGGCGTCGGTCCCCCACCCCGCCCCGCGCCTTATCGGTTTGATTTTCCCGCCGATATAAGATATATTTAGGGTCGACGTTTATGTCACCCGACCCGGAGGCTGCTATGACCGACGCCGAAAAAAGCTGCGAGCTCACCGGCGACGTTCTCTTCAAACGTTACGAAAAGAACCCCATACTGACCGCGGATAATTGGCCCTACCGCGCCCACGCCGTCTTCAACCCGGGCGCGGCCCTCGTCGACGGCGAGACGCTGCTATTGGTGCGGGTGGAGGACCTGCGCGGCTTCTCCCACCTCGCCACGGCCCGCAGCGCCGACGGCAAGACCAAATGGCGGGTGGACGCCGAGCCGACGCTGGTCGCGGACCCGGCCTACGACGAGCAGCACTTCGGCGTCGAGGACCCGCGCATCGTGTGGCTCGAGCCGCTGGAAGAGTATGCCGTGGTGTACACGTCGTTCATTCGCGACGAGACCGTGGTCTCGCTCGCCACCACGACCGACTTCAAGACCTTCACGCGCTACGGCCGCCTGCTGCCGCCCGAGGACAAGGACGCGTCGCTTTTCCCGCGCAAGATAAACGGCCGCTTCGCCCTCATCCACCGACCCATTATCCGGGGCGAGGCCCACATCTGGATATCGTTCTCGCCCGACCTCGCCTACTGGGGCGACCACCGCCTGCTGCTCACGACGCGGCCCGCCTCCTGGGACGCGCACCGCGTGGGCCTGGGGCCGCCGCCGCTCGAGACGCCCGAGGGGTGGTTCGTCATCTACCACGGCGTGCGGCAGACGGCCTCCGGCAGCCTGTACCGCGGCGGCCTGGCGCTGCTCGACCTCGACGAGCCGTGGCGCGTGGTGCGCCGCAGCCAGGATTGGGTCTTCGGCCCCCGCGCCTACTACGAGATGATCGGCGACGTGCCGCGGGTGGTCTTCCCGTGCGGCTTCGTGCTGGACGAGGAGACGCGCGAGCTCCGTATTTACTACGGCGCCGCCGACTCCGTCGTGGCGCTGGCCACGGCCGACTTCGACGAGGTACTCAGTTACCTCTTGACCTGCAAGGTTTAAACTTCCATCGGGGGTTTATGGCTTCTCGGCCCGGTTTGGTCGTAGTATCCACGTACCCGCCCCGTCTCTGCGGCCTGGCGACCTTCGCCTACGACCTGGCGTCGGCGCTGGCGCAAGGCCGGGGCGAGAACCTGGGCGCGGACGGCGGCATATCGGTGCTCGCGATGAGCGAGCGGCAGCGCCGCCGGCCTTACGGAGCCGAGGTCCGCGCCGTCGTGCGCGCTTCCCGGCTCGAGGAATACGTCGCCGCGGCCGAGCTGGTCAACGGCTCCGCCGCGGCCTTCGTATCGCTCCAGCACGAGTACGGCATCTTCGGCGGCCGGGCGGGCCGGTACGTTTTGACCTTCCTCGAGCGCCTGAAGAAACCCGTTGTAACGACGCTACACACGGTTCTGGCCGCGCCCAAGCCGATGCAGCGCGAGGTCCTCATTAAAGTATGCGAACGCTCCGCCGCGGTCGTGGTCCAGGCCGATAAGGCGGCCGAATTCTTAGCCGATATATACGGCGTACCGGATGACAAGGTACACGTCATCCACCACGGCACGCCCGACGTCCCGTTCGCGGACACGGCGCCGTTTAAAAAGGCCGTCGGCGTGGAAGGCCGGAAAGTAGTCCTGACGTTCGGCCTCATCAGCCCCCGCAAGGGCATTCAGGTCGCCATAAAGGCGCTGGCGGACGTACTGCCGCAATTCCCCGATTCGTTGTACATAATCGTCGGGGCTACGCACCCGGCCCTGAAAAAGCGCTACGGCGAAGCGTACCGCGCGTCGCTGCAGAAAGCCGTCGACCGCCTGGGCCTCCACGACCACGTCCGCTTCGTCAACCGGTTCGTCTCGCTGGACGAACTTTTGACGTACCTCAGGGCCGCGGACGTATACGTCACGCCCTACCTGAACGAGGACCAGATATCCTCCGGGACGCTGGCGTACGCCGTGGCGTGCGGCAAGGCTATCGTCTCGACGCCGTACTGGTACGCGCGGGAGCTGTTGGGCGCCGACCGCGGCGCGCTGGTACCCTTCCGCGACTGGCGGACGCTGTCCTTTTGGCTTGCCGAGCTCCTGGCGCACGACGGCGCGCGGCGGTACCTCGAGCGGCGGGCGTACCGCTTCGGCCGGCGGATGACGTGGGCCAAGTCGGCGGCGGCGTACGAGAGGCTGTTTCGCGACGTCGCGCGAGGGTAAGGCGGCGTAACCGCGACCGCCGCGACGCCGGTTGCGTAGGGGCGCACAGCTGTGCGCCCCCACAACAAGGGGTTGAAACCCCTTGTCCAAGGCCTGCCTTCGGGTCACCGCATCTTCGTTCCGGTGGGGGTGACCGGCGAGTCGCCCGGATACATGTAGGGGCCGACCTGAAGGTCGGCCCTTTTATTCCGGTCGGGGTAACGGGCGGGCCGGG
>CBFCYS010000127.1:0-7472 GCA_965602215.1 uncultured bacterium
ATTATTTAGGGATTAAAAAGAGGCGGGGCGTCGCGGCATACGACTTTTCCGTCCGCGACCGTGGCCCAGGCGCGCGTGGGCCCCCAGTCGTAGAATAGCTCGTTGACGTCGGCCGCGTCGAAGACGGCGACGTCCGCGGCCTTGCCCGGCTCGAGGGAACCGATTCTATCCGCGCGCCCCAGCGAATAGGCGGCGTTTATCGTAACGGCGTGGAGCATTTCGGCCGGCGTCATCTTCAAATAAGTCGCCGCCGGCGTGAGTACGGTGCGCAAGGACGCGGCGTGGCACGAGCCCGGGTTGTGGTCGCTCCCCACGGCGACCAGGGCGCCGGCATTTATAATGTCCCGCGCCGGCGCGAAGTGGCTCGAGCCCAGGAAGACGGTCGTCCCGGGAAGCAGGACCGCGGTCGTGTCGGAGCCGGCCAGCGCTTCTATTCCAGCCGCCGTCACGACCGCCAGGTGTTCGACGGAAGCCGCGCCCATCTCGACCGCCAGCTCCGTACCGCCCAACGGCTCGAATTCGTCGGCGTGGAGGCGGAGCTTCAGGCCGGCGTCGCGGGCCGCGGCGAGGACGGCGCGCGTCTCGTCGACGTTGAAGGCGCCGCGGTCGCAGAAGACGTCGGCGTATTCGGCCAGACCTTCCGCCGCTACGGCCGGGATCATTTCGTCGGTTACGAGCGCGACGAAGTCGTTACGGCGGTCGGCGTACTCGGGCGGTATGGCGTGCGCGCCGAGGAACGTGGGTATGATTTTCAGGGGGGTTTCCTTGCCGAGGCGGGCGGCGACCCGCAGCATTTTAAGTTCGTCCTCGGTCGTCAGGCCGTAGCCGCTTTTTACTTCCGCGGTCGTCGTCCCGTGGCTCAAGAATACTTCGGCGCGGCGCCGGCCCGAGGCCGCGAGCTCGTCTTCGCTTGCGGCGCGCGTATCCCGGACGGTGGCGTGGATGCCGCCGCCGGCCTCGAATATCTCCAGGTAAGAAGCGCCGCCCAGGCGGCGTTCGTACTCGTCGGCGCGGGAGCCGGCGTAGATAAGGTGGGTGTGGCAGTCCACAAGCCCCGGCGTAACGAGGCGGCCGCCGCAGTCGAGCGTTTCGGCGTCGCCGGCCGCGAGCTTCTCGACTTCGGCTCGCGGTCCGACCGCGGCTATAACGCCGTCCCGGGCGAGCAGCGTGTTGCCCGCGGCTGCCGTGTTCTCGGCCAACGCGGCGCCCCGCCGCGGCCCGCCCGCCGCGGTGAATATCCGGCCGGCGTCGTATAACAACAGCTCGCGCATTTTTAGAAGTTGGGTACGCCCTCCTCCAGAACGGCCTCGCCGCCGTCGGTGACGAGCGTCGGCGATAGGATTACGCCGTCGACGTGTACCGCGACGTCGTTGGCGCCGCCGAAGCCGACGTTGTTCCCGAGCGCGAGGTGGACCGTGCCGGAGATCTTTTCGTCTTCTAAAACAACGCCGGTAAGTTGGGCCGTGGGGTGGGTACCGATGCCTATCTCGGCCAGCACCCTCCCGCCCTCGCCGAAGGGCTCGAGCATGGCGCGGAGGGCGTCGGCCTTCTCGCCCCCCTCGACGGCCGTCGCGACGCCGTCCTCGAACGTTACCGTAATCGGCTCGGCCAGAAGGCCCAGGCCGGCGAACGAGCCGTCGAATACCGCCACCCCCGTGCTGCCTCCCGGGACCGGCCCCGCGCATACCTCGCCGGCGGGCAGGTTGCCGAAATCGCCCGGCTCGTGGTACGTGCCGGTATCGACGAAGTAGTCGAGACCCTCAACGTTAATCTTCATATCGGTCCCGCCGGGCGACGTAAGGCGGAAGTATTTCACGCCGGCCAACGACTCGGCCAGCTTGCGGCTCCGGGCGGCGACGTCGCGGTAGTCGACGGCCATCGTGCGGACTATTATGTCCTCGGTTATGCCGGGCATGGACGCGCAGCGGGCGCCCGCCTTGCTGGCGGCTTTGCGCGCGCGCGTGTGCGATAACGAGAACTTCGTCGCCAGCAACAGGACCCCGCTCTCGCGCATCAGCGCGGCGACGGGCCCGGGCGGCTCCTCGCCGCTAACGCGCCGCGGCCTCATTATCGCCAACACCGGGTCCGCTCCCAGTTCGTCCGCCTCGCGCGCCAATGCTTCGCCTACGGGGCGTACGACGTCGTCGGTTACGACGGTTACGACCTCGCCGGAGTGGACGTCCATGCAGTCCGCCAGCGTGCGGCGTGCGGCTTCTCTCAAGTTGTCGTCGGCCATATCGTTCCTTCGGCCTTAAAATTTTTTATGTAGGGGCCGACCTTCAGGTCGGCCCGGTTTATACGTAACCGAGCGTGCGCAGTTTCTTCATCATCTCGGCGTCGGCCGGGGCGCCCGTCGGCAGCGGCGGTTGCGCCGCGAAGTGTTCTTCCAGCCGCTTGAGCAGTACGCGCGTGACCTCCAATCGGTCGCGGGAGAGGTTTCGCGTTTCCCCCGGGTCGGTCTTCAGGTCGTACAGCTCAACCGCGCCGGTGCGGGCGTCGAGGACGAGTTTATAGAGCGGGCTCGAGCTGTAGGCGCGCGATACTACCGTTCTATAATTGAGGTCGCCCTCCAGCGACTCGCCGAAGACGACGTCGCCGGCGGACGGCGCCGGCCCGTCCGTGTGGGGCGTCGAGGGGGAGGGGTAGGCGGCGAGGTTATCCAATAAGAAGTTATACAGCGAACCTGTAGTAGTCAATTCCGGTTTGGTTCCCGCATCCATTTTGCCTAAACCGCCGAAACCGGGCGGCGCGGCGACGACGAGCGGCACGTGCATACATGGCTCGTAGACGTACCGGCCGTGGTCGTAGTAGTAGTCGTGCTCGCCCAAACTCTCGCCGTGGTCGGCTACGGCGACGACGACCGTATTTTCCCGCTCGCCCGCGTCGTCGAGGACGGCGAGCAGCTTGCCAATCTCGGCGTCCATAAACGCAACCTCGCCGTCGTACAAGCGGACTTGCGGGACTTCGGCGTCGGTCAAATCGCGGTATTCGTCCGGCGGCTCGTACGGCGTGTGGGGGTCGAAGTAGTGGACCCACAGGAAGAACGGCCTGTTCCGCTTGTCCTTCAGCCAACGAATAGCCGCCGGCGTTACCTCGCCGCCCGGCCGTTGGAGCCGCGCTTTAACGTCGACTACCCCGAGCGAGCCCGCGAAGCGCACGAGGGTAAGGCGGGTTAGCGCGTCGGCAGGGGCGAAGTCGTCGTCGAATAGCTCGAAGCCCCGGGCGAAGCCGAGTTTGGACGAGACGGTGAAGGCCGCGACGACGGCGCCGGTCCGGTAACCGCGCGAGCGGAGGACCTCGGCCATCGTGGGCGAGTCCGTCCCCAGCGGTACGCCGTTCTGGACTACGGCGTTCTCGCGCGGCGTAAGGCCGGTGAGGAGCGCCGCGTGGCTGGGCCCCGTAAGCGGCATGGGGCAATACGCGTGTTCGAAAATTAAGCCGGAGGCGGCCAAACGGTCGAGGTTGGGCGTGAGGCCCGGCGGGCCGCCGTACGCGCCCAGGCGGTCGGCGCGCGTAGTATCCATGGTGATGAGCAACAGGTTCGCGGCGTCTTTGGGGGGCGGCGTTTCGGGCGCGCCGAGTCGCTGGCTCGAGCCCGCCGCGGCAACGCTTACGACCAGGGCGCCGGCGAGAAGCACCGCGAACGCCGCGGCCGGCCAGCGGCGTCGGATATTGACGGACGGCGCGAAGCGCACCAGGAGCCAACATACCGCGAGCAGCGCGACGTCGACTGCGAGGCTGACCGGGTGCAGCTTGGCCGGGAGGACGTGGGCGTTTAAGTAATACCCGCCGTAGAATAAAAGGGCCGCGGCGACGGCGAAGGTGGCGCCGGGCGTGCGTTCGCCCAAAACGAAGCGCCCGGGCCGCGACCTACGAACCAGGGCGAATGTTAACCCGGCCAAGAACGCGGCCGCGCCGGCGAGCGCGAACGCCGCGAGTGCGAGTAGGACGGCGCCTCCCCGCGACGTCGTCATCTGGACGTCGAAGGCCGCGAGGGCCGCGGCCTCCCAGGCGCCGATAAGGCCCCCTGTCAAGGAGGCCCCCACGGCGAACGCTATTATAGACGGTGTGTTTGCGCCGGTTTTCATATTAACCGAACTCGACGTAGAATTCGGTGGCGACCTTTATAAGTTCGGCGAGTTCCGCGCTGCGCGTTTCGCGGTCGGGCGCTTCGGCGAAATTTTCGACGCCGTCGTAGACTTTGTCCTTGAGGTTGTCGAACTTGTCTTCGCGGCCGCGAGCGGACGGCGGCATCGTCGAGCCGAAGAAGTTCTTTTGGGCTTCGCGCATGTTGGGCATAATGTGCTTCATATCGTTGAAGCGCTTTTCGCGGAACGCGAGGTCCATCTCGTCGGCGATCACGAGCAGCCGTATCGCTTCGTCGCCGGCGGTGTTGATGTTATTTTTCTCGTGCAGCGCGAGGAATAATTTTTGGCCTTCCAGGATGCTGGCCTTGGCGCCGTCGAAATTATCCGCGTTGACCTCGTTTTTGATATCGGCCATTATTTTCGTTAGCGATTCGATGCGGCCGGCCCACTCGTTGTCGCCTTCGAAATCCTGGGGCGGCTCGTCCGGCCAGGCGCGTTTGATCTCGCCGAACGTTATCTCGGCCTGGCCCGCGGCTTCGGCCGCTTTCTCTTTGTCAGGCGTTAACGCGACGTAGCGTATGGCTTCCCGGAAACCGGCGTAACCCTCGTCGAACTTCGCAATGTCGGCCGTGGCGGCGGTCTCACCGGTGCCCGGGCCCTCGGCCTTCTTTTTGCCGCAGCCGAAGGCCGAAACCAGCAATATTATAACGCCTACGTAAACGAACGCTTTTTTCATTTCATCCTCCTCGTCGGCTCTTTGCCGAAGCTGTACCGTCGGGAAGTTTGTGGCGTGAATTTAACACCCCGCGTTAATGCTGTCAAGAAAATCGTAAACGCGAGAAGCGGCCTCCGAGGCCGTAATCGCCGTCAAGCAGCGGCGGTGGTCGCAATCGGGGAAGTAGCCGCCTTCGTAGCAAGGGAGGCAATCGGTTTCGTGCGTAAGGACCAGCGCCGGCGTGCGCCACGGGCCGTTTACCTTCGGGTCGGTGGGGCCGAAGAAGGCCACGGTGGGCGTTCCGGCGGCCGCGGCGAGGTGCATGGGCGCCGAGTCGTTGCCGATAAATGCTTTAGCCTTTTTGAATAGAAGATATAACGCCGGCAGGGAAGTCTTGCCGGTGAGGTCGATTGCACCGGTGGCGGCGGCGACGCCGGCGTTTAGCGCGGCGTCCGACGGGCCGCCTACGAGCGCCACGTCGTAGTCGGCTTTTAGGATATTGACTAGTTCGACGTAGCGTTCGGCGGGCCAGCGTTTGGCCTCCATCCGCGTCTTGGGGTTAACGCCGCCGCCGGGTGCGACCAGCACCGGCGCCGACGTCGCGAAGGGCGGTTCGCTCAAGAGATGCTCGGCTTCGGCTTGCGCTTCGTCGCCCGGCACGACCGCCAGCGGCCCCGGCTCGCCGGCGGCGCCGCAGGCGCGGGCGAGGTCGAAGTATTCCTCTACTTGATGCCGGCCCCCGATGCGAGGCACTTTCACGGTGTGGGCGAAGCCGTCGCCGTCGCGGTCGAAGCCGACGCGGTTGGGTACGCCGGCCCACGCGGCGAAGGCCGAGAATTCCCAGGCCAGGTGGAAGACGACGGCGAGGTCGGCGTTTTCGGCGGCGAGGCGTTCGCGGAGTCGGCGTAGCTCGCGGACGCGTCTTTTTACGAACAATTCTTCGGGTACGGTCCAGACGCGGTCGAAGGTGGGCGCCGCCGCGGCCAGGGGCGCGGCCGCGACGCCGGTGAGCAGCGTGACTTCCGCATGAGGGTATAGTTCGCGCAGGGCGGCGAAGGCCGGCGTAGCCATCAAATATTCGCCGATGGCCCATAGTTTGATAACGAGGACCTTGCGGATTTCTTCGCGCGGCGGAAGCGGCGCTTCCCGCGGCCTTAGGACCGCCTTGGCGGCGGTTATCGTTGCGGCGCGTGCGGCCCTTTTGAATATGTTTCTCTTCTTGGACAAGTGGGGGAACCTTAACGCGGCGGATTTATTCGCCGGCCTCGTACCGCCGGAGCGTTACGCCTCGGCGGCGCGTCACTTCTTCGAAATGTTCGGCGAACGTCGGCTCGAGCACCTCGGGGGTATCCAGGCCGTCGAGCGCGAACCGGGCCTCGCCGGCGGCGAGAACTTCCGCCGTCTCTTCGTACGTCATCAAGTGGTAACGGCGACGGTCCGCTACGCTCAGCCTTTCGCCGATGCGATGCGTGAAGTAGCCGAGTTCCCAACCGGGCAACACTTGCCTCCGGGCGAGCGCGGCGTACCCCGGCCAGGCGGCGTAAATTCGCTCGTCGGGCCGCGTAGCGTCGGCCAGGAGGCGGGCCGCGGCGTATACCTCGGCCGGGCCGACGAGCTCCTTATGCGCCCGGTCGAACGCTACCTTGGCGGCGGGTCGGCCGGCCCCTGCGACGGCCGCGGCGGCCACGGCGGCAATCGCGACGGCTTTCTTCCGTCGCCACAACCACGCCGCACCCACGCCCGCCGCGGCGGCGAGCGGCGGTACCGCCAGTACGAAGTACTGCCGCTGGCTGCTGCCGGGGAGGAAGTGGGCGACGAGTATAAGAACGCCGGCGGCGAGGGGGAACGCCAAAATCCTACGCCGTTCCGTTTTTAACGCCAGAAAAGCCGCGACGATTAGGATGGCCGGGTCCGGCGGGAGGAGGAGGCTCAACGCCGCGGCCCATCGCCCCGTCGCGCCGCCCCCCAGAAACAGCTTGTGTATTCCCCAGACGTTAAAGGTGAACGCGTCCCCCGCGGCGGCGCGGAAGTAAAGGATTATCGGCGTTACGGCCAGGAAGCCGACGCATAGCGCGCCGACGGCGGCCGCCCGTCGGCCCGGCTTCGACGAAGAGGAGAACCAGACAGCGAAGGCCGCGGCCGGGAGGGTTGCCGCGAGCGTTAAACGCGCCAGCGTGGCCGCGCCCAGCAGGACGCCTATGACCAGCGCGCGGCTGAGGGCCGTTTTTTCGGCGTCGGCCGGCCAGAGCCAGGCGGCGACGGCGAGGGTTAGCGCGGCGGCGGCCGGCGCGTACGCTTTGACCGGGACGAGCCACGTTAGCGTTAGCGACGACGAGGCGAAGAAGACGACGGCGAAGAACGATGCCTGTCCGCCGAAGCGCCGGGCGACCGCTAAGCCGAGGAAGGCCGCGGAGAGGGCGAAGAGCGCGACGTTCAAACCTCGCAGCGCGTAGAGCGAAGGGCCGAAGATTTTCACCGCGCCGGCGTAGTATAGAGATGCCAGCGGCATGTGCGGCAGGGCGAAGTCGCGATAGGGAAGGTCGCCTTCCGCGAAGCGCCACGAAGTATAGAGCCAGAAACCCTCGTCGCGGTCGACGGGGCGGGCCCAGATCTGCGCCACGGCGACTACGAAGAGAACGACCAGTAAGGCCGCGGCAAGAGTTTTTTTA
>CBFCYS010000128.1:0-7352 GCA_965602215.1 uncultured bacterium
ACGCGTCGAGGCGCAGGTGCTCGCGTATCTCGTTCATCACCGCCGCCGCGCCGCCGGCGTACCACAGGAACGCCGACGGGTGCTCGCCGCCCGGGCGGACGTTCACGATGTAGGGCACGTCGTCCGCTATGTCGTTGTAGTCGGCCAGCGAGAACGGCAGCTCGAGCTCGGCGGCCAGCGCGGCAAGGTGAAGCAGCACGTTGGTCGAGCCGCCGACGGCCGCGTGGACCGCGAGGGCGTTGTGCAGCGCGCGCCCGTCGACGACGTCCGCGAACCGTAGGCCGCGCTCGAGCGCCTGCGCCAGCAGCGACGCGGCGTTCCGGGCCGAGCGCACCAGCGCGAAGTCCGCCGCCGGTATCAACGCCGACGCCGGCGGCGCCACCCCCAGCGCCTCGGCCATAATCTGCATCGTGGCCGCGGTCCCCATAAAGGCGCAACACCCGGCGCCGGGAGCCGCGACCTCGTCGAAGTGCCGACGCTCCCCCGCCGGCACCGGCCCCCGCGCCGCCTCCTGCGCCAGCGTCGCGGCGTACTCCAGCGTACGGCAGTCGTCGCTGGGCGGCATAACGCCGCCGGGGACGAAGGCCGTCGGCAAATTCAGCCGCGCCCCGGCCAGCAGGTGCGCCGGGACGGCCTTGTCGCACGACGATACGAACAGCGCGCCGTCGGCGTGGGCGGACACGGCGTGCAGCTCGGCGGCGAGCGCCAGCACGTCGCGCGAGGCGAGCGAAAGCGCCATCGCCGGCGTACCCTGGGTTATGCCGTCGCAGACGTCGGTGCAGCGGTAGTCGAGGGGGCGCACGCCCGCGGCCAGCAGTTCCTCCCGGGCCGCCGCCGCGACGGCGCCGAGGTGATAGCTGCCGGGGTGGCTCTCCCCCGCCGCGGCCTCGACCACCACCAAAGGCTTGTCGAAATCTTCCCGGGTAAAGCCGCAGCCGAACCGGAGCGCCGCCACTTCGGCGCCGAGCTCGGTCATCGCTTCGCTACGACGTTTTTCGGGCATCGAAACCCTCCAGCAGAACGGCTCGAGCCGGCGCGCCGTCGCCGTCCGCGAGCGCGAGCGGCAGCGCCGCCAGGAAATATTCCCCGGCCCGAACGTCGCTTAAATTCAAGCCCTCTAATATCATAACGTCGGCGGCCAGCAGCGTTTTGTGCGCCGGCGCGTCGGCCGCGTCGAACTCCTCGACGGACAGATAATCCCAGCCCACGAGCGCGACGCGGCGCGCGGCCAGGACCCCGGCCGCCGCGGCCGTCAAGTATACGTAATCGGTCGCGAACTCGTCCCGGGCCCAGAGCGCGGAGTTGTCGGTCTTAAATAAAATCCGCTCGCCGGCGACTGGCGCCGACTTCTCCGCGTCGGCGGCGTCGACGCGCGGCACGCCGGCCAGCTCGACGACGCGGCACGGCCCCACGAACGGCGCCGGCCCGACCGCCAGGACGTCCGCGGCGCCCTCGACGAAATGGAACGGGACGTCGACGTGGGTACCGGCGTGGCTGCCGAGCGTCAGGCGCGATACTTCCGCGGCGTCGCCCGCCTTCCTGCTCCTGGCCGCGGCCTTCTCGAAAGGCGGATCGCCGGGGTAGGTCGGCATTCGCTCGCGTAATGGTACGGAAATGTCGATAACGCGCATGCTTAAGCAGTCGAGGTTATCATAACCGCATTACCCGGTCAAGTACGGCGCTCGCCGAAAAATATTGACAAAAGCAACGCCACTCCCTATAATTGAATTGGTAAGGGCGTTTGCAAAACCGCTTTATTTTTAATATAGTTTGATAACTTTTTCACATACTCCCGAGCGGTAATGGCGAAGGCGAAAAAGATACCCGGTACCACCGTCTCGCGCTTGTCCGTTTACGTCCGGGCTCTGCAGAAGCTCCGCTACGACGGCGTCGTCACGACGTCGTCGGAGAAATTGGCCAAGCAGATAGGCGTGACCGCGGCCCAAATACGCAAAGACCTCGCGTATTTCGGCCAATTCGGCGTGCCCGGGCGGGGGTACTACGTCGAAAACCTGTACACCGAGCTCGCGACCATCCTGGGTATAAACCGGCGGTGGGAAGTGGCGCTGGCCGGCGTGGGCCACCTGGGCTACGCGCTGCTGGCGTACAACGGCTTCAAGAAGCAGGGTTTCGACGTCGTTATCGCGTTCGACAAGGACCCGGCGAAGATAGGCCAGACGTGGGAGGGCGTTACTATATACGACATCGCGGAGGCTTCGTCGGTCCTCGCGGAGAGCGGCGCCGAGATAGGCATATTGGCGGTCCCGGCGGCGGGCGCGCAGGAAGCCTGCGAGGCGCTCGTCGCGGGCGGCCTGAAGTCCATACTATCCTTCGCACCGGGCCGCGTTTTGGCGCCCCCGAACGTCACGGTGAAGCGGGTCGACCTCGCGATGGAACTCGAGTGGCTCTCGTATTACGCGACCAACGCCGGCGAGCGCGGCTAGGAGCGCGCGGCGTGAACCACGGGAAATACGCTGTCCTGCCGCGGCGCGCGTCGCGGCGGCCTTTTTATAATGAAGGACCCGGGGGCGGCCGATGAAGAAAGGCTTATTCGTTCTGGCGCTCGTCGCGGCCGTCGTCGTCGCCCTCGTCGCCCTCTACAAATATTACGGAGCGGCCGTTTCCCGCAAACCGGCGGAGGCCGTCACCGAAACGGTGGTCGTCCCGCCGGGTTACACTACGGCCGAAATCGCGACCCTTCTCGTCGAAGAAGGCGTTATCGCCGAGGCGAAGCCCTTCGTGTGGTATTGCCGCGTGAACGGCCTCGACGGGAAACTCCAGGCCGGCGAATACGTATTATCGAGTGAGGACGGCATTCCGGCCGTCGCCGCGACGCTGGCCGCGGGCCGCATTCACGTCGCGAAGTTTACGGTCCCGGAGGGATACGATAAAAAGAAGACGGCGCGCGTCGTCGAGGTAGCGGGGATTTGCTCGGCCGAGGAGTTTCTGAAAGCCTGCCGTCGGGGCGACCCGCCAGGCCGCGTCCCGAGCGACGACCTGGAGGGCTACCTCTTCGGCGACACGTACCGGGTCTCGGCCGACGCCGGCGCGGAAGACGTGGTCGCGATGATGGTCGACCGCTTCTTCGGGGTCCTCGGGCCGGAAGGCCTCGCGCGCGCCGAGGGGTCGGGCCGGTCATTACAAGATGTGGTCACGCTCGCCTCCATCGTGGAACGCGAGGCGCTGCTGGACGAGGAGAGGCCGCTGGTGGCGTCGGTATTCTACAACCGCCTCGCCCGGGGTATGAGGCTCGAGTCCTGCGCCACGGTGATATACGCCCTGGGGGGCGACGTGGACCGTTTGACTATACAGGATTTGAAAGTGGACTCGCCCTACAACACCTATAGACACACCGGCCTGCCGCCGGGGCCCATATGCTCGCCCGGCCGCGCGTCGCTTATGGCGGCGCTGGACCCCGCCGAGACCGACTACCTGTTCTTCGTATCCAACGGCGACGGCAGCCACACGTTCACCAAAACGCTGCGGGGTCACCTGGCGGCGCGCGCCGAAAAAAACAAGCAGTTGGGGAAACGGTGAGTTTTCGGGAACGCTACAAACCGCCGGCCGCGCCCCCGGGCGACATCCTCGTCTGGGAGCTGGAAATACCGGCCGCGGCGGAGGGCGCGTTGGTCGCCGTCTGCGACGGCTACGAGGGCAGGATGCAATTGCGTTCGAAGATGGACGGCCGCGCCGGCTCGTTCGCGGCCTGGGCCGCGCCCGACTACCGCGACGACGTAGAAGCCCTGCTCGCGTACTTCGAACGCCGCCACGGCGTCAAGAGCGTCGGCCCCCGGCCTTTCACGGAAAAGGATCTCGCCGCCGGAATGCACCTCGCGCCGCGGCGCAACGCTAATTAAGTATTACTAAACCAAGCGATTATTATGGCCAAGAAAAAGTTAAGCGCCCCCCCCAAGGGAAAAAAGAAACGCGGCCCGGTTTACAGGACGATACGCGACATTATAATCATCGTCGTGGCGTTCGTCGTCATCAGGTTGTGGGTGGTCGAGGCCAACGTCATCCCGTCCGGCTCGGACAAGGACACCCTCCTCGTCGGCGACTACATCCTGGCGGAGAAAGTCATGTACCACTTCCGCGACCCGCGCCCGGGCGAGATAATCACGTTTATATTCCCCTACCGCGACATGACGCCGGGCCAGGCGGTCCGCTTCTTCTTGCGTAATATTTTGGGAGAGAGCCGCACCGGCCCCCGACTGCTCATCAAGAGGGTGGTGGGGTGCCCGGGCGACACGCTGCAGATAAAGGACGGCGTGCTGCATCGGAACGACGAGGCGGTCGACGAGCCGTTCGTCAAAACGGACGCCGGCGGTGACTGGGGGCCGTACACCGTCCCGCCCGACCGTTACTTCGTAATGGGCGACAACCGCTACGACTCGGCCGACAGCCGCTTCATCGGGCCGGTGCCGCGCAAGTACGTTACCGCCAAAGCCGAAGTTATTTACTTTTCGCTCACGCCGACGACGTGCCCCAAACACGGAACCCCCATCGCCCGCGCGGGCGACGACTGGCGGTGCAGCGGCGGCGGCGAGGAGATGCGCCTCGGATGGGACTTCGAGCCGGTGTCGCCGTGGCGCTTCGACCGTCGCATCCGGTGGTCTCGAATGGGTAAGCTCGTCCTCTTCCTGCGTTAAGGCGCGGGGGCGGCCCTCTCCCGCCGGCGATATTCCGCCAGCACGGCCGCGTAGAAACGCGCGCGGCGGCGCGCCCCTTCCCCCAGCGGCCTCCCGGCCGCGAACAACAAACGCCTTCCCCACAACGACACCTTGGAAACGGCGCGAACCGCCGCGGCGGCGAGGCCGCCGTGCCAGCGCCGCGCGTACCGAACCGCGCTCCGGTGGGATTCGACCACGACGACCGGGTCCGGCGTCCGCCGGCTGCCGCCGGTGTAATGGCGCACCGGCCCCGCCGGCACGTACCATATCTCGCCGCCCGCGTCCCGCAGCCGGCGGCAGAGGTCCAGGTCCTCGCTATATAAGAAGTAACCCTCGTCGAATCCCCCGACCTCTTCGAAGAAACTCCGCCGCACGAGCATGAACGCGCCCGCCAACGCCTCCGCCGGCGAGGGCCCGCGCTCGTAATACCGCGCCGGATAGTAGCGGTGCGCCAGCGGCGAGCCGGCCCACCGCGACTCCTCCACGCCGGAGACCAGGAACGACAGGTTCAAGGACGTGGGGGCTTTCCGCGCGCAGAACCGCTGCAGGCGGCCGTCCCGGCCTACGAGCGTAGGCCCCACCGCCGCCGCGCCGGGATTCTTCGCCAAAAAATCGCCGAGCGCGGCCACGACGCCGGGCGGCGCTTCCACGTCGGGATTGGCGAAGAGCAGCAGCCCGCCCCGGGCGCGGCGCGCGCCGACGTTGTTGGCCGCGGCGAAGCCGACGTTGCGCTCCAGCGCGAAGACCTCCGCGCCGGCCTCCCGCGCCGCCGCGGCGCTGCCGTCGGTAGACGCGTTGTCCACGACGACGACTTCCAGGCCGCCGGCGACCTCCTGGGCGAACAGCGACGCCAGCGCCGCGCGGAGAAGGTCGGCGCAGTTGTAGCTGACGACCACGGCCGATATAGCGGGCGCGGTCACCTCGAACCCTCCAGCTCGCGGGCGAGAGCGGCTATGTTCGCGAACGGCTCGCCGGCCTCCGAGCCGAGGTACGCCCGGGCGAAGGCCTCGCGGCCGGCGTCGAAGCGGCCCGGCGGCGACGCGAGCACGCCGTCGAGCGCGGCCGGGAGGTCCCGGGTATCGCGTACGCCCACCGCGGCGCCGTACTCCACGTACGGGATGTAGTCCGGCACGCCCGCCAGCAAGTTCACGTGGACCAGCGGGACGCCCGCCACGACCGCGTCCACGCCTATCCCGGAGTGGCTCGCGACGACGACCGCCGCCCGGGCCAGCACCTCCGACAACGGCGCGTCGCGGACGACGGCGGCGTCGGCCAAACGCTTATTTCGGATAACGGCGCGATACGGCGCCTCCGACTCCGCCGGGTGTGGCCGGAAGACGAGGGGCACGCCCCGCTCGCCCGCGTACGCGGCGCACGCCAACGCCAGGACGCGGTTGACGTCGGCGTCGTAGTTGTTCGTCGCGACGACGACGGCGCGCCGTTCGTTCTCCCCCACCTCGATACTCTCCGGCCGACGCGCCGCCACCGCGGCGTAGGGCGAGCCGACGACGGCCAGCTTCTCGGGGGGCGCGCCCCCCTCCACCATCCAGTCGTAACTCACCCGCCCCCATACCGCCATCTTAGTAGAGCTGAGCGGGAGGTAGCCGAACGTCGGGCCGCCGGTTATATGGTTCTGGATGACGAGCGCCGGGACACCGTCCCGCGCGGCCAGCGCGGCGACGAGCCGGCCCGCCATGTGGACGTCGCTTAAGTGGACGACCAGCGCCGGCCGCCACCGCGCCACGAAGCGCTCGGTGGCCGTCGCGAACGAGGCGAGCGTCGAGAGGTACGCGCCGGGCCGGAACGGGAAGCGCTCGCGGAAGAAGGCCGCAAGGCCGGGGGCAAGGCCGAACTCCTCGAACATACCGCGGCACTCCAGCGAGGCGTAATCCGACGAAAGGGCCCGCAACAGTCGTCCCGTACGACGCAACGGCGGCGAATCGTCGAGCAAGCTGTCGCATACGATGCCGGCCTGTCCCGCGGCCCGCGCCGCCGCCATCGTCGCCGCGACGTACGGCACGTCGCCCTCGTACGCCCGACGGAATTCCTCGTACAGCTCGAGCTCGTAGCGGCCGAATTGTCCCCAAAAGATGACGGCGCCCGGCCTCGTCATGCGGCGCTCGAGGCGGCCCGGCGGCAGGCCGCGATAGGCTTTCCGCCGCGCCGCGAGGAACATCGCGGGCCAGAGCCGCCGCCGCACCGCCAACCCCACGCGCCGGCCGAGCCGCGCGCCCCGGCGCCCGCCGAGCGACTCGTACGGGACGCCGCGTGCCGCCAACGTCGCCGCCAGGAAAGAAGGCCGCGCCGAGCCGTCGTCGAAAAATATCACCCTCGCGGGACGGTGGCTCGCGAGTATATGTTCCAACACGGCGCTCAGCCGCAGCCACGGCTCGAAGAAGCTGAAGAGGTCGGCCTGCACAGCGGCGCCCACCGGTACGCCGTCCCACTCCAGGAACGCCCGGCCGCCGGCGACGCACCAGCGCTGCGTCATGTCGGACGCCAGCCGGTAACTCTCGTACGCGACGGCGTAATCGAGACCTTCTTCGCCCAGCGCCACGTCGGCCTCATCGCCCAGGTACTCCCGCCAGCCGAAGGAAACTTTCGGCGTACCGGGAAGCTCCCGCCGCGCCCGCGCCAACGTGGCGTCGCTCCACACCAGCGCTATCTCGCCCGCGCCGATAA
>CBFCYS010000129.1:0-7234 GCA_965602215.1 uncultured bacterium
CCTGGGCGGCGATTTCGTGCGAGGGGCCCATAGACTCGAGGCCGGCGTACAAGGGGCCTTGGAAAGCCTACGAAGTTTTACAGCTCCCGGCCGGACGGGCCATTAAAGCCGTCTACATGTTTTCCTCGGTACGAGCGTGGGCGATCGCCGAAGGGCCTTCCTTTATTTACTTCAATGGGCCGCAGTGGTATCTCTATAGCTACGGAGACCCCAAAAGCCTGAATGCCGAATTATTCGACCTTAGTTTCACATCCTGGGAGGACGGTTGGGCGGCCGGCTATTCAAGCAAACCGGGTGAAGAGTCTTGGGGAAAAGGAATCATTTATCATTTCGACGGTAAGTACTGGGAAAACGTTTCCCCTCCCGATATAGACCCGCTATTCTGTATATTCGCTCTCGCGCCCGACGACGTCTGGGCCGGGGGCGACCGGGGATTGTATCACTACGACGGGACTACCTGGACACGTGACGACGTTTACTCCGAAGACGTTATCGCCCTACACTTCACGTCTTCCGACGCCGGGTGGGCCGCCACCCGGAGGAACCTCTATTTACGCTGGGACGGCGCGAGGTGGGAGTTAAACCCTGTCTCAGACGGCTACGATTACGTATCGGATCTCTATTGTCCGTCCGGTACGGAAGCCTGGTCGGTAGGCCAAGGCCGCCCGACGTCCTCCCTTAAAACTCCTCCGCCCCCGCGCCAACCTTCGCATCCTATTTACCGATGGAACGGCGCAACCGCGGCGTGGGAACCTTACCGGGGATTCGCCGGCAAGGATGACGACGTATCCTTGAACTGCGTCCATTTCATCTCTCCAGACGACGGATGGGCTGTCGGAAACGTCGTCCTCCATTACGACGGTACCGACTGGAAATGGGTCTCGGAAGCCCCGGGCAACGGCACCAACTGCGTATTCTCCACGTGGGGCAACGAGGTTTGGATCGGCGCGGCGGACGGCAAAATGTACAAATACGACCCGGGAACGCCGGAGTAAGTAGTTTAATAATACCGTTATAAAAGCCGCCCCCCGGGGCGGCCTTTTTATTTAAATATCGCCGTTGCGGCCGGCGCCGGCGTTGTGTTATATTTCCGCCAATAAAGGGAGCTATTAAAAATGGAAAAAACGGTCAGCGTTAAAGAACGGCTTAGCGCCGTGCTCCGGGGCCCGCGCGCCGATTTGATATTCAGCGCCGCGCTGGGCCTGGCGGCTTTCCTACTCTACCTGCTCGCGCGCAACGCCTTCTACGGCTACGACTCCCTCTTCTACGCCGAGGCGGTCGAGAGCGGGACCGCGGAGAATCTACTGCATCCCCACCACGTCCTGTACAACCCCATCTGCCGTTTCGCGTACGGCATCGCGCGCCTATTCGGACACGGCGGCGCGCTGGCGCCGATGCACGTCGTAAACGCGCTGGTCGCCGGCGCCGGCGTGGCCTTTACGTTCGCGCTGTGCCGCCGCCTGGGCGCAAAGCGATGGGCGTCGGCGCTGGCGGGCGCCGGCCTCGCCACCGCGGCCGCCTACTGGGCGAACGCCGCCGGCGTCGAGGTATACCCGTTGGCGACGGCCGCGGCCGTCGTCGCGCTCTACGTCGCGGCGCTCGCGCGGTCGCGGGGGATAAAGGCCGCGGCGTTGGCGGGGGCGGCCTTCGCCGGCGCCGCCCTGGCCCACCAGCTCAACCTGTTGCTGGCGCCCGCGGGTTTACTCTATTTATTGACGGCGGAGAACGGGCCGCGCAAAAAAGCGCTGGCGTTCGCGGCCGGATACGTCGCGACTTTCGCCGTCGGGTACGTCGCCGTCCCCGCGGCGGTCCTGGGATTGGGGACGCCCCGGGCGTACGCCGACTGGTTCTTCCATTTCCCCCGGATGAACCAATGGGGCGGCATGGCCTGGGGGAACTTCGCGGCGGCCGCCGACGCTTTCGCCCGGGCGTTCTACGTCAACAGTTTTTGGGATAATTTCGCGGCGCCGTTCATCAAGGGGGATATACGCACCCTCCGCGTAGCGCTGCCGCTGTGGCTGGCCGTCGCCTTCGGCGGCGGGAACTTGTTGGTTTGGCTGGCGCGCAAACGCGGGCGCGGCGTGCTGGTACTCCTGGGCGTCCCGCTGCTGTTGTACGCGGGTTTCATCCTGTGGTGGCTGCCGTCCTACGTAAACTATTGGCTGCTGCCGGCGGCTTGCGTATTCGCCGCCGCGGCCGTCGCCGTATCCGGACGCGGGCGGCGGTGGTATATCGTATCCGTGTCGGCCCTCGCGCTGGCGTGGTTGGGCGTAACCAACGTTAATTGGCGCGACGGAATACAACCCCGCACGAAGCTCGAGGCGGACCCGGACTACCGCGCGGGCCTCGCGCTCGCCGAGTTCATACCCGACGACGCGCTGGTGTACCTGGCGCCTTACCCGCCGCTGCCGCACGCGCGGTACTTCGGCGGCCTGAAAAACGCCCGCACGCCGAATTGGGCCGTCAACCGCTTCGGCGGCGACGGCAAGATGGCGGCGCGGCGCATACGAAAGTTAATACGCGCGGAATTCGACCGCGGCCGCTCCGTCTACGTCGGCGACCACGCGTTCCCCGGCACCGGCGGGCCGCCGCTGCAGAGGTTGGGGAATCACCTCCTGGGCCAGGGGCGCCCGGTGGGCTCGTACGCCGGCGCCGGGATAAGCGAGACGATCTACGCCGTTCCCCCGGACGCGCCGGGTTTTTAATCGCGGCGAGAGGGCCGCAGACGTCACAGGCCGTAAGCCGCCCGCAGCCGCCGGAGCGATAACGTGAACCGGGTCCTCCGCCGTTTACGGGAACTGATGAACGGGGCCGGCGCCGCCCTCGGGACCGACCGGCTCATCGCCGTTGCCCTCGGCCTGGCCGCCGCCTCGCTATACTTAATCGCCCGCTGCGTGTTTTACAATTTCGACGCCCTCAGCGCCGCGGAGGCCGTCGAGGTTGCCCCGTTCCTCGAGCTGTTCCATCCCCACCACCTCCTCTATAAACCGGTATGCCGGCTCGTTTACGCCGGCGCCCGGCTGGTCGGGTACGGCGGCCGGGCGCTCGGGCCCATGCACGTCGTTAGCGCCGTCGCCGGCGGTACCGGCGCGGCCTTTCTCTTCCTGCTATCCCGAACGCTCGGCGCGAGCCGGCTCCCCGCCCTCGGCGCGGGCCTCGTCCTGGCTACCGCTTCCGGCTACTGGCTCGTCGCAGCCGGCGTCGAGAACGGCGTCTTCGGCGCCGCAGCCGCACTCGCGGCTCTCTACGTCGCCGCTACCGTACCCCGCGGGAGCGTCAAGGCCGCGGCGCTCGCGGGCGTCGCGGCGGCCGCCTCGGCGCTCTGCCACCAAATAAATTTCCTCCTCGGGCCGGCAGCGCTGTTATACATCCTAACGACGGGGACGGCGCGGAAGAAAAAAGCTCTCGCCTTCGCCGCGGCCTTCGCGGTCGGCGCCGTCCTGCTCTACGGCCTCGCGCCCGCGGCGCTCCTGGGCCTCCGGACGCCTACGGCGTACGCGGACTGGTTCCTCTATTACGCCCGCGCCGGCCCGTGGGGCGGCCTCGCCGGGGGCAACTTCGGCCTGGCCGCCGACGGCCTCGCCCGGGCGTTTTACGTCAACTCTTTCGCGGACAACGTCGCGGCGCCGTTCGTCCGGGGCGACGCCGGCCTACTCCGCTTCGCGCTGCCGTTGTGGCTCGCCGCGGCCGCCGCCGGCGCCACCCTCGTACGGTGGCTCGTACGCGCGCGCCGCCGCAGCCCTTTAACGCTCCCGGCCGCTACATTCCTCGCGTACGGCTTGTTCATATTCTGGTGGTTGCCCGGCCACGCCGACTACTGGCTGGTCCCCGCCGCGTGTCTTGCGGGGGCGGTCGCCGTAGCCGTATCCGGGAGTGGAAAGCGGTGGGGCCGCGTATCGCTTATAGCGCTCGCCGCGGCCTGGGCCGGGATCGCGGCCGCAAATTGGCAGGATGGCGTAAGGCCCCGGCTACGCCCGGAGGCGAACCCGGACTACCGGGCGGCCGTAACGCTTTCCCGCCTCGTCCCCTCCGACGGTTTGTGTTACCTCGCTTCCTCCGACGTGTTAATGTACGCGCGGTATTTCGGCGGCCTTAAGCGGGCCCGCACGCCGAATTGGGCCGTCAGCCGATTCGACGGCGACCGTAAAAAAGCCGCCCGCCGCATCAGGAGGCTGGTTCGCCGCGAATTAAAAAGCGGCCGGTCTGTTTACGTCGGCGACCGCGCGTTCCCCGACGCCGACGGCCCGCGGTTGCGCAAACTGGGCAAACGCCTCGTGGCCAAAGGACACCCGGTAGGCTCGTACGCCGGCGCGGACATGAGCGAGACGGTGTACATTCTAACGCCCGCCGCCGGTTTCTAGTCGACGTCACGCTCTGCGCGCGCCGGGGCGTCCTGACCGGCGCGCCTTTTTTACATCGTCGTTGCGGCCGCGCGCTTTGTTATGCTATATTCCGGCGAGGTATTATATTATGAAGAAAAAAATCGGCGTCGCGTTACTCGTGGCTTTGTCCGCCGCAGCCGCGGGCCACGCTACAATCGAAGCGTGGTTCGGCCAGGACGTCTCGGTGCGCGACAAGTTACGCGTTATAATAGGCGAGGCGGAGAACGACGTCGTCGTCGCGATGGACCGCTTCACCGACTACAACCTGGCCGACGCGCTCATCTACGCCGCCAAGCGTGGCCGCCGCGTCCGCGTCATCATCGACGGCGACAAGAGGAATCTGCTCATGGGCAAAGCGCTCGGCGACCACCTCAAAGGCGGCGGCGTGGAGGTCATGTACGACCACAGCCGGTCCAACCTCTACGACCGCTTCCTGGTGTTGGACGAGCACATCGTCATCGTCGGCTCTTACCCGTTCATCGAGGACGCGCCGTCTTCGCCGATGACGGACCTGGTCGTAATAGACGACGCCGACCTCGCGAAGCAATATCTGGAATTTTTCGATTTCATTTGGAACCTCACGAAGTAAGGCCGCCGGCAGGACGGGAGCGAATATGACCGCTAAAAAGGACGAGCCGCTCAACATCGTCGTCGCGCTCTCGCACGACGCCGACCCCTACAGCGCGTTGCGCGACACCCTCGCCGCCACCGACATCCCGGCCGAGAGGTACCAGGTGACGCGCTCTCTGGGCAAGAAGGATTTCGAGGACAAAATAGGCGACGTAGACGTCGCGATCGTGTGGCACTTCGCGCCCGAGCTGTTGCGCAAGGCGAAGCGGCTCAAATGGGTTCACTTCGCGATGGCGGGCGTGGACGACGCGCTCCACCCGGCGCTGGTGGAGAGCCCGGTGCTGGTGACGTCGTCGGTAAGCGTTCACGCCCAACCGGTGGCGGAGCACGCCTTCGCGATGATACTCGCCTTCGCCCGGGGCCTGGTAATCGCTTCGGCCAATCAGCACGAGCGGCGCTGGGCGCGGCGGGAAGTCGTCTACAGCATCCACGAGTTGCACGACATGACGCTGGGCGTCGTCGGCCTGGGGCACATAGGCCGCGCCGTCGCCGGGTTGGGCAAGGCCTTCGGCATGCACGTCCTCGGCGTCAGCCGCCACGGCGCCGACGTCGAGAACGTCGACGAGGTCTACACGCCCGACGGCCTCGCCAAGGTCCTCCCGCGCGCCGACTTCGTCGTGCTGTGCGTGCCGCTCACCGCCGAGACCCGCGGCATTTTCGGCGTCGACGAGTTCCGTCTGATGAAAGAGACGGCGTACCTCATAAACGTGGCGCGGGGGCCGCTGGTGCGGGAGGATATGCTGCTCGAAGCGCTGCGGCACCGGTGGATCGCCGGCGCGGGCCTGGACGTCTTCGAGAACGAGCCGCTGCCCCCCGACCACCCGCTCTACAACCTGGACAACGTCATCATCTCGCCGCACGTCGCCGGCGTGACGCCGCACTACTGGGAGCGGATGGCGAAGCTCTTCGTCGACAACTTCCAGAAGTTCCTGGCCGGCGAAGAGCCGTCCACCAAAGTCGACAAGGAGCGCGGGTACTGACGGCCGGGCGGCACGGGGGTCGCTGATGTTCAAAACGGCCATCGGGTTGGCGCTCGCTTCGGCGGCCGTCGCGGCCGCGGCGACCTGGCCCCACGCGGAGGTGCCCACCCTCGAGGAGGCGGTCGCCCAGGCGCCCAACATCGTGCGTATTAAAGTGGTCGAGGTCCCGGCGGAGGGGCCGGTCCGCGTCGAGGTCCGCGAGGTGTACTGGGGCGACTTCGAAAATGAGGGATGGGTAAACCCCACGTACGCGGTCCCGGACGAGGAGAGCGAGGGCGGCCACGACGTCGCGTTCGAGTTCAAGGTCGGCGAGCAGTACGTTATCTTCGGCCGGCGCGACTTCGGCGGCCTGTACCGGCCGTTCCTCTTCTGGAATACGCGCTGGGGCGTCGCGGACGTGGTGGAGGGCGAGCTCGAGCTGGCGCGCTTCGCGGAGGGGCCGCGGCGCATCCCGCTGGCCGAGTTCCGCGAGCTGGTGCGCGAGATCAAGTGGGGGATGTGAGGAAGGAATTTGATACGCCAAAAGCTAATATTTTCGAACCACGCAGAAATACGGATGGCCGCTCGCAATGTGTCGGAGAGCGAGGTGTTATCCGCTATCGAAAACCCGGACTATAAAGAAAAACTAGCCTACGGCAAAGAAGCATTTTTCAAGAAAAGCGGCAAGCGGCGGTTAAAGGTAGTCGCCGCGCGCCGCGGGAACGCTATAAAGGTTATCACCGTGGCGGTGATGAAAAGATGAAAATAACTTACGATAAAGACGCGGACGCGATGTACATCCAGTTCCGGGAAGGTGAATTCGACCGGAACGAGGAGCCGTCGCCGGGTATCATCTTGGACCTCGATACCGCCGGCACGGTGTTAGGGATAGAGATACTCGACGTAAGCCGGCGCACGGCGTTGAAAGACCTTTTCGATATCAATATCTCGATGCCCGTCGGCGCGAAATAACGAACCGGCTGATTACGAAGGCTGGCCGAGTTCCGCGAGTTGGTGCGGGAGATAAAGTGGGGAATGTAAAAGGAGTTTTATGAAATTCAAAGTCCCCATCGAACCGGATGAAGACGGCGTCTTCGTCGCGACGGTCCCGGCGCTCCCCGGGTGTATCTCGCAGGGGAAGACGGAAGAGGAAGCGGTCGCGAATATTCAGGAAGCGATAGCCCTTCACCTCGAATGCATGGCCGAGGACGGGGTACCGGTTGCACGTTAATTACCGAAACCGGCTACACGAGTTCCGCGAGC
>CBFCYS010000130.1:0-7183 GCA_965602215.1 uncultured bacterium
ACAAAGGCCGCGGCGAGGAACGCGAAGAATACCCCCGATATCGTGCAATAGGAGGCGTAAGCCAGCGCGAACCCGGCCGCCTCTCCTCGCCCCATCACCATGCCGGCGTCGAATTCCCCCCGGCCGACCTTCCGCAATGCCCATCCCAGGAGCCGCCGCAACACGCCCGGTTGGAGGAGGGCGATTAACGCGCCGACGCCGACCGCCGCCGGTATAAGCGCCCGCCACGACAGCAACCCCGCCACGACGGTGGCCGCCGAGGCCGCCGCGACCGCGAAGCCGCCGACGGCGGCGAAGACGTTTTCGTACGCCAACGCGAGCGCGGCCGTCAGCCGTGGGACGCCCCGCCGTTCGTACATGTATATTTTACCGGCGATGACGGCGAACCGTCCCGGGATGTATCGGCCCAGGAGGCTGTAAAAGAAGGGGCGAAGGCCCGCGCGGAAGCTGAGCCGCGAACCCACCCGGCGGAGCACGGCCAGCGAAATCTTCAGGAGGTAGAGGTAGGAGACGACGAGCGTGCCGCCGGCCGCGGCGACGTACGCCGGCCGGGGAGGCCGCCAGCCCGCCCGCACGTCCGGCCAATTGTCGACCAGCACCTTGCCGACGAAGAAAAACGCCGCGGCGACAAGTACCACCTTTGCCGCCGTCCAGAGGACGCGCCGCCAACCCCAATTAGCCGTCGGAATCCTCCCTTCGCCGGAGTACGAATATCCTCGTCGGCGCCGCTGCCGGGAGGACGCGCGTTAATGCGGCCAGGAGACGCCGGAGCGGCCGCCACCGCGGCACGACGTCTTCCGCGGCGAACCTGCGCGGGTCCGCGACCACCGCGGCCGTGTATTCCCGGACGTCGAACGGCTCGAGTAATCGAAAGAGCTTGCGATAGCTCAAAAGGTTCACGTCGTATTCCTCTTTCCGGCCGCTCGCGCGCAGGTACGCGTTCGCGGCGCGCCGCGGCAGCCAGGAGAGGAACGGTAGATAGTAGTGGGGCTCGAGTAGTTGGTACTTGCCCGCCGCGGCCAGATACGCCACGCCGCCCGGCTTGAGCAAGCGGCGGACCTCGGCGAAGAACGTCTCGACGTCGCGGACGTGTTCGTAGACGTGGTTGGCGATTATCAAGTCGAAAGCGCCGTCGTCGATAGGGAGGCGCGGCGACGCGTGGCGTACGAACTCGAGGTTGGCGTAGCGGAAGCGGCGCGCGGCGTCGATAGCGGCGGCGTCGACGTCCACGCCGACGAAGCCGGCCGTGAGCCGGGCCAGGTAAGCGGTTATGACGCCCGGGCCGCAGCCGAAGTCGAGCCCCCGCAACGCCGGCCAGGGCGCGGGCCCGAGTTCCGCCTCCAGCACGCGCCGAATTTTGCGGCCTTTACGCACGCCCCGCCGGACGTCCGCCATCCGCGCCAGCTGGTCGGGAGGGGACGCGTACCCGGCCGCCTCGCCGTTCACTTCTTCCGCCCCACGAGCATCCAGTTCAGCGCGAGCACGCCCTGGGGGTCGAGCAGGCGGTCCAGCGCGGGCCACCAGGGCGACGTGAGCTTCGCCAGCGCGACGGCGAGCCGCCCTACCAGCGGAACGGGCGTTACGAGGGCGAGGGCGACGACGTTCGCGTTGTGCCCCAAAAACGACAACAGCCCCCCGCACGGCATAACGTCTTCGGCGGCGAAGCCGGCCCCCTCGGCCAGGACCCGAAGGCCTTCGGCCGTAAATCGATAATAGTCGTGGGGTACGTCGTGGAGGCGGCTCAGGTGGGGGGCCGTCAGGACCAGCGCGCCGCCGGCCTTCACGACCCGACCCAGCTCCGCGAGCAGCGCCGCGGGGTCGCGCTCGTGCTCGAGGACCTGGGAGCAAAAAGCGGCGTCGAACGCGCCGTCGCGGAAAGGCAGCTTTTTCAGGTCGGCTATGGCGCCCGCGTTCCCGTGCTCCGACAGGTCTACGGCGGTAACGCGGCCTTGTTCCTCGAGCACAGGCCGCCAGGGGCCGCAACCGGCGCCGGCGTCGAGTATCAGGCCGTGGAGGCGCGCCGCCGCGTGCGCGCGGAACTGCCGATATAATGCGTAGTTGCCCGGCGTCAGGTAGAAATAGCCGCGGCGGCCCGCTTCCCGCAACCGCAGCTTACGCCAATTCGCGGCCAGGGCCACGTTCAGGCCTCCGCCGCCTCGGCGTAGAGTTGGGCGATTTTTTTAAAATCCCTGCCGGCCGCGGCGGCCAGGCAGCTCGCGGCGAAGCGGTCTCGCCCCAGCTTGAGCGTTTCGACTATCTCGGCGGCGAGGTCGCCGGCGTCGGCGGCGTTGGCGAGGAACCCGGTCTCGCCGTCGCGCACGAACTCGGGGATGCCGGCCACGCGGCTGCCCACCACCGGACAGGCCGCGGCGAAGGCCTCGAGTATCACCGTCGGCATCCCCTCGGTTTCGCCGTCGCGCGCCACGATAGACGGGACCGCCAGGACGTCTGCGGCGTTGTACATCAATTTCAGTTCGTCGTGGCTTTTGGGGCCGACGAAGGCAACGGCGTCGCCGAGCTCGAGTTCTCGCGCCAGCGCCCTCGCGCGCTCGAGGCCCGGGCCGTCGCCGACGGCGACCAGCCGCGCGGCCGGTATCGCCGCCGTGACTTCGGCCATCGCCCGGATTAGGTACGGCACCCCTTTTTTCTCGACCATCTTGCCGACGAATAATACGGTGGGCGCGTCGGGCCAGCCGAGCCGGCCTTTGGCCTCCGCGGGGGTATGGGCGGGCGCGAAAGAGGGGGCATCCACGCCGGCGGTCGTCGCTACCGCGTCCACGTCCCGGCCTATCAACCGGCTAGTCTCCCGGATAATGAATTCGCTGTCGGCGAAGACCTTATGGGCGGTACCGATAACGCGGGCCGCGACGCGCCGGCCCCAGGGCACGCGTTTGAGGAAAAAGACGTCCGCGGCGTGTATCGTCAAGATATGCGGGACGCCCGCGTCGGCGGCCACGGGCCCCGCGGCCCATCCCGCCGGCACGAGCCAGTGCGTATTCACGGCGTCGAAGCGGTAGTTTCGCGTCAGGCGGCTCACGGCCCGGCGGAACCACCATAATAGAAAAGGCGTTTGGATTTTCGCCAACGCGCTGCGCTTCACGTTGGCCATAATGCCGGTCCCGTCCGCCAGGCGCTCGAGGCGGGAGGGGAGGAAATATTTAAAGCGACGGACCTCGACGTCGCCGATTTTTTCGGTCAGCGCCGCGCCGGGGTGATGCGGCGCGAGCGCGGTCACCTGGAAGCGTTCGGTCAACGCCGCGGCGAGGTCGTATACGAAGCGCGCCGTCCGGCGGTCGCCTTCGCGTAGGGGAAACGTCGAGGAGCATATCAGGAGGCTTTTCATCCGCGGCCGTATTGGTCCTGTTTAATGCGGTAGAGCACGTCTTCGAGGAGGCGCCGGTTGGCCGCGACCAGGTCCGATATCAACGCGATTATGATGACCTGGAAGCCGAGCAGGATGAGGACGCCGCCGACGAACAACGATTGGACGTGGCCCGTAGGGCCGGGTATCGTAAAGTAGAAATAGAGGAACCGGCCCAGAAGGAAGAGGCCCGGGCCGACGATAAGCAACCCCAGCGTACCGAGTACCCGGAGCGGCCTGAAGAGCAGATAGGCGCGCGTTATCGTGTTTACGGAACGCTGCAGGTATTCGGGGATGGAGCGGAAGAGGCGGCTGGGCCGCGTCGGCAGGTTAACCCGCACCGGGACCTGTATGACGGTGAGCCCCTTGTACCCGGCCTGGATGAGCGTCTCCAGCGTGTACGTGAACGACGAGAGGACGACGAGCCGTAGCGCGGCCTCGCGGCTGTAAGCCCGGAAGCCGCTGGTCGCGTCCGCGACGTCGATGCCCGAGAGGGTCCGGACGGCGAAGCTTCCCGCGCGCTGCAGCACCTTTTTTAGCAGCGAGAAATGGGGTATGGCGCCCATGTCGCGGCACCCCACGACGAGGTCCGCTTCGCCCGCCAGCACGGGGGCGGCCAGTTGCGCGACGTCGGCTCCCGCGTACTGGTTGTCGGCGTCGGTGCCGACGATGACGTCGGCCCCCCGGGCCAGCGCCGCGTCGACGGCGGACCGAAAGGCCGCGGCCAGCCCCAGGTTGCGCTTGTGCCGCACGACGCAACCGACGCCGTGCGCGCGGGCCACCTCGGCGGTGTCGTCGCTCGAGCCGTCGTCCACCACCAACGTCTCGAGCTGGTCGGCGCCGGGTATCTCGCGGGGAAGCTCCGCCAGCGTAGCGGGCAGCGTAGCGGATTCGTTGTAGCACGGTATGACTATCGTTACTTTCAAATTCCGGTGATATCGCAGCCGGTCGGGCGCGCCCGGCGGGCAGTTTTCGCATTATACCACGGCCGCCCTCCGTCCGGTCAAACAATTCCGGCCGGCGGCGCATAGCTCGTTGACTAAACCGCCGCGTCGTGTTATCTTCGTCCGCAACTTCAAACGTAAGGAGAGCGTTATGGAAAAGCTGGGTCGCATACTGTTGGTCGGCGTCGTCGCCGGGTTGGCGCTTTCTATTATGGGCACTGTAACGCATTTGCTCGTAACCCCCCTTACGGTGGACGTGGAGCACGTCTTCAAGGAGCAGGGTTTCGAGATAGTACTCCTGGGGTTTTTCTTCGACCTGGCTATCGGCTTCTTCTACGTTTTGGCGTTCGCCATTTTCCGCGGCGCTTGTCCGGAACATTTCTGGAAGAAGTTCGTTCTCTTCTGGCTGATGTTACTTTTAATAGGGGTCGTGCCGCGGGCGGCCGACGTCTACCGCTATTTCAAGTTTCCCAACTTGCTGGTGCTGGCGTGGCTTGTCGCGTGGGCCGCGGAGGCCCTCGTCGTGACGGCCCTGGTGGTCCTCCTTTTCCCGAAGTCCAAGGCCGGGGCGCGGAGCGATACTTCGTGAGGAGTTAGGATGAGGATAATTTCGATTTCGTGTTTAATCCTGGCCGTCGCCGCGGCGGCCGGCGCACAGGGGTACCGGCCTGCGGGAACCGGCGGCGCCTTCTACTTCGGCGCCAACTTCCCGACGCTCGACGGCATAAGCGACGAGTTCGACGCGCTGGGCTTGGATACGCCCGGCTCCACCTATATGCTGGGCGGGACGGTCCGGTACAGCTTCGCCGGCGGCGTGCAGCTCGGCTACTACGGCGGCGGCTGGGAGTTCGCGACGGGGGCTATCTTCGACGACGGCGTCGTTAAGAATTGCGAGATAGGCTTCGGCGTGCATCAGTTCGTCGGCGGCTACAAGACGTACTTCGGCGAGCGGTGGGGCCTCTTCGCCGGCGGCGGCGTCGGCATCCTGGACGTGTCCTATACCAAGACCATATCGAGCGCGCCGTACAGCTTCGGCAACGTCCCCTTTCCGGAATCCGTCACGTTCGTCTCGGAGCTACACGGCTTCAGCTGGTCGGCGCAGGCGTTCGTCGCGCCGCAGTACCGCATCCTGCCGTGGCTCGGCCTCGGCTGCGAGGCCGGCTACTTCCTCATGAACATACCGGAGGGCGAGCTAACGCAAGTCGGGACCAAGGTGGCCGGGGCGCCCGAGATTAACCTATCCGGGCCGTTCGTCCGCGTCGGGCCGATGTTCAATTTCTAGCGCCCAGGGTGAATACGGCAAAAGTAGGGGCCGACCTTCAGGTCGGCCCGGTTTGCTATTGGCATTATCTGTTTCATGTGATATATATATTAGTAATAAGCAGGGTATTATCATAGGCAATATTAAATGGGAGTAAAATCATTATAAAATATATTATCCCGTTAGTAGCGAACGTCGCGATTACGGTCGGCGGGGTGGTTTTTTCCGACGAAATCAAAGCCGCGCTTCCGAGTAACGACGTAATAGATTGGTTCGTAAAATACTTTCTATATATATCAGCCGGCGTATTCGGGGTAATAATTTTACTATTAGTAATTAAACTAATACGGTACGTGAAAAATAGGCCCACGCAAAAATACTTCTCCGTTTACAAACCAAAGCGTTTTACCGTCGCCGAGGCCGCTCGGCTTTTTTTAATGCCCGCGGCAAACCCCACGTTCTATCCCCGGGCAAAGGTCGAAGAACTCCTGAAAGTTTATACGGAAGCCGAAGTTAAGAAGGCGGGTATTTTATTAAAAGGACCTTCGGGAGTTGGGAAATCGCGTCTCGCGCACCACCTAGCCGTTAACGGGTTGAACGGAAGGAATTTCAAGTCGGTACTCGTACCGTACGACGTACCTTCCTCCGAGTCGGCTTGTAAGGATGATAAGCTCAAATTACCGGCGAAGAGTGTTTTAATTTTCGATAACTTCGAAGATTTCGCCGATGTCGAGGGTTTAGTAGCGTTTATTGAAAAAAACCGCCGCAAGTGTTTCTATGTCGCGACCGTACGCGGAGAACGTGCCGAGTTATTGATGGAGGACACCCCCGTCGGTGGAATCCCAAAGGCGGCTTTGGCCCGACTTCACGAGATAAACGTACCGAAGCTCCTGGCGGATGAGGCGGCCGAAGCCGCGGCCGCGCTCGGCGACGAAGCCCCCGGGTACGACAAGGATACGCCGCCGGACACCTTCGCCTGGCTCGTCAAAGACCTCACGCACGAGCTTAAGTACTACGAAGATTGCAGAACCGCGAACGCCCCGGAAGCACTAGTAATCGAGGCGCTGGCTTTGGCCGCTT
This sequence comes from uncultured bacterium, assembly GCA_965602215.1. Taxonomy (GTDB): domain Bacteria; phylum RBG-13-66-14; class B26-G2; order WVWN01; family WVWN01; genus WVWN01. The sequence goes on from CBFCYS010000130.1 coordinate 6,647, forward strand.
TCTCAGGATATATAGAAACGCCGCCGACTAAAGCGGAGGTGGAGACGCTCACGCGGGATATCCTTGGCTACACGTACGACGTATACGAAGGGCTGGCAAACCTGGAAAAAGCCGAGCGAATAACGTTACGCGACGGTTCGTACCGTTGTCGGTTCGAGTACTTAGCAGCTATATGGTATAAGTACGTGGCGCACCGGATCCCACCGCGTTCGCCCGGGAAACCGAGGAACGGCGTCGGGACGCGGCGTTAATATTAGCTGGGGGTTCTTACGAATCGGGCGAACGGGAATTGGCCTTTGACGTCGTCGCTGCCGCGTTGGAAGCTTTTCCTGAATACGCGCCGGTGTATTTCGTCGCTGGTGATATTTACCGCGAAACCGACGGGGAAAAAGCCGCGGAGTTTTTAAAGGAAGGCCTACGCATAAACCCGAAATATGCCTCGCCGCATAGCAATTACGCGATTTTAATCAGTAAATCTGGGCGGGACGGGGAAGCGGAATACCATTTCCGGGAATCCCTCCGGATTAACCCCGAATA
>CBFCYS010000131.1:0-7126 GCA_965602215.1 uncultured bacterium
GGCATGCGCGCCGACCTGCGCCGCCTGCGGGACGACGTCGAGCGCGTCGCCGGGACGGTCCACCGCCACGCCGCCGACATCGCCGTCATCGACGACCGCTGCCGCGAGCGGTGCGCGAAGAGCGAGCTTAGCTCCCGCGCCCGGGCCATCGTCGGCAGCGCCGTCGTGATGGCCGTGGCCTCGGTCGTCGTCGCGCTCATCAGCCTGCTGGGGGGATAGGATGAACGGATTCAAATCGAGGAAGTTCATGTTGGCCGCGCTGGGGGTAGTGGGCGGCATCGTCGCGGCGTTCGTCCTGCCGACCTTCGGGCCGTTCGCCTGGTTGCGGGAGCACACGGTAGGGGTGTTCGCCTCGAGCTGCTCCCTCGCCGCGGCCTACATCGCCGGCAACGTCATCATGGACCGCGGGCACGGGGGCGGGGGGGGCGGTGCGTAGAGCGTGAAGGCGTGTGGACAGGTCTGCTCTAATCTGCTATATTTAACGTGAGGATACATTATCCATAAAGTGAACGCAGAGGAGGCAGGCCGTGAAAGGGTTGAAGATATTCTATCTATTTTTGGCCGTGGCCGGCGTGTGGGCGCCGGCTGCCGTGGCGGCTGCGGGCGATATCGGTCTAACGCGGATGGGATACGTCTACGCCGGCGAATGGGGAGGGGTTTCGGCCGTGGACGGCGAGCCGTTGTCGCCGTGGGGTATCGCCGCAGGCCCGGGTGGCAAAATATACGTAGGCGTTTGCTTACGCGACCGAATCGAGTTTTTTGAAGCTACAGGTTCTTTGGTCGGTTCGTGGGGAGCGACCGGCGAGGGGCCCGGCGAGTTCCGCACGCCGGCCGGCTTGGGCGTAGCGCCCGGCGGCGACGTTTACGTCGCGGACTCCTTCAATCATCGTGTCCAACGCTTCGCTTCGGACGGTTCTTACCTTGGCGCATGGGGTAGCGAGGGAGACGGCCCGGGGCAGTTCGACGTCCCGAACGGGATAGCCGTGGCTCCGGACGGTACCGTCTACGTGGCGGATAGGAATAATGACCGGGTTCAATATTTCTCCCCTGACGGCTTATATCTGGGTGCGTGGGGCGCCGCCGGTTCGGGAGAAGGAGAGTTTGACGGCCCGGTGGACGTGGCCGTCTCGCCCGAAGGCCTTGTCTACGTGGTCGATCTCGGTAACCGACGGATCCAATATTTCGACGCGGCCGGGGTTTTTAAGGGGGCGTTCGGATCACCCGGGCCCGGGCAAGGGGAGTTGGAATGGCCCTGGGCCGTAGCGGTCGGGCCGGATGGCAACGTCTTCGTGGCCGATGACGAGATGAACCGTATCTTCGTCTACGACTCAACCGGCTCTTTCCTGACGGCTTGGGGATCGACGGGGACCGACGAGGCGGAGTTTAATTGGCCCCGGGGTATTGCCGTATCGAGCGACGGCGCCGTCTACGTCGCGGATATGTTCAACCGCCGGATTCAATACTTCCGGATAACGAAGCCTTAAACCGGCTCAGATGAAACATGGGAGGTTTAAAATGGGAAATGGTAAAAGGGGGGGCGACGACGTCGCGAGTTGCCCGCCGTCGCCGTTGCGGTTCGAGTCGTTGCCCGCCCCGGGAACGCCCGAGAAGCTGAGGGTCTTACGGGCGCTGCAACATCTCCACCGAGACGCACACGGAACGAGGGTCATCACGGCCGAGTTACTCGAATTCATGACGGGTATCGGCGCCTCGAAATGCCGGAAGATCATGGAGATACTCGAACGCGAAGGGTACGCCGAGGCCGCTAACGGCGGTTGGAAATACACGGGTAAGCGCTAATTCTTATCCCCGTTCGCTACAACCCCAATATTCCCTTCATATCATAATATTCCGGGAGGCGGGAGTTACCCGCCCGCACTCGCCGGCGTGTTCGCCTCGGCCTGCTCCCTCGCCGCCGCCTACATCGCCGGCAACGCCATAATGGACCGCTGGCACGGTGATAGGGGGAACGGCGCGTAGGGGCGCGGTCGCCGCGATTAAATTCCTGCCGCTGGAGGCTTAGGCCTCCGATTTTTTTATGCCTGGTACCGTGTAGGGGCGTACAGCTGTACGCCCTTATCCGCCGTTAATCGCTAACACACATATTAATAAGGGGGACGTAATGGAAAAGGAATACAAAACCGAAGAATTAACGGCCGTATGGGAGGCTTTGCTGAAGGCTTTCAGCGAAAAGCAGGCGGGGTGTACGGCCCAGGATATCGCCTCTGCTACCGGCCTTTCCGAGGAGGTGGCGCGCGCGTGCCTCGAGTACTTGCGGCAGACCGGTAAAGTGGAACGGGCCGGCGAGCTCTACGTGCCGGAGGCGAAGGCCGTCGAAGCCAAGGGCGACGTCGGCATGACGGCGCGGCGTTACCGTACGCGGTCGCCCGAGGCCATGCCCGGGCGGGAGATGAGATTCGCGGCGCAGAAAGCCGGGTCGAAGTCGCTCCCTACTAAGGAGGTTTTAGCTTATTTACGGCGCCGCCCGTTCCCCTATCCGTCGACGGCCGAAATAGCCGTCGCCCTTGGCCTACACGTTGACGACGTGTTAGAAGCCCTCGAAATGCTCGAAGACCACGGTAAGGTGAAGCGGAGGAAACATAAGGGGCACGACATATGGCGCGTGACGGAAATCTAGCGGTTCTCGGCTAGGTCGTGCTTCAGCGTTCCGCGGTTAGGTCTCGGGCGGCTCTGCTGCTTTATGTGTTCGACCTCGTTGTTGCTCCTTGACAACTATTGGGTAGGGTGTTACCTTCACCGCGAGGCTTTTACGGAATCGTCGCGCGGGAATGCGTAGTTTGAACGCTACCTGGGAGGCGTTGGGAATGTATCGTAAGCTAATAGCGTTTTGGGTCGCGGCCTTAACCCTTCTGGGTGCGGCCGGTTTCGCTGCCGGAGAAGATAGTCCCTGGCGTTGCCTTTACGGCGAATGGCTAAAGAACGACGCCGACGAGTACCTTTTCACGCTCTACGAACTAGACGTACGCACGGGCGAGGGCGTGGCGTTCGCGTCCTTACCCGATTTCCACGTGTGGAGTGCCGCCGCGAACGAAACGTGGGATACGGTCCTACTCGTCGGCTTCGACCTGAAGGCCGACGACCGTTTTATCTGCTACCGCCTCGCCGGCCCCGGCTCCGCTTACTCCGCCCAGGAGCCGGAGATTATCCTCGAATTTAACGGGCCCCGCCAACCTTGGGTCGACGTAATATTCGACGCCGGCGAGGGCGCGTTCTACGTCGGAGCAGAAGCGATTGGTACGAACGCCGACGGCGAGAAGTATCGCGAGACGGTATTATATCGGTACGAGCCGACCGCTAAGGCCCCCGTCGAACTTGCTCGCTTGGGGTGCTCCGTTTCCCTGGAGGGCGAGGCCGACGAAACGGGGATTTACGTAACGTATGACGATGATACCTCGTACGGCCGAAGTCGCCTTTACGGCTACGTCGACAAGAATACGTTCGACGTCGTTCCCCTCGGCATATTCCCGGACTATTTCGGGGGCGAACCCACGCGGTACGTCCCGTACGTCGGCCCCGAGGGAGCGGGCCAATATCTCCCCGCGGCTTCCGCGATGGTCGCCGGCCCGAGGGCGTACGCCGAAGATACCGCTAAGGCCGAGGCGGCGGCCGAACGCGCGATTTATTTGCGCGACCCGGCCTCCCCAGGCGGCTACCGCGAAGTGAAGGTCAAGGGAGCGCCGGGGTCTATCTTTTACTCGCGCTCCCACGACGCTTTTGTGTATGTTGTATATCCCGCGAAGGACGAAGGTGCCGCGCACGTCGCGGTAACTTACCCCGGCGGTACCTCGGCGGAGCCGGTTACCATCTCCACCGCGGAAGATGAAGCCGCAAACGCGGCTCCCCCGTACGACTACGGCTTGCTTTACGTCGAGTGAGAGATGCGGCGCGGACTTGTTAGCGTCGGGAGCGCGCCACCCGAGGGGTAACTTGGCTCGGATCCTTCCTCAAACCGGAGGCTTAAGTCTCCGGTTTTTTTTGTGCCAGATACCAGGGAGGACGTCCGGACGTGTAGGGGCGTATGGCCGTACGCCCTTACGCCTCTCCGGTTGAACCCTTTTAACCCTGAATGAGCACCGCTGCATCGTTGACTCCGCCGTGCGCTATTTTAATATTTACGGTAGGCTTATCGCCTTGGGGCTCGGTCGTGCCCCGGTAACGTCGGCGGTAAACGTCGCGCGGTTTGCGTCACCTGCCGAATCTGCTATAATGTAACGGTACTGTCAATACAGGTCACTTTTTTACGCACGGAGGAGGCAGGCTTTGAAATTGAAATATTTTATTTCGGCGGCGTTAATACCGGCGGTTGTTTTCGGCGTTGCGGGAGCCGAGTTCCCGGAGGGAATTTACTTCAGCCCGGAGGACGATTGCGAGGGCGTAGTCATGCGCGCGATTGCCGCTGCGTCGGAGACGATCGACGTCGAGATGGGTTCCCTTTACAACAAGCAGCTCAACGACGCGCTCATTTTCGCGACGCAGTGCGGCGTCCGCGTACGGGTAATACTTGACCGGGAGGGCTTGCTCGAGGGTATCGTGAGCGGCCCCTACCTGGCTGACGGCGGCGCCGACGTCCGCATCTGCGAACGCCCTTTCAGGCTCGACATGGCGTCGGCGATTTTCGACGGCCGCGTCGTCGCTTTCGGCACGTACGATTGGTCGCTGGTGGACGACGAACGGACGGCGGTGCTAAAAGTAGACCACGACCCGGCTACGGCCGACGCGTTCCAACGTCATTTCGATGCGTTGTGGGATGAGACGCCGCCGTTAGGGAAAAAACCCGAGGGGCCGTACGATGGCCCGTACGTCGCGACGCCGTACGCTCCCTGGTTTCACCGGGCCGATTGCCCGTTCGCCGAGGCCATACCGGTTGAGTACCGCGTGGAATTCGCCGCCCGCGACGACGCGCTGGATGAGAAATTGCGTTGTGCTTACTGCAGGCCTTGATTTGAATACGGGTTTGCCGCGACGTTTGCTTAACCCGTGAGTTAATTTGGAGGGTTGAAATGGCTTATAAGAGAAAGGGAGGCGACGACGTTGCGAGCTGTCCGGCGCCGCCCTTTTGCCTCGAGCACGTTCCGCCGCCGAAAAGCTCGCCCAAGGAACAGGTCCTCGCCGCGGTGAAATACATACACCGTACGTGGCGGGGCGAGAAACTAATAACGCCGCGAGCGGTGGCTTACTTCTCGGACTTCGACGAGGGTACGTGCCGTAAAGTCTTGGAGGAACTCGAGCGCGAGGGTTACCTCGTCCCCGTCGCCGGTGGGTGGAAATACACCGGTAAAAAGTAGCGATGGTTTAATACTCGATTATTAGGTCGCTTAAAATAAGACGGCCGGAAGTAGGCCGGGATAACTTTTAGCAAGTACCGTAACGACCTACCGGAATAACCCATTCCAATTTCAGAATAATGAAACTCGCCTACGTCGAGTGGCTCGACGCCTCCTACCAGGAGGGGCCGCTGGGCGAGGACGACTTCGAGCCCCGCGTCGTCCTCGTCTCCGCCGGCCTGCTCGCCCGCGAGGACGACGTGACCATCACCGTCGCCACCGACTACGACGCGCGCGCGGGCGAGTGGCGCCACGTGAGCCACATCCCCAAGGTAAACATTGTCCGCAAGAAAATAATCGAGGCCGCCGGCCCAAGGTCGGCTCGATAAAGATATCGGGGGGTATTATGCCGCGCCTATATTGGCGGCCGGCGCGGGGGTTCGCCGCGCGGCCGTCCGAATTTAAAGTAGATTGGCTCGTGCTGCATTACACCGCCGGCTCGCACCCCGGCGACCTGAACTGGCTCTGCCGCTCGCCCCGGCCCGCGTGCCCGTCGGCGCACTTCTACGTCGCCCCCCGGGGTGACATCTACCAGCTAGTCCGGCTGGAGAACGTCGCCTTCCACGCCGGCATCACGTGGAGCAGGCCCTACACCTGGCAATGGCGGCGCTGGCGCGCGCTCCGGCCCAACGAGCGCTCCGTCGGCATCGAGATATCCAACCCCGGGCCGCCCTACGGTTTCACCGACGAGCAGTACGACGCGTTGGCGTTCCTCCTGCCGCCGCTGCTCGCGCGCTTCGACGTCCCGCAGCGAACGCTGCCGGACCCGTGGCGCGGCTGCGACCCGCGCGTAGGCCGCGAGCACGGCGGCGACGCGTACGACATAGAGGAGCTAGTCGGCTTCCGCGGCCTCCTGGCCCACGGCAACATCCATTACTCCAAGACCGACCCCGGCCTCCTCTTCGACTGGGACCGCGTCCGCGCGCTCCCGCCTATGGAGACGCCGCCGGCGTACGCCGCGAACGTCATCCGGCGGGGCGACCCGTCGCTCATACCGTCCGAGGGGGTGCCTTACCCGTGAAGCTGTTAAAACGGCTCGCCATACCCGCGTTAATAGTAGTCGCCGTTATCGTTGCGGCGCTGGTTATAAAGTGGTTGTTCGCGAGGGGGGAGGGGACCGCTCGCGCGCCCGGCCGCCAGGCCGAGCGACCTCCGCCCGGCTGGGGCGTCGTCGCGGAGGAGCGAACGTCGTCGGCGCTGCAGCGGCTCAACCCGTTCCACCGGCCTACCAAGGCCGACGCCGTGATGCGCGACTGGCCCGCCGGCTCGCGCGTGGTCCACGTCGAAACGGAGGGCGGCGAGCGCGTCGAGCTCGGCATCCTGCCCGGCGGCGAGGTGGCGGTCCCCGAGGGGCAACCGCATAGCGTTACCGTCTACCACAAACCTGAGCCGGCGGTCGCGCTCGAGCTAAGGCCTTTCGTCGGCGCCGGCCTGAGTATTGACGGCCCGGCCGCGATAGCGGGCGTCGACGTCGTACGGGCGTGGCGGCTGCACCTGGGCCCGGGCGTCGCCGTCGCCTTCCCCGACAGGGAGGTGGCCGCGGTCGGCGCCATCGGCTATAACGTCTGGCGCAACGTCGACGTCCGCCTCGCCGGCGGCTACGGCACCGCGGGAGGTACGGCGGCGGTGGGGGTATCGGTGGGGGTGGAGTAGAGAGAGGGATTGTATAGTGATGAAGCCGCCCATCCGGGCGGCTTCTTTGTGCCGTATGTGGGGGCGAGAGGAATTGAACCTCCGACCTTCTGCTCCCAAAGCAGACGCGCTGCCGACCTGCGCTACGC
>CBFCYS010000132.1:0-7101 GCA_965602215.1 uncultured bacterium
GTAATAATACGTAAATACCCCTATGATGTCAAGAACTATTTTCAATCTTATCCAAAGAAAAAGGGAGCCTCTCTCGAAACTCCCTCTATATAACGGTATATCAGAGTGTTATCTATGCTTCAAGTAAAAACGTCATAACTAGTGGAATAAAGTTTTAGAGATTTTTAAGTCTAGCGGAAGGATTGTGAAAAGGCGCCGTCGTTATTAAGGACCGGTGGCGTTAAGTTGTGGAAATCTTATTTTCCACGGCTGGTTGCAAGTTAAGTAAAAAGTGGGGAGTAGGTTGGAGAAAAATGTGGTGGGATAGTTGAGAACTTTGTTATTGGGGTAACGGCTTCCATTTATCAACGGTTTTTCCAGCCGGCCCGTCTTATGGATTCATCCGCTCGAGGTTCTTTTCGATGTCCTTTATTACCTTCGCGGTGTCGTCCTTGTCGGCGGCGAGCCCGGCTTCTATCTTGGATAAGGAGTAGAGAACGGTCGTGTGGTCGCGGTTGCCGAAGGCCAGGCCGATGTCGGACAGGGAGGAGGCGGTTTTTTCGCGGCATAGGTACATGGCCATTTGGCGGGCCCGGGAGATATTAGCGCGTCGCGATTTCGATAGTAAGTCGCGGCGCGTGACGTTGAAGTATTTGGCCGTCGCCTCCTGGAGCTGGTCTATGGAGAGGCTGACGCGGCGGTCCTCGGGTGCTATCTCGCCCAGGATGTCCTGGGCCAACGCCATCGACACCGGCGTCCCCGTGTGGTGCGCGGTGGCGAAGAGCCGGTTCAACACGCCCTCTATGGCGCGGATGTTGGTGGTGAGCCGAGTCGCAATAACGTCGGCTACCTCGTCGGCTATGGCTATGGCTTTCAACTCCGCCTTACTCGCGATGATGGCTCGGCGGGTCTCGTAGTCCGGGGACTGGATGTCGGCGATAAGGCCCCACTCGAAGCGCGTCCGTAAACGGTCCTCGACTTTGGGGATGTCCTTGGGGGCGCGGTCGCTCGAGAGCACGATCTGGCTGCCGGCTTCGTAGAGCGTGTTGAAGGTGTGGAAGAACTCCACCTGCGTTCCTTCCATACCGGCCAGGAATTGGATGTCGTCTACGAGCAGGAAGTCGACGTTGCGGTATTTACGGCGGAACGAGTCGGTCCGGTTGTTCTTAACCGCGGCGATCATCTCGTTCATGAAGTGGTCGCAGGAGAGGTACGAGATGCGGACGCCGTTGCTCTTGTGGACGGTTGCGTGACCTATCGCGTGAAGGAGGTGGGTTTTGCCGAGGCCGACGCCCCCGTAGATGAATAGGGGGTTGTAGCGCGCGCCGGGGTTCTGGGCTATGGCGCGGCAGGCGGCGTGGCAGAAGGAATTCGACCGGCCTACGACGAAAGTATCGAACGTGTACTGCGGATTCAGCTTCGACAACTTCGGCGCCGGGAATGAGGCCGGCGCGTCCGAGCCGCCGCTGTCGCCGAGGAAGAGCCCTTCCTGGGCCACCGCGGCCTCGACGTCGACTTTGGCCTCCGGGCCCATAACTTCGCGCGCCTTCTCCTCCAACACCGCCAAATATTTTTCCTTTATAAACTCCCGATATAGGTTGTTGGGCACTTCGAGGAAGAGGACGTTACCGTTGACCCCTTTGCAAACCGCGGGCCGGAGCCAGGTCTCGCACTCCTTGCGGCCCATTTCGCCGGCGACGCGGCGGAAGATGTCGCGCCACAATCGCGTTTCGACGTTGGCGGACTTCACCTACCCGCCCTCCTTTTCGTAGAAGCTCGCGGGCGGCGGGTCAGCGGCGCGGCTCCGCCGACGTTAAGCCGGCCGAGTTTTCCACAATAGTTTCGGCGCAAGGCCGGGGCTGGTGAAGGTTCGCTACGATTCGGCGATGTGTGCATCGGCGCTGCTGTACTCAACGCGGCCGCCGCTTAGGGGACGGCCCTTAGTTTATCGGTAAGTACGGCGAAGGGAGTAATGGCATTATTATCAACGTGTTATGCGTCGCGAGAGGTTCCCCGTCGTACTTCGGGAGGTTAAAAAGCCCTGCCTCTGGAAAGGGCAGGTGCGTCGCGGGCTGCTTTTTCGGGCGGCGTTGGGGTGTTAAAGGGGTCATTGCCGGGGAAGTTCTTAACAGCTTATCAACAAGTAAAATCAGGCACTTACGACGCCGCATAATATAGCATAACGCGGGCCGATTGCAAGAAAAAAATACGGCGGCTCCGGGCGCGCGGTTCTATCATGCCGTTTGACTCGCCATCGCCGACGTGTTATCGTCCGGAAGGCGTTGGCGTTATGGAACCTTACCTCAAGTTAGAGGGCGTTAATAAAATTTTCCGCGGCCGCGTCTCGCTGTCGAAAATTTGGGCGCGCAGGTCGCACGTCACGGCGCTCCGCGACGTGGACCTGGCCGTCGCGCGCGGCGAAGTGGTGTGCCTGCTCGGCCCCAACGGCGCGGGCAAGACGACCCTATTGAAGATAGCCGCGGGCGCGGTTATCGCCGACCGCGGGACCGTTGACTTCAACGCCCCGTCGGTGGGCTTCGTGGCCGGCGGCGAGCGGAGTTTCTACTGGCGGCTTTCCGGCGCGGAGAACCTTAGGTTTTTCGCGGTCCTATTGGGAATACGGGGCGCCGACGTCCGGGGCCGGGTCGCTTACGCGCTCGAGCGCGTGGGCCTGGGCCCGCGCGCCGACGACCCGGTGCGCGCCTATTCCGCCGGCATGCGGCAGCGGCTGGCCTTCGCCCGAGCGCTATTGCCCGACCCGGCGCTGCTGCTGGTGGACGAGCTGGCCGGGGAGCTGGACTACCCGACGACGCTGGGGCTCGCGCGTTTCGTCCGCGACGACCTCGCCAAGGCCGAGGGGCGCGGCGCGCTCGTCGCCACCCACCAGTTGTGGCTCGCGCGTATGATAGCGGACCGGGTCGTGGTGCTGGTGAACGGTCGGGTAGTCGCCGCCGGGCCGCCGGGCGACGTGCTGGGCGCGCCGTCCGCGCGCTACGGGGCGAAGCTGGCGCGCGTCGAGCCGGCCACGTTGAACGCGTTGGGGCGGTACGTGGCCAACGTGGACGTGCGGCGCGGGGGGGAGGCTTGCTTCGTTTCCTTCGACGAGCCGGCGGGGGCCGAGGCGCTCACCGCGGCCTTCGGCGTGCTGGCCGAAGCGGGCGCGTCGCCCGCGGTCAGGGTTCCCGAGGCGACGGAGTCGGCGTACCTGGCTCTCCTGCAGGGGGGCGGGGATGATTAATTTCTTCCGCATCTGGGCGGCGTTCGTGCGGCGGGACTTTTTAAATCTCGCCTCGTACCGCTTTTCTTTCATCATGGGCCTGGCGTCGCTCTTATTTTACCTCCTAATATTCTTCTTCGTGGGCCGCGTCTTCACCGGCCTCGGCTCGGCGTACCTTTCCCGGTACGGCGGCGAGTACTTCCCGTTCGTCCTTATCGGCCTGGCGATGCAGACGCTGGTGGGCGCGGGGCTGGGCGGATTATCGCAGGTCATCGCTAGCGAGCAGTACATCGGTACGCTCGAGCCCTTACTCGGCCGGCGGGGCGGCGAGTTCCGCATCCTGGCGGCGGCCTCGCTGTCCCGGTACATCACATCGTCGGGCCGCCTCGTCGCCTACCTCGTTTTGGGCGTCGTCGTATTCGGCGTTTCTTTTCGGCTCGCCGGCCTGCCGACGTTTATCGGCGTCACCGTGCTCACGGTAGCCGCGTACTTCGGCCTGGGGATGTTGTCCGCGGCCTTTCTGCTCGTCTTTAAGCAGGGCAACCCCATCAACCTGTTCTTCGGCCAGTTGGCGGGGCTTCTGTCGGGGGTGTATTTTCCGGTGGAAGTGTTGCCGGATTGGTTGCGGGCGGTTGCGGCGTTCATCCCGTTGACGTACGCGCTGGATGTGGCTCGAGCCGCGGTGCTGGGCGGCGCGGCGGCCGGCCCGGGCGCGAAGCCGATAATTATTCTGGGGGCCTTCGCGGTCGTCTCGCTGGTGGCCGGCGGCTTAGGTTTCCGGTGGGCCCTCGCCCGGGCCAAGCGCGACGGCTCGCTGAGCCAGTATTAATGCCCGGGCGCGACGGACAGCGAGCCATACGGCTCATCGTCAACGCCGACGACTTCGGCTCGAGCGTCCCGGTAAACGCCGGCGTCGAGCGGGCGTGCCGCGAGGGAATAGCGACGTCGGCGTCTCTGATGGCGGGGGGGCGGGCCTTCGACGACGCCGTGGCCCGGGTCGACGATCTGCCCGAGCTGGGCGTCGGCGTACACTTGACCCTCTCGGCGGGCCGGGCGGTCCTCGAGCCGGACGCGGCGCCGACGTTGATTGGGCCGGACGGCGCCCTCCCCCGAAGCGCCGCCGCGTTCGCGCGCGCCTTTCTTTCGGGCCGGATCTCTTCGGCCGACGTACGCGCCGAGCTCGCCGCGCAGCTGGCGAAGGCCCTGGCGGCGGGCGTCCGCGTCACCCACCTCGACGGCCACCAGCACGTGCACAACTTCTCCGGCGTGGCCGACGTCGTGGTAGCGCTTGCCCGCGAGTTCCGCATCCGGGCGGTTCGCTTGAGCCGGTGCCGGCTATGGCCGCCCGGGCGGCGCTGGCTGAGCCGCCAACTCGCGCTCAGGTTGTACGCGGAGGCTTTCGGGACCCGGGCGCGACGCGCGGGCCTAAAGATGCCGGACGGCCTGGAGGGCCAGGAGTGCGCCGGCGCCCTCACCGTTGAGCGGTTGGGGGCCATCGTCGGGCGGCTCGAGCCGGGGACGTGGGAACTGATGTGCCACCCCGCCGCGGCCGAAGACGAGGCGACCGACGGCTACGACCGCGCGGGAGAGCTGGCCGCGCTCACGGCGCCGGCGGTGCGCGCGGCGCTGGAGGAACGGGGCGTTCGCCTCGTAAACTACGCCGCGTTGTAGCGGCCGTCGGTTCGCGGAACCGGACGCCGCTCCGGACGGGTTCACGCCTGCGGGCGTGAGCCGTTTTAATTTAATTAACGGAAGAGGGCTTTGACGCGGCCGAGGCTCGTCGGCTCCACGTTGATGCCGCCGTACTCGTGGGGGTCGGTATCGATTTCGTAGACGTAGCGCTCGCCGGTGAAGGTGGAGACGAAGAGTGTCTGGAGCAAGGGGCGGCCTACGCAGGCGCCGCCGACGTATTCGTCGTTGACTTTGAACGTGAAGTGCGCGACCGGTACGCCGGCGGTGGTGTATTCGCGGGCGTCGTAGTTCGGGCGGCCGGACACGACCCACAGGTTGCCGCCGCCGTACGCCAGGCCGTGGTTTTGGGCGTGGGGCGCGGCGAACGAACCGGCCACCGAGCCGTCGCGGGTGAGGCGGTACACGAGGGGCGAATCGTACGAGGACGCGTAGAGGTGGGAGCCGTCCCAGGTGAGGCCGTTGACGTGGGCGCCGGCCGGGAACGGCGCGTCGAACTTGTTGGTCAGCGAGCCGGTGTCGGCGTTGAGGACGAGTATCTTAGCGCGGGATTGCGGCGTTACCAAATCGTCGGCGACGTAAATGCGGTTGGGCGAGCCGGACCGCCAGGCGAGGTCCATCGCCCAGGAGACGTCGGCCGGGCAGTTGAACTCCTTCTCGACGCTGGCGTTCTCGCCGTCGAAGGTGAATCGGAGGATTTTCACCTGGTTCGGGCCGCGGTTGTCGGCGACGGCGTACTCGGCGGCGCCGTCGAAGGCGAGGCCGCGGGGGCCGTTCAGCGTGAGGCCCGGGACATGGAAGCTCGATATGATGTCGCCCGGGGCGGCGCCGGCCGCGGCCGCCCCCGCCGCGAAGGCGGCGAGATATTTCGCACACTTAAACATTTCCTTAAAAGTATAACATCGCGGCCGGGCCGCGTCCAGCCTTCACGCCCGGCCGCCGGCGCGGACGTATTCGCCCGCGGCCACGTCGAGCGTCGCGAAGTCTTCCGGCCTCGCGCCGACCTCGACGCACGCGTTCCGGGCGAGGCGGAGGCCGGCGGGCAGCTCGCTCTCCCGGCCCACCAGGACCAGGCCCGACGTAAGCTGCTCGGTATAGTAGCGGTTGGCCGAATAGTCGTCGCCGTGGCCGAGGACGCAGCCGTCGCCCACCACGGTTTCTTTGTCTATTATTACTCGCTCCAGGCGGCAGTCGGCGCCGATGCGGCACTCGTCCAGGACAACGGAGGACTCGACGGTAGCGCCCGGGCCCACCGTCACGCCCGGGAAGATTACCGAGTCCCGCACCGTGCCGTATATCTTGCACCCCTCCGCGACCAGCGCGCGCGCCGCCGAACCGCCCGGGTAGAAGCGCGCCGGGGCGTAGTCGCGGCTCGGCGTGCGGAAGGGCCAATCCTTATCGTAGAGGTTGAAGTCCGGCAGGTCCGCGATCAGGTCCATATTGGCGTCGAAGTAAGCGTCCACGGTCCCGACGTCGCGCCAATAGTCTTCGAAGATGTAGCAGTAGACGCGCTTCTCGCCGATGAGGGAGGGGATAACGTGGCGGCCGAAGTCGGTCATCCCCTCGGGGACGCGCGCCATGGCGTCGAAGAACGCCTCGCGCGTAAACAGGTATATGCCCATGGAGACCATGTCGGACTTGGGCTCGGGCGGCTTTTCCTCGAAGTCGACGATGCGGCCGTCCGGCGCGAGCTCGAGCGTGCCGAAGCGCGTGGCATCCGGGCGCGGCACCCGCAGCGTCGCGACGACGACGTCGGCGCTCTTGACGTCGAGGACGCGCCCCAGGAGGTTGTAGTCCATAGCGTAGACGTGGTCGCCGGCTAGGACGAGCACGTACGCGAAGTTGCGGGCCGCGACGTAGTGCCGGTTCTGGTAACAGGCGTCCGCCGTCCCCTTGTACCAGTCGGAGTCGACGCGCCCCAGGTGTGGCTGCAAAATCTCCACGCCGCCCCAACTGCGGTCGAGGTCCCAGGGCCTGCCGATGCCGACGTGCTTGACGAGGGACCGCGGCCGGTACTGCGCCAGCACCGCGACGTTGAAGATGCCGGAGTTCACGCAATTGGAGAGCGTGAAGTCGATGAGGCGATAGCGGCCGCCGATGGGGACGGCGGGTTTGGTCCGCCGTTGGCACAGCTCGGCGAGGCGTTCCCCTTTGCCGCCGGCGAGTATGAGAGCGAGGGTGTTTCGCATAACCGTTCGTTATTCTACTAAAAGAAG
>CBFCYS010000133.1:0-6758 GCA_965602215.1 uncultured bacterium
GTACGGCATCCTGGGCCTCGGCAAGAAGGAGATAATCGAGAAGTTCGGGAACTGATTCCCCGATTACGGAGTTGACGAAGGCGGCCCGCAAGGCCGCCTTTTTATCTCGCCCAAGAAAAACGCCCCTCCGTGGAGGGGCGTTCGCAGTCGTAAGTCTATCGCGGTTAGCGGAAGAGGGTCTTGACGCGGCCCAGGCTCGAAGGCGCTACGCCGGTCATGGTCCCGATGTGGAGCCGGATGCACTGGCCGTTGTTTTGGACAGAGCCGCTCGTAGCCGTGTGGCTGGTCGCGTAAACGCGACTAAGCGGTTGGGCCGAGCGCCAACAAGGGACGCCGGTCCCCGAGTCGCCGTTCCACCGGACCTCCATCAGTAAGTTGTCGGAGTTGTTGTAATTAAAACTATTGGGAGTAATGCCGATGTCGAAATAACCGGAACCGCTTAGAGTAAGGTTCGCGCTGGTACGGACCTGTACCGGCGTGTAGCCGGTGTAGTTGTTCGCGAAAGTCGCCTCGAGCGCGGTTTTCTTTGTATGGCATAACCAGACGCGTACGTCGTTGAAAGTTCCGGCCGCGGTACTGCTCTTCTCGAATTCGACGACGTTTATGTAACCCGCGGTGTTAATGTCGGACTTAAACCATAGACACTGGTACCGCATAGAGTTGTACGACGAGCCCCACCACGGGATGTAATTACCCGAGGCGTGGGTCCCGATGGTTACTACCTTACCCGAATCTTCGGCCGCCGCGGGGGCTACGAACGCCGTGAAAGTTAACGCGACGACCATTAATACTAACGCTTTCTTCATTCTTTTCCTCCTAGTCTTAGTTGGAGATACCTTTATTCATAATCCTTATTGGATATCCATTATATCTTTTTTCCCGGGCCGGCGCAATATAAAAATACCGGCCCGCGGCCGCGACGGGCCGCAGCCGCCATCGCCGCCTTCAAGAAGATTGGCGAGAAGTACGGCATCCTGGGCCTCGGCAAGAAGGAGATCATCGAGAAGTTCGGGAACTGATTCCCGGGTATCGCCGAGCGAATTAAGGGCGGCCGCAAGGCCGCCTTTTTATCTCGCCAAAGAAAAACGCCCCTCTCGAGCGAGAGGGACGTTTTTCATCGCTAAATGTCGGGATGCGTTAGTTGTAGAGGCCCTTGATGCGGCCGAGGGAGGTGGGCGCGACGCCCGGTATGGCCCCGATGGTGATGCGGGCGTAGTGGTGGTAACTGGGTTGAATGGAGCCGGTAGTAGCCGTCTTCGACGACGTGTTCCATATGCGTCCCGGGTACGGTCCCGCGCCGCTCGTGCGGACCTTCATCGAGTTGGTGCTGCCGGAACCGCCTTGCCAGGAGACTTCCATGAGGAGGTTGTCCGTGTTGTTGTACGTAAAATTCGTCGGTGAGACGATCGTCACCCACGTGTCTACGGGATACGAGGACAGCGTGTACGTGCCGGTGTAGACGTTGACGGGCGTTTTTCCGCCGTAGTTGGTGGCGAAGTTGGTGGTGATGGCGGAGACGCCCGTGTGGCACAGCAGGATGTCGCAGTTGCTGTACGAGCCGCCGCGGGTGGCGTTCCAGGTCATCCACTCGATCTTGGTCACGGGGCCGGGCTCGTTGAGCTCGCTTTTAAACCACATCGTCTGCCATCTGAAGGCCGGGTAGGTTCCCCAGAAGGGGAACGTGTTGTTGCTGTTCGGCGTGCCGCCGCCGACTATGTGAACCGCCGCCGCCGCCAGCGTAGACGTGGCGATTATCAGCGCCAGCGTCAAAAACACTAGCTTCTTCATCATACTACCTCCTTGAGAATTTAATAACCTCTCCTTCGTTTATCGGTTAATAAAAACATAGAATTAAAAGTAGTGCAATCGAAATCGGCGTCGCGTCGACGACAAAAAAACGCCCCTCTCAAACGAGAGGGGCGTTTCGCGCTTCGTGAAATAAGATGTTACTTGAAGATGGTCTTGACTCGGCCCAGGCTCATCGGACATATTTACAACATTGCAAAATTGGCCCCCGGAAAAACGTTGACTAAAGTTTTGGAAGAGGGTAGAATGGGTTAGTAAAAGAGGCGACGGTTCCGTCGGCTCGGTTAGGGATGACCCCTTGTGTTAAATCTGTAGGAGGAGGTAAGAGATGAAACGTTCCGTAGTTTTTATCTTGGCTGTCGCCCTTACGTTGGGCGCCGCCTCGCTGGTTTTTGCCCACGGTAAGCAGGTTACCGTCACCATCGGCTCGGGGGGAAACGTAATCCCCTGGTGGCCTTCCTTTTTCCCTACCGGCACCCGCGTACAGTTGCTCTACGACCAGAGTAGGATTGCTTACGCCGGCACCATCAACGAGTTTGAGCTCGAAAAAACCACGACGGCCACGGGCACTTTCACCAACGTTAAATTCTACCTGTGCCATACCAAAGTATCCGCGTTGACTACGAATTTCAGTAATAACTACAGCGGCACCCCCGTACTGGTAGCCTCGTCCGCTTCCTACGTCGTCCCGGCGCGGTCCGGATTTTACCCGATACCGATGACTACGACCTTTACCTACAATAATACCGACAACCTGATCTTAGAAATAAGCTGGGAAAAGGGTTCGGGGTCTAATTGTGCCCTCCGATGCGGCAGCCTTACCGCGCACCGGTTGTGGGCCCGAAGCCCGACGGCGTCGACGGGGAGCGTGGATAGCGCCGCCTACAACGGCCGCATCTCGTTCTCGTACTACACCGGCGTCGCGCCCACCTCGCTGGGCCGCGTCAAAGCCATGTACGAATAGCTTAACTTGACCCTCGAAAACCCCGCCGCCCGGCGGGGTTTTTTATTACGTTGAAAAGAGAAAAAAACGCCCCTCCGGGGAGGGGCGTTTCTAATCGCTAAATGTCGGGATGGGTTAGTTGTAGAGGCTCTTGATGCGGCCGAGGGAGGTGGGCGAGACGGCCGTGGGCGTGATCGTAATGCGGCCGAGCTGGTCGTAGTTGGTGGATACCGTCCCCGACGAGGCGGTAGCGCTATACGCGTATACGCGGCCGGCCTTCCCGCGGCTGTTTGTATAGCAGTGGCAGACGGACCCGCCGGAACCGCTAACCCAACTGACCTCGATGAGGAGGTTGTCCGAGTTATTGTACGTGAAGGTCGTGGGGTCGACGACGGTAAACCATTGGCCCTGCGCCGTAGCGGGAACGACCTTAGTACCGCTGAATACCGTAACCGGCGTTTTCCCCGAGTAGTTACCGACGTAGCTCGTGGTAACGTGGGCTAAGGAGGTATGACACAGTAGAACTTTGCAAGTCGTGAAGTTACTCGCCGTAGAGATGCTGTACGCCTGGAATTCGACCTTCGTAACCGCGCCGGCTTCGTTGATGTCGGCTTTGTGCCAGATCGTTTGCCACCGCATCCCGGGCCGCGTGGGCCAGAACGGAATCGTGTTGCCGCCAGTCGATGTTCCGCCGACTACGTGCACGCCGGCTGCCGCCAGCGTGGACGTGACGATTATCAGCGCCAGCGTTAAAAATACGAGCTTCTTCATCATGTTACCTCCTACTGTATGGGGTTTTATACGCCAATTACCTTCCCGGCATTGAAACATAAATTATATATTAATGCAATGAAAATCCGACGCCGGAAACGCCGCGGCCTCACCAAGCAGGCTTTCGATTTCCGAGCGATTAAGTTATTAAAACGCCCCCCGGAAAGGGGGGCGTTTTTCGTCGCTTTATGTCGGGATGCGTTAGTTGTAGAGGCCCTTGATGCGACCGAGCGAGGTCGGCGCTATGCCCACGTAGCCGCTTTCGTGGACCCCACGCAGCCTTTTTTATTTGACGCCGCTTCCGGTTACGGGTAAAATCGGGCCGCGGCCGTTCTTTGGGTAGGCCGCTCCTTAACCTTCGCGACTTTTTTTGTTATAATCGCTGTAAAAAAAGGGGTGCGAACATGGTTTACGGGAAGATGAAGGAGGCCCTGCGCGCGGAGCTGGCCGCCGTCCGCGACGCGGGCCTTTTTAAAGAGGAACGCATCATAACGACGCCGCAGGGGGTCGAAATCGAGGTCGCCGGGCGAGGCCGCGTCCTCAACTTCTGCGCCAACAACTACCTCGGCCTCTCCGCCCATCCCCGCCTTGTCGAGGCCGCGCGCGAAACGCTCGAGCGGTGGGGCTACGGCCTGAGCTCGGTCCGCTTCATCTGCGGGACGCAGGAAATACACCGCGAGCTCGAGCGCAAGATAGCCGCCTTCCTGGGGCTAGAAGACGCCATCCTCTTCGCCGCCTGCTTCGACGCCAACGGCGGGACGTTCGAGGCCGTCTTCGGCGAGGGGGACGCCATCGTGACCGACGCCCTCAACCACGCCTCCGTCATCGACGGCATCCGTCTCTCCAAAGCGCGGCGGTACATCTACAAACACGCCGACATGGCCGACCTGGAAGCCCGGCTGCGGGAAGCGCGGGACGCGCGCTACCGCGTCGTGGCTACCGACGGCGTCTTCTCCATGCACGGCGACTACGCCCCGCTGGACGAGATATGCGGCCTGGCCGAGCGCTACGACGCGCTGGTTATGGTGGACGACTCCCACGCCACCGGCTTCGTCGGCCCCGCCGGCCGCGGCACCCACGAGTACTGCGGCGTGATGGGCCGGGTGGACCTCATCACGACCACCTTCGGCAAGGCGCTGGGCGGCGCCTCGGGCGGCTGCATCGCCGGCCCGGCGGAGCTCGTCGAGTGGTACCGCCAACGCTCGCGGCCTTACCTCTTCTCCAACACGCTGGCGCCGGCGGTCGTCGGCGCCACCATCGCCGCCCTCGACCTTCTGCTCGAGTCCACCGAGCTGCGCGACAAGCTGGACGACAACCAGAAATACTTCCGCGAGAAGATGACGGCGGCGGGCTTCGACATCCGCCCGGGCGACCACCCCATCGTCCCCATCATGCTCTACAACGCCCGCATGGCGCAGGACTGCGCCCGCGAGTTGCTGGACGAGGGGATATACGTCATCGGCTTCAGCTACCCGGTGGTCCCGAAGGGGGAGGCCCGCATCCGCGTCCAGATATCGGCGGCCCACGAGCGCCGGCACCTGGACGAGGCGGTCGCGGCCTTCACGCGCGTGGGCGAGCGGTGCGGCGTCCTGGGCCGGACGCGCGAGGAGATAATCGCCGCCCACGGCGACTAGCGAAACGCTGCAGCGCGAAGGCCGCCCGCGAGGCCGCCTTTTTAAGTCGTCTCGGGCCTAACCGGGAAAAGAAACCGCGCCGGCTCGAGCGCCGCCGGCTACCGCCATAATAAAAAGCTTGACAACAAGCTTCGCTTAATACTACTTTAGAAGGGTCTATACGCGCAAGAGGTTGAGTAACGAAGTTAATAAGCCTTTTAACCAAAAGGAGGCGTGAATGATGAAACGGTGGGGAATCCTTATCTTAATCGTCGCGCTGACGCTGGGGGTCGCGGCGTCGGCGCTGGCGAGCGGCAGGCGGATAACCTGCTATTCGGCGCAGGCGAACAACCTCTGTCCGTTCTGGGGCCACGCGTACAGCGGCATGCGGTTCCAGACCAACATCGAGCAGTCGCGCATAAGGTACGCCGGCGCCATCAACGAGGTGGAATACTACAATTACGACGGCGCCTCGGGCCGGTACAATAACTACCGCGTCTACCTGTGCCACACCACGCGGACGTCCCTCTCCACGACTTTCGGCGTCAACTACTACGCGGCGCCGGTCCTGGTAGCTTCGCGCGCCGCTTTCACCATCCCGGGCGCTCGCGGTTGGTTCGGCCTCAGGATGACGGCCAAATACAATTACGACAACGTCCGGCACTTGCTTATCGAGATCCGCTGGGAGGGCGACAACGCCATAAGCGTGCCCATCTACACCAACGACCCGTTGTCGGGCAATCGCCGTGTTTGGGCCGTCAACAACCCGACCGCCCCGAGCGGCCGCGGCGACGGCCGCGCCTACTACACCCGCCTGAACTTCAGCTACTATACCGCCTGCGAGCCCACCAGCTTAGGCCGGGTCAAGGCCATGTACGAATAACGTAATCCAGCCCTTAAAACCCCGCCCCCCGGCGGGGTTTTTATTTGCCGCGAAAAAGAAACCGCGAATGAAAAAACGCCCCTCTCAAACGAGAGGGGCGTTTCGCGCTTCGTGAAATAAGACGTTACTTGAAGATGGACTTTACGCGGCCCAGCGAGGTCGGCGCTACGCCGACGTAGCCGACCGTTATGCGGCCTTTTTGCCAATAACCGGCCTCAACGGTACCGGTCGTGGCGGTAGCGGAGGCTGCGTAAATGCGGCCGGGGCCGCCTCTGCTATAATACATGTAGTTGGTACCGCCGCTGGAATAACTCGTCCACGATACCTCGAAGAGCAAGTTGCGCGTGTTGTTAAAGGTGAAGTTGGTCGGCTTGACGATCGATACCCAGGAGCCGCCCGGGTTAGACGCAAGAGTGTAAGTCCCGTTGAAAACGGCAACCGGGGTACCGCCACCGTAGTTGGTAGCGAACGTGCTGCTGATGGCCGTAGCGGTCGTATGGCAGAGTAGAATTTTACAACCGTTGAAGACCCCGCCTGCGCCGGTGTAACCGGCATACATCTGGAATTCGATATTGCTAATAGCGCCGGCTTCGTTTATCTCGCTCTGGCGCCACATCGTTTGGAACCGCATCTGGGAGTAATAGGGGGATCTCGCCCAGAACGGTATAGTGTTACCGCCGGTGCCGGAACCACCTACATTGTGCACCGCGGCCACCCCTATGGTGGTGGTAAGGACGACGAG
>CBFCYS010000134.1:0-6672 GCA_965602215.1 uncultured bacterium
GAGCTGGGCATCGCGAAGACCTTCCGCTTCCTGCAGCCCGGCGGCGACTGCGCCTACCCGTCTTCCGTCGAACTCATCGGCCTGTCCGATAAGACGGTGAATACCGGCTTCTTCATGGCGGGCGAGGGATACGACGACCCGGCCGTCGCGCGCGAGAGGGCCGCGGCGGCGCTGGGCGACCCCTACCTGGAAGCGGGCGAATACGCCAAGGCCGAGGCCGCCCTCCTCCAAACGCTGAAGGAGAACCCGGACAGCGCGCCCGCCTGGCTCAGCCTGGGTCGGGCGTACCTGGAGCAGGACAAGACGGACGAGGCCATAGCCGCGCTTAAGAAATCGTTGGCGGGCCAAGGCGGCTCCACGAAACTGCTGTACGCGTCCTGGGCCCACAACTTCCTGGGCGTGTGCTACCGGGAGAAGGGCGACGACGCCGCGGCGCGCAAGGAGTTCATGTGGGCGCTGGCGCGCGGCTGCGACTACAGCGGCTCGCTGGCCTTCGCGGAGGAGCAATTGGACGGCCTCCCGGCCGCCGGCAAGTAGCACCGCCCGGGGCACTACGTAAATAATAAGCCCGTATAAAAGGGTTTAGTCAACGTTCTTTAAAACGGCTCGAAGCACAGGAGGAGACAATGGCACGGACCTACGGCGTTGCGGCGTTCGTTCTTTCGGTTTTACTCGTCGCGCCGGCCGCGCTACAGGCCGACGAGCCGGCGATGACCCCCTGCCGCTACTGGCACTTCGTCGAGAACGTCGAGGTCACCGGCGACGAGGCCGAGGTGCGGGTATGGGTGACGTTGCCCGTCAACCACCGCGGCCAGACGGTCGAGATGGGCGAGATATACCCCGAGCCCGCCTGCGTCAGCGAAGACGCCACGACCGGCAACCGCGTCGTCTTCTGGCGCCTGACCGACGTCGAGGAAGGCGACGACATATATTTCTACTACGACTTCTCGTACGCCGGCGAGGAGGTAAACGCCAACGTCGACCCGGCGAAAATTGAGCCGTACGACGAGGAGTCGGCCGAGTACCAACGCTACACGCGGTCCGAACCCTGGGTGGAGGTCACGGACGCCATCCGCGCCACGGCGGGCGAGATAGTCGGCGACGAGACGAACCCCTACGTCAAAGCCCGGATGATATTCGACTGGACCGTTGCCAATATCCGGTACGAGTCGCCGGACATCGACCACTGCAGCGCCACGAAATCCTTCGCCCGGCGGGCCGGCGATTGCGGCGGGTTCAGCGTCGTATTCTGCGCGCTGTGTCGCGCCGCCGGCGTCCCGGCGCGGACGGTTACCGCCTGTTGGCCCTTCGGCGGCGGCCACCAGTGGGCGGAGGTGCTCATCCCGCCGTACGGCTGGGTGCCGGCCGACACGTCCGCGGCGCAGATGTTCGTTCCGGGCGGCAGCATCCCGGCGACGGAGGACGACGTCCACGTATTTATGGAGAGGACCGGTATCCCGAGCTGGGACGCCGGCTGGCTGTTCGGCAACCTCTACCCCCATCGCCTCATCGTGTCGGTGGGCAACAACGTCACGTTCAAATACGCCGAGCCGAAAGTCGGCAAGGTTTTCCGCATCATGCAACCGGGCAGCGCCGGAGCGTACCCGTCCAACGTCGAGTACGTCGGCATCTCGGATAAAGCCGTACACGCCGGTTGCATCGTCTTCGGCGAGGGGTGCGACGACGCGGCGGCCGCGCGCACGAAGGCGTCTTTCGGCCTCGGCATCGCCTACGTCAACGCCGGCGAATACGCCCGGGCGGAGGAGCTCCTCCTCGCCGGGCTCGAGGAATACCCGGAGGCCCAGTCGTTGTGGCTCGAGCTGGGGAAGGCGTACCTGGGCCATGGCAAGCCCGACGAGGCCGTCGACGCCCTCCGCAAAGCCCTCGCCGCCAAGGCGGGGTCCCTCAAACCGGTGTTCGACGCGCGGTGCCGCAACGTGCTGGGGGAGTGTTATCTGAAGCAGGGCGACCTCGAGGCCGCGCGCCGGGAGTTTATACTGGTCATCGAGAGCGGCGTAGACTACGAGGACATACTGACGTCCGCCGAGAGCCATCTCGACGAAATAACGCTGGCGGAGGAGTAGGCCGCGGCGCCGCCGCGCGTTTCGAATATGTCGTTATAGCTCGGCCTTCCCGGCCGTACCGCAAATACGCTCAACGTACAGGAGGAAACGATGTTGCGAGCTCGTTGGATAATGACGGCGGTTCTGCTCGGCCTGCTCGCCGCCGCGTCGCTCGTTCACGCCGAAGAGGCGGAGATGACGCCCGGGCGGTACTGGTGCTTCGTGGATAACGTACAGGTCACCGGCGACGCGCCCGAGGTGCGGGTATGGGTCGCGCTCCCGATGAACCACCGCGGCCAGGTGGTCGAAATAGGCGAGATCTACCCCGAACCCGAGACCGTCGTCGAAGACCCCTTAGGCGGCAACAAGATAATACTCTGGCGCCAAACGGACCTCGAGGACGGCGAGGAGACCTATTTCTACTACGACTTCGCGTTCGCCGGCGAAGAGGTCAACGTCGACGTCGACCCGTCGAAAATAGAACCCTACGACGAGGAGTCCGCCGAGTACCGGCGTTACACCGGCTCCGAGCCGTGGATAGAGGTAACGGACGCCATCGTCGCCCGGGCGGGCGAAATCGTCGGCGACGAGACGAACCCCTACGTCAAGGCCAAGATGATATTCGACTGGGTCGTCAACAACGTCCGCTACGAGTTCCCGGACCTGGACAGCCGGGGCGCGGCCAAAGCCTACCCGCGCCGGACCGGCGACTGCGGCGAGTTCAGCGTCCTCTACTGCGCGCTGTGCCGCGCCGCCGGGGTGCCGGCCCGGACCGTTACCGCCAAGTGGCTCACGGGGGGCGGCCACCAGTGGGCGGAGGTATTTATACCGCCGTACGGCTGGGTGCCGGCGGATACCTCGGTAGCGCAGATGTTCGTGCCCGGCGGCACCATCCCCGCCAGCGAGGAGGAAATCCAGGCCTTCATGGATACGCGGGGTATCCCGGGCGCTGACCCGGATTGGCTGTTCGGCAACCTCTACGCCACCCGGCTCATCGTATCGGTGGGCAACAACCACCGGTGCAAATATCCGGAGCTGGGCATCGGGAAGGTCTTCCGCTTCTTGCAGCCCGGCGTATTCAACGCGTACCCGCCGACCTACGAATACGTGGACGTTTCGGACAAGACGGTCTGCGCGGGCTTCTACGTCTTCGGCGAGGGATGCGACGACCTGGCCGCGGCCCGGGAGCGGGCGGCCATGGAGCTCGGCTTCGCGTACGCTTTGGCCGGCGAATACGCGAAGGCCGAGGAGACGCTCCGCGTCGTGACCGAGGCGGCGCCCACCGTCCAGGAGCCCTGGCTCTTTTTGGGGAAGGCCTACCTGGAACGGGGCAAGGTCGACGAGGCGATGGGCGCCTTCCGCCGGGCCCTCGCCGGAAACGGCTCTTCGGCCAAACCGGTGTACGACGTCCAGGCCCACAACTACCTGGGCGCGTGCTACCAGATGAAGGGAGACCTCGCCGCGGCGCGAAAGGAGTTCCTGGCGGTCCTGGCGAGCGGCGTCGACTACGAGGGTTCCCTAACCTTCGCCGAGGAACACCTGGACGAGGTCACGTTGGCGCTGGAGTAGGGGCAACTTTCCCCAAACGCGATGAAAAGGCCGGCCCCGCGGGGTCGGCCTTTTCGACCGAGCCGCGGACGCGGTTTTACCTCCGGGGCCGGGGGTAGCATCTAAACAAATTGACACCCCGGAGTGGTATGTTATTATGAAAAAATAAGTCAACCTCGGTTAAGTTTCAAAGAAGGAATGCCCGACGCCCAGGAGGAGAAGATGCGCAGAATTCGATCCGTCGCAATGTCCATCATACTTACGTTGCTCGCCGCCGCGGCCGTTATCCAGGCCGAAGAGGCGGAGATGACGCCCGGGCGCTATTGGTACTTCGTGGACAACGTACGGGTCACGGGCGACGCGCCCGAGGTCCGGCTGTGGGTCGCGCTGCCGGTCGAACACCGCGGCCAGGCGGTCGAAATAGGCGAGATATACCCCGAGCCCGCGGGCGTCGTCGAAGACCCCTTCAGCGAAACCAAGATCGTCTTCTGGCGGCAAACAGACATCGTGGACGGCGAAGACTTCTATTTTTATTACGACTTCAAATACGCCGGCGAAGAGGTGAACGCCGACGTCGACCCGGAAAAAGTCGAACCCTACGACGAGAAGGCCGCGGAGTACCAGCGCTACACGGGGTCCGAGCCCTGGCTCGAGGTCACGGACGCCATTCGCGCCCGGGCGGGCGAAATAGTCGGCGACGAGACGAACCCGTACGTCAAGGCCAGGATGATATTCGACTGGGTCGTTTACAATATACGCTACGAATTGCCGGACCCCGAAAGCCGGGGCGCGGCCAAAGCCTTCGCCAGACGGAGCGGCGACTGCGGCGATTTCAGCGTCGCCTTCTGCGCGCTGTGCCGGGCGGAGGGAATTCCGGCGCGGACCGTCACCGCCTGTTGGCCCTTCGGCGGCGGCCACGTGTGGGCGGAGGTACTCATCCCGCCGTACGGCTGGGTGCCGGCGGATACCTCCATGGCGGCGATGTTCATCCCCGGCGGCGCCATTCCGGCCACCGCGGAGAATATCGACGCTATCCTGGGAATTACGGGAATGCCGGTCGCCGACCCGAACTGGCTCTTCGGCAACCTCTACCCCAAGCGCCTCATCGTATCGGTGGGCAGCAACTTCCGGGTTAAGGACCCGGACCTGGGCGTCGCGAAGGTCTTCCGGTTCCTGCAGCCCGGCGCCACGGGCGCGTACCCGGCGGCGGAAGAATATATCGACCTGTCCGACGGAACGGTCGGCGCCGGCATTTACGTCTACGGCGAGGGGCACGACGACCCGGTTCTGGCCCGGAAGACGGTGTTGGCCGACCTCGGCTACACGTACTTCCTGGCGGGCGAATACGCGAAGGCGGAGGAAATACTCCTCGGCACGGTCGCGGAAAACCCCGAAGCCGAGGGACCCTGGCTTAGCCTCGGTCAAATATACCTCGAGCAGGGCAAAACCGACGACGCCGTCGACGCCTTCTACAAAGCCCTTGCCGGCAAAGGGGGGCCCGCCAAGCCGATCCTGGACGCCCAGTGCCACAACTACCTGGGCGTCTGCTACCTGAAGAAGGGCGACCCCGAAGCCGCGCGGGACGAGTTCCTGTGGGTCATGGAGAGCGGCATAGACTACGAGGGCTCGCTGACGTTCGCGGAGGAGCACTTCGACGAAGCCACGTTGGCGCTGGAGTAGGCCGCGGCGGCCCGCTCCGCCTCGTCGCGTCGGCACGAACGCGGCCCGATTATATTGACAGCGGCGCCGCACATTAATTATATATCTTTTCAGCTCGGCCTTCCCAGCCGTACCGTAAACACGCTCAACTCACAGGAGGAGAAGATGTTACGAGCTCGTTGTATAATGGCCATTACTCTACTTGGACTGCTCGGCGCCGCGGCGCTCGTCGGGGCCGAAGAGGCGGAGATGACGCTCGCGCGCTATTGGTACTTCGTGGATAACGTAGAGGTCACCGGCGACGCGCCCGAGGTCCGGCTGTGGGTCGCGCTGCCGGTCGAACACCGCGGCCAGGTGGTCGAAATAGGCGAGATCTACCCCGAGCCCGCGGCGGTCGTCGAAGACCCCTTCGGCAAAACCAAGATCGTCTTCTGGCGGCAAACGGACCTCAAAGACGGCGAGGGGATATATTTCTACTACGACTTCGGCTACGCCGGCGAGTTGGTGAGCGGCGCGAACATAGACCCCGAAAAAGTCGAACCCTACGACGAGGGGTCCCCGGAGTACCAGCGGTACATGCGCTCCGAGCCGTGGATACAGGTCACCGACGGCATACGCGCCCAGGCGCGCGAGATAGTGGGCGACGAGGTCAATCCGTACCGCAAGGCCCACAAGATATTCGACTGGGTCGTCTATAATATCGACTACCTATTCCCGGACCTGGAGAGCCGCGGCGCGGCCAAATCCTTCGCCAGACGGAGCGGCGACTGCGGCGAGTTCAGCGTCGTCTTCTGCGCGCTGTGCCGCGCTGCCGGGGTCCCGGCCCGGACCGTAACCGCCGTGTGGCCCTTCGGCGGCGGCCACCAGTGGGCGGAGGTGCTCATCCCGCCGTACGGCTGGGTGCCGGCCGACACGTCGGTGGCGGCGATGTTCATCCCCGGCGGTTCCGTCCCGGCGACCGAGGATAGCCGTCATCGCTTTATGGAGATAACGGGTATTCTCGAAGACGACCCGGACTGGCTGTTCGGCAACCTGTATCCCAACCGCTTAATCGTGTCCGTGGGCAATAACCTCGAGTTCAAGGACCCGGACCTGGGCGTCGGCAAGGTCTTCCGCTTCCTGCAGCCGGGCGGCTTTATGGACGCGTACCCCCCCGCGGGAGAATACCTCGGCCTTTCGGATAAAACGGTCGGCGCCGGCGTATACGTCTTCGGCGAGCAGCGGGACGACGAGGTCTTAGCCCGCGAGATGGCGTCGAGCGCGTTGGCCGAGGGGTACTTCGACGTGGGCGAGTACGAAAAGGCCGAAGAGCTTTGCCTCACCGCGGTCGAGAACGCGCCCGGCGCTGAGGACCCCTGGCTATGGCTGGGGCGGGCCTACCTGGGACAGGGCGAAATCGACG
>CBFCYS010000135.1:0-6650 GCA_965602215.1 uncultured bacterium
GCCCGCGCCAACGTGGCGTCGCTCCACACCAGCGCTATCTCGCCCGCGCCGATAATTTCTCCTTTACGAGCGACCACATCTTCGTTACGAAACCGGTCTCGCGCTCCACGTAGTAGCCGAAGGCCGCGACGGTCGGCAAGAACAACGTTACCCGGAAAACGAAATGCAAAGCGTCCGCGGTCGTGCGCGCCGCGCCGGGCGCCAGGCGGGCCACGATGAACGAGCCGCCGTAGAAGGCGAAGAACAGGCCGACCGCCACCGCTGCCGGCGGCAATAGTAAATACCCGAAAGCTCGCGGGAGCGCCCGGAGGGGCAGCGACAATAGCCGCCACGCCGAGAACTGCACCGCGCACGCGAACGTGACCAACCCCGCCGACGCCCCCGCGCCCACGCCGACCAAACCCCACCCGGAGCGAACCGCGAACCAGATCAGCGCGAACGCGAGGACGAGCGAGACGCCCTGCGCCACGGCGATGGTCCGGAACCGCCCGAACGCGATCAGGATATGCGCTCCCCCCTGGACGCCGCCCTGGCAAGTTATACCCACCAGCAGCGCCGCGGCCACCGGTACCGACGGCCCGTACGCCGGCAAAACGTACCGGATAAACGGGACCATACAGATGAGTACCAGGCCGCCGAGCGACGCGACCAGGTACGTCACGAAGAGCGACGGCTCGAGCAGGTACTCCTCGAAGGCGCGCCGGTCTCCGTCACGCGGCAGGCCGTAGATGCGCGGCGCCATCGCCTGGCCCACGTTCATCGGGAGGAAATACACGAACGTTACCACCGTGACGCCCAGGATGTAATGCCCCACGTCGCGCGGCGTAAAGAAGTGGATGACCATCAAGCGGTCGATGGATTGCAAGACGAACCCCAAAGCGCCGATGCCGGCCAGCGGCAGCCCTATCGGCAGGAGCTTCCGCATCAACGACCAGTCGGGCCAGGGCCCCGCCCCCGCCCGAGTCCAAATCGTCCCCATCACCGCGACGACGGCGCCGCCGACGACCAACCCGAGGAAGACGCCGTACAGGCCGTATATGTACAGGAAGCCGATGACCAGGCCGAAGAGGATGGCCGCCTTCAACGACGTGAACAAGAAAGCGGCGCCGAACTGGCGGCGCGCGCGAAAGACCGTCGTGAAGTACGTCTCGAGCCGGGTCGTTATTAAAAGACAGGCGAACGCCAACAGCCCCCACGAGATAACGTCGACGTACCGGCCCCACGTAACCAGCGCGTAGATGACGACGCCCGCCGCCGGCACCGCCGACGTCAGCAGGTTGAACGAATAGCCCACCTTGGCGAGCCGGTCCGCATGGTCGGAAGACCCTTGCTTTACGGCGTACGGGACCTCGCGCCCCACCGCGGTCGTTACGCCGAGCTGTAGGTACGCGCCGTATTTCGTAATAAGGCCCAGCGCGCCCAGGACGCCGTAGAGGGCCGGGCCCAGGTAGCCCGGAACGATTACGCCGCGGACCAGCGCGAGGAGGTGCTCGACGATGGCCGCGCCCCACAGCTTGGCGGCGTCCGCCGCCAGGAGCGCTCTGCTTTCGGTGTCCTCTTCTCTTACCGTCAACGCGGCCTCCGAAGCATCGCCGCGAAGCCGCCGTTGCAGCCGTGGCGGTGCGGCCGGGTCCGGAGGAACGAGCCGTCGCGGGCGTCGCCGAACTCGTCGCCGCTGCACGGCACTAGCTCCGCCGGAGCGCGCGCCGTCACGTTCTCCACCACTTGCTCGTTCTCCTCCGGCTCGAGCGAGCACACGTTGTAGACGACCGAGCCGCCCGGGGCCAGCACGTCGACGGCCCGGGCGAGCAGGGCTTCCTGCGTCGCGGCCGCGGCGGCGACGTCCTCCTCCCGCACGCGCCACTTCACGTCCGGCTTGCGCCTGACAACGCCCAGGTTCGTGCAGGGCACGTCCAGAAATACGTAATCGGCCCGCGGCACCTCGGCTTTCAAAACGTCCGCCTTCCTTATCTCGATATTCTCCAAGCCGAGCCGGGCCGCCGCCGCGGCGCACGCCTTCAACTTCCGGCCGTTACTATCGACGGCTACGACCTTGCCGCCCGGGCCCACGGCCCAGGCGAGCTGCACCGCCTTGCCGCCCGCGCCGGCGCACAGGTCCCACACGGTAGCGCCCGCCGGCGGCGCGAGCGCCCGCGGCCCGAGGGTCGACGCCGGGTCGAGCACGGCGAACAACCCCTCCCGGAAGGCGTCGAGTTCGACGAGGCCCTTGTCGGCCAACGCCACCGCCAGCGAGCCGAACGGCCCGTCCGTCACGGCGCAGCCCTCGGCCGACAACCGCGCGGCCAGCTCGTCGCGGCTTACGCGGGCCGGGTTGGCGTAGACGTTCAGCGGCGCGGGTTCGTTGTTCGCCCTCAACAAAGCCTCGGCGTCGGCCGGCCCCAAGCGCTCGAGCCAGCGCCGGACGAGCCACTCGGGATGCGAATACGCCACCGCGAGCCGCGCCGCGTCGTCGCCCTCGGGGACCGCCGGCGCGTCCCGCGAGGCGACGCGACGGAGCACGCCGTTGACGACGGGGGCGAGGCCGGCGTACCGCGACGCCTTCGCCGCGGCGACGGCCTGGTCTACCGCGGCGTACGCCGGCGTATTTAACAAAAACAACTCCGCGGCGGCGACGCGCATAATATCGACGACCGCCGCGGGGACTTTTTGGAGGGATTTCGCCGCTTGCGCGAGCTGATAGTCGAGGAGGGTTTTATGCCGGACGACGCTCTTGACCAGCTCCTCGGCGAAGGAGGCGTCGCGGCGGCCGAGCTTGCCACGAACAGTAAGCTCGAGCGCGCGGTCCAACTGGGCCCCGCGCCGAACCGCGGCCAGGGCCGCGACGGCGGCGGCCCGCGGCGAGTACGCGCCGGCCTGCTCTTCTGTCTCCCGAGTCATAGCTGCGGACGATTTAAACGCCTTGATAGTAAAAGCCGAGCGCGGCGCAGCTACGGACGGCGGCGCGCCCGGCGGCCTTTACGACGCGAGCTTTTCCTTTAACTTCGCGATGCTCGCCACCGGCGTCGGGTCGATGCCGCGCAGCAGCGACAGGTAGTACGAAGCCAGGTCGCCGAAGTAGATAATCTCGAAGAGCGCGGCCATGTCCTCTTCGGCGGCGGCGCGCACTTCGGTTACGCCGTGGACGACGGGGGCTATGAGCTCGAGCGCGGCTTCCACCTGGCGCGCTTCCGCGTCAACCTCGCGCGCGAGCCGGAAGACGACGACGTGCAGCTGCGTCGCGACGTGGTTGGGCACCTCGAACGCGACCAGCTCGTTGTGGCAGAGCTCCGGGAAGAATTGGCTCGAGGCGTAGTACTTGGCGTTTTCGGCGAGCTGGGCCCGGCAGCGGTCCGCGGCGACGGCCGCGAGCGGCCCGGCGCCGTAAACCGCGGCGCCCCCGGCCGCGTGCAGCGCGCGAGCCAGCGCCTTGGCCGCGTTACCCACGGCGGGAACGTCGAAGCCCCATTGGGGCCAACATCCCCGTAGGTGGGACGCCACTACGGCCGCGGCCGGGAAGTCGAACAGCCCCGACGCGCGGAAGTAACCCATCAGGCCGCCGACCATGTAACCCAGCGAGCAACGCGGCGGCCTGCCCGCCGGTATCTTAACGCAAGGAGCCGACGACGCCCGCGCCAACTCCTCCAACCGGCCGCCGCTCGTCACGGCCGCCAGCGACGCGCCCTGCGCCAGCGCTTCCTCGGTCGCCGTCAGCGTCTCGAGAGTATTGCCGGAATACGAGATGGCAACCGCCAGCGTCTCCGCGTCGACCCAGGCCGGAGCGTTGAAGTCTCGCACTACGACCGCCGGGACTTCCCAGCGCGCTTCCAAAAAAGCCGCCAACACGCGGCCCACGACGCCTGAACCTCCCATCCCCAGGAACGCGACCCGGCTTACGCCGCCCGGAATCGGCCGAGCCGCTTCCTCTCCCGCCGCCTCGCACTCTTCCAGCTGCTCCGGGAGGTCGCGGATGAGCGAGGCCGCGTCGTCGACGTCGACCTCGGCGTACCGCGCGGGCTGGTCCAATATCGTTTCGTCCGTCACGGCGCCCTCCTTTACAAACCGAGGAGATAGTTGACCTTTAAGAATATCATCTGGTCCAGCAGCCGTCGGCCGATCTCTTCGCGCAGGTGCTTCTTGTACAACAGCTTCTCGTTATAAACCAAATAGACGTGGCTGCCTTTGGCGAACTCGTACGACAGGAGCGCGTTGGTGGCGTAGTGCCCGAGGTCGCTCGAGGACTGGACGAAGACCCGCGCCGCCAGCTCGTCCGTTATGTTCAACTCGCCGTGGAGCCGATTTATAATAAATTCGTATCGCTCCTTGGGATGGGTCAGAACCTCGTAATCCAGGTCGTAGGCCAGCGTCAGACGGGAGAAAGGGTTGAACGAGAAACCGCCGCCCCAGTAATCCAAACCGTAATTGAAGTGCTCCCCCCACTCGTAGAACGCGTACACCGACGACCACTCCTCGAGGTTGTAGCCGAGGGTGCCGGCGTAGTATTGGTTCTCGAAGCGCTCGCGCGCGGGTACGATGAATACCGGCGGCAGGAAGGGGTGGTAGCGGTTCAGGTATAGGAGGCGCAGCGTCTCCTGGCGGTAGTTGTGCTCGGCCAGGAACCGCGCCGTGATGCGGTTCTCGAAGTAAACGCCGACTTCGCCCGCTACTCCTTCGCGCTGCAGCCGATGGACGTTCTCCGGGTCGGGGTCGTTCTTGGTCGGCCGCGTTTTGAAAACCACGCCGTGGTTCCGGTAGCGCTCGTGGTCGACGTTGGCGTTCAGCTTCTTTATGCCCCAGCGGTAAAGCCACAGGTCGTAGTCGGCCCACGCCCAATAACCCTTGACGTCGTCGTACGGGATGTAGGCCGTCTTCAGGATGTCGAGATGCGGCCCGAGGTCGGTGTATCCCGCGCCCATGGACAAGCCGGAGGTGTAGCGCGTGAGCGAGAGGTCCAGGCCACGGTCCGAAATCCCGGTTTCGCCGTCTTCCACGTGCAGATATTGGCCCGAGAATATGACCTCGTCGTTAAACGATATCGTGGCGTCGGCGCTGAGCGCGTCGTTGTGGCGCCAGCTATCGCCGGTCCGCCGGATGCCCAGGAAACCCGCCGACGCGTATTTGGTGATGTCCTGCTTCACGCGGGCGACGGCGAACGAGTACCGGTGGGGGCCGCCCGGGTTCTCCGGGTCCTCCAGGAACTCCTCGGCGTCGAGGCCGAGCGCGTAGAGGTGGGTGGGGCCGACGCGGCCTATGAACTTCCCGCCGTACTCGATGTCGCCCACGCGCCGGCTGTAGAACGCCAGTATGGGCGTCTCGAAGTACTCCTGCCCCTCCAGGAAGAACGGCCTTTTCTCGGGGTAGAACAACTCCTCGTCGGTGAGGTTGATGCGATAGGGGTCCGCCTCCACCTGGGCGAAGTCGGGCCGTAACGTGCCGACGACGGTCATGCCGGGCAGCAGGCGCGCGGCGACGTCCAGGCCCTCTTTATGCCGCAGCGCGTACTTCTCGTCCTTGGCCAGGTCGCGGTATGAGCCGGAGGCGTACGGCTGGACGTCGACCACGGGCCGCTTCTGGCGGCGCGGCGGCGCGTCCATGGTGCCGAAGCGCGAGACGCGGAAGAGGTTCTCGCCCGGGTCGCGCCACACCGTTTGGTCTAAGTCGTGCTTGTGGAACCGGACGAAGTTAATACCCCACTCGTCGTTGAACATGCCGAAGCGAAACGTCCGGAACGGGATCTTCATCTCGACGGTCCAGGAGTCGTGGTTTATCTTGGTGGCGGAGTACCAGATGCCGTCCCAGTTCCGGTTCTCGACCTCGCCCTCCTCGGAGAAGTAGCCGTCCATCTGCGTGTTGAGGGGGTTGACGGCGAAGTAGTAGGACGACTTGCGGTCGTGAAAGGTGTCGAGGAAGACCTCGAACATGTCGTCGTACCATAAATTGGCGTCGCGCGTCAGGATGCGGGCGACGACGTCGTCGGAGCTGTCCACCTCGCACCGGGCGCCGATATAGAGGTACTCCTCGTCGTAGGCGACGTAGACGGTGGTCTGCTCGTCGGCCCACAGGAGGTAGGGCAGGCCGCGGTAGGTGAAGCCGGAGGCGGTGGCGGTGGGCCGGCGCGCGGCGTCCCGCCAGCAGCGGTCGTAGAGGGTGCCGTCGACGCGGGGGGCGACGTCGGCGTATACCGCCGTGAGGTGGCCCTCCGGGATAGGGAAAGCCTCGACGCTCTGGCCTTCGTCGCCGACCACCTGGTCGCCCTGGCCCCGGGCGGCGCCTATAAAAAAAAGCGCGGCCGCGAACGCGAGGGCCGACCCCGAACGCCATAAATTTCGCGGGGTTGTACCGAACATAACCTGAGTCAATACTATCACACGGCTTTGGGGCCGGCAAGCTAATTTGCCTTTATACAAAAGAAAAAGCCGCCCGGGGGCGGCTTTTGAGTTCGGATTCGTCGGCGGCCTATTTCGCGACGACGACCTTCTTCACGGCGATTTTATCGCCGGCCTGGAGGCGGTAGATGTAGATGCCGGTCGGCACGTCGGCGTGCCAATATGCCGCGTGGCTCCCGGCGGCGTAGGACCCTTCGGCCAGCGTCGCGACGCGCCGGCCCGAGAGGTCGTACACGGCGAGGTAAACGCGGGAAGGGGTCTCGAGTT
>CBFCYS010000136.1:0-6616 GCA_965602215.1 uncultured bacterium
AACTGTCGGTGGTCGACGGGACCGTTCTGCCGGCCGGTAAAACGTTAACCGAATACTTGGCCGAAGTGGCGGCGGCCGCTGGCCGTTAGACCCGAGCGAAAGGGTGTACAGATGAAGAAGGTATTTATTATCGCTTTAATAATCGCGGTGGCCGCGCCCGCCTTGGCCTTCAAAGCTTATTATTACAACGGCAAGATATGCAAGCACGGCAAGGACCAGATCCCCTGGACCATGAGGTTCAACAGCCGCGGCACGCCGGACTGCGTGGGGGAGTTTATCGCCCTCGGGACGGCGCTCAATACCTGGTCGAACGTAACGTACCAGTGGTACCGCAACAGCCGCGGCGATAATACGGACAAAGTTAATAAAGGCCTCGACGGCACCAACCTCTGCGTTTGGTACGAGCCCGGCTACCCGGGCCAGGAGAACTGGCCGCCTGAGTGGGGTCCGGGCGCCATCGCCGTAAACATCTTCTGGCTTCAGGACGCAGGCGGATATTATAAAGTAATCGAAAACGACGTCTGCTTCAACGGCCATAACTTCACCTGGTCCAACAAAGGCGAAGTTTATCGCATGGACATCCAGAACATCGCCACCCACGAGTTCGGCCACAACCTCGTCCTGGCCGATTTGTACGACGGCGCCTCGAGAGACTTTACGATGTACGGGTATTCCTCCACCAGCGAGACCAAGAAACGCACCCTTCACCAGGACGACATCAACGGCATCCGGTACTTATACCCCAACGACGAGATTACGCTCGAGTCGTTCACCGCGGCGGCCCGGGCGGGCCGGGTGCTGGTGACGTGGAAGGTATCGCGGGAAGAGAACCACGCCGGTTATAACCTCTACCGTCTGGAGGACGTAGGCGGCGGCGCCGACTACGTTAAACTGAACGAGGCGCTGGTCGTCGGCCGTACGCCCTATCAGTTCGAGGACGACGGCGTGAGGGCGGGTGCGGCCTACAAGTACCTGCTGGAGGCGGTGGACCTGAAGGGCGGCAAGGAGCGCTTCGGGCCGGCGCGGGTGGAGGTGCCGACGACGCAGAAGCGGGTATTCGCGTTGGCGCAGAGCTACCCCAACCCGGCGCGGACGGCGGCGACTATAAAGTTCGCGCTGCCGGAAGCGACGACGGCCGAGCTGGAAGTGTACGATTTGAGCGGCCGGCGCGTGGCTACGCTGTACTCGGGCGCGGCGGATGCCGGCGAACGCGAGGTAGTATGGAACCTGGCGGCCGCCGACGGCACGACGGTGCCCCCCGGCGTATACATCTACCGCCTGCGGGCGAACAATGACGTCGCCGCGCGGCGGCTGGTCGTGGCGCGGTAGAAAGCGGCGACGGTTACGAGAGTAAAAGGCGGGCTTCGGCCCGCTTTTTTCTCGGCCCGTGGCGTTAAACTCCATTTACCGCGGCGGCGTCTAAATCCGGCCGGGCATTTGGGATTGCAAACGCGCTTCGGCGGTGTTAAAATTATATGAGAAATGATGCTTTTTCGCGGAGAGAATCGGTCGCCGTGAGGGTTTTCGCGGCTATTCTTGTGGCTTCGGCCTTGGCCGGCGCGACGTGGGCCGGCGGCAGGAAGGCCTTTGTCGATTACTACGCCACGGCGTCGACGCTAATCAATAGCCTCAACGGCGTAGCCGCGGACCTGGAACGGTTGGACCTGCAAAGCGGCGATTTCTCCGACGAAGTCGCCGGCGACATCAAGGCCCAGCTTATGAAAGCCCGCGAAGGTTTCAATTCCGTGTTGACTTACGACGACCACACGAACGAGTTGAACGAAGGCTACATCCTCTACGTCGATAAAATGTTGCTGGCGTTATTGGTAGCCACAGAATACCGCGAAAAAGGGGACCCGGAAAGGCGCGCCCGGCTGGTTAAAATTATAAACGAGGCCGGCGGGCTGCGGTCCGAACTGAACGACAAGGTCCAACGCGATTCGAAGAAATGGGGCCTCGACTAACGCCGGGGGTTTCTGAGTATAAATGAAATACGCTAACGTTATAAGAGCGGTTGCGGCTGCCGCCGCGGTATCCCTAATAATGGCGGCTGCGGCGTGCCACGAACGCTTAATCGTTATTCAGGTGAAGAAGCCGCCCGACATCGACCCGTCGGTGTACAAACGGGTCGGCGTGCTGCCGTTTAAGGGCGAGGAGGACGAGGGCCTCTTGGCCGCCAAAGGGGTTCGGGAGAAACTGGTGGACGAGGAGGTCTTCCTGGTCGAACCCGCCGAAACGGTCGAGGCCGCTCTCGACCGGGTCGATTTCTTCGAACCCTCGAGCCGCGACCAGGCTCTGGCCCTGGGTGCCGAGCTGGGGGTGGACGCCGTCCTCATAGGCGAGGTCGAATTTATCCAGCGGACCTATAGCCCGGAGGGCGACGTCCGGAACGAATTCTATACCGCGGACCGCCAGACGATAGCGCCGTTCGAGCTCGGGTCGTCGTACGCTACGCGATACATGGACGTCAATTAGCGGTATACGTTGCGGATGACCGTCAAAGCCCTCGACGTCAAGACGGGGCGTTTAATGCGCCGCCGGGAGTTCGAAGCGACGACGATGCACACCTACAAACAGAGCGAGCTTACCGCGGCGCCCTCCAAAGAAAAAGAAATTTTCAACGAGCTACTCGAGAAGGTTGTGGATGACTTCGTATATACGCTCCAATCCCACGACGTGGCACAGACGCGCGAAGTTGCGAGGTTTTAAATACAAAATAGTGTGGGCCTTGATTCTCGTGGCCTTTTTCGGCGCCGCGCGCGCGGCGGCTTTCGGCAAATCCGTCGTCCGCAACGAGAAGCTTGCCTGGCGCATACTTCCCACCGAGCATTACGACATTTATTACTACGAGGAAGAGGACTTCCTCCTCGACTGGGCGGCCGAAATCGCCGAGGACGCGTACGTCGAAATGTCCGACGTGTTGGACGTCGACCTCAACAAGCGCATACCGATTATTTTGTATATGTCGGCGCGGCACTTCGAACAGAACAACATAAGCCCGGTCTCGGGCGAAGGCGTGGGCGGGTTCTCGGAACCGCTGAAAGGCCGCGTCGTAATGCCGTACAACGGCTCCCAACGCCAGTTCGAAGATACTATGGTCCACGAGATGGTCCATATCTTCCAGTTTAACGTCTTGTTCCCGACGCTGGGTACGCTCTTCACCGTGGCGGCGCCGCCGGACTGGTTTATGGAGGGAATGGCTACCTATTACGGCAACGACATCTCTCCGGAAGGCGAGATGGTCCTGCGCGACGCGGTCATGAGCGAGAGCGTCCCCGACCTCGAGCGACTGAGCAATTTTGGATATTTACCCAGCCCGTACCTCGGTTATAAGCTCGGCCAATCAATCATGGTGTATTTGGTCGAGACGTACGGCGAGGACGCGCCCGCCGAGCTGCTGCAGGCGTTCGGCGCCACGACGTTAAGGCGGCCCGACCCCGCCCTGGAAGACGCGTTCGGCATCAAGCTCGCCGACCTCAACGAGGATTGGAAGGTTTGGCTAAGGCAACGCTACTGGCCTCTTATCGGCGAAAAGGCCCAGCTTAAGGATTTCGCGACCGAGCTGACGCCCAAGGACGACAGGCGCGATTACGTTTCGTATTTCAAACCGAAGTGGTCGCCCTCGGGTGATTTGGTGGCGTGCCTTACGGTCAAGGAACGCTTTCTGGATATCTTCCTCGTCAACGCCGAGACGGGCGAGAAGTTCGAGAACCTCACCAAGGGTTATTCGCTGTCGAAGTACGAATATATAATGTACCTGGAGAACGGCCTGAGCTGGTCGCCCGACGGTAACTTCATCGCGTTCGTCGGCAAGAAGGGGACGTACGACCAGATATTTATATTGAACGTCTTCAACCGCAGGGTCGCGCGGCGCTATAACCCCGATTTCGAGGATATCCTTTCGCCGGCGTACTCGCCCGACGGAACCAAGATCGCCTTCGCCGGCGTGAAGCGCGAGAAGCGGGACATCTACGTCCTGGACGTAGCGTCGGGCGGCCTAACGCGCGTCACCGACGACTACTACTCGGACGGCTATCCCGTTTGGTCGCCGGACGGCGAGTACATATACTACGCCTCCGAGCGGCAGACGTTCCACGATATATTCCGCGTGCGCCCCGACGGCACGGCCTCCGAGCAGATGACCTTCGGCGACTACGAGAATATTTCACCCGAGGTATCGCCCGACGGCTCGCGGTTGATGTTCGCCTCGGACCGCGCCGACGGCATATTCAACATCTGCGTGATGGATTTGGAAACGCGGAACGTAGGCCGCTACACCGACGTCGTTACCGGCGTGATGGACGCGGCCTGGTCGCCCGACGGCGAGAAGATAGCGTTTACGTCTTTCGAGAATATGACCTATTCCGTTTGGGCCATGCCGTGGCTGAACGAGCCGGTGGGGGAAGTCGCGCTCGAGCGGCCCGAACCGGGCGACTACGGGTACGCCGAGTGGCTGGCGCGGTACGGTAACCCGGGCGAGGGCGAGTCTCCGGCGGGCGAAGGCGAGCGCGAGGGCGAAATCGGATTGTCGGTCGGCGGCGAGGCCGTGGGCGTTGCGGTGGCGTACGCCGGCGAGGGCGAGTCTCCGGCGGGCGAAGGCGAGCGCGAGGGCGAAATCGGATTGTCGGTCGGCGGCGAGGCCGTGGGCGTTGCGGTGGCGTACGCCGGCGAGAGCGAGTCTCCGGCGGGCGAAGGCGACGAGGAAGGCGAGGCCGGCGAGGAGGAAGAAGCTTTCGAGCCGGCGACGGTCCGGGACCTCGTCGTTTCCGACGTCGTAGCCGACACGCGGAAGTACGGCGTTAAATTCAGTCCCGATTATTTATACACGACGTTCTCCTATACCTCGGGCGGCGTTCTGAGCAACTACTCGGTATTCGGCTTGAGCGACATCCTCGGCAGCCACCGCATCGACGTTCTCTTCGACTTGACGTCCATAGGCTCTCTTAACGATATTAGCGTCGCGTTGGATTACTACTATATAACGAGGCGCACGTCGTACATCTTTTCGGCGGTAACGTGGCAGGATTGGTACATAGCAAACGGAATAGGCTTTGACCAGCGTATCTCGGGCGGATCCGTGGTAGCCGCTTATCCGTTGAACATGAGGAACCGGGTGGGGGCCGGCCTTTACGGCTACCAACTTCGGCGCAAATACTTCTACGACCCCGAGGAGGAGCGGATACCGTACCGCGACGACAATATGTTGGGCGGGTTGGCCAGTTTCAACCGCGACACGGCGCAGTGGGGTTATTATCACCCCACCGCGGGTATGCGCATGGCCTACACCCTCCGCCAGACGGTGCCGGCTTCGTCGTCGTCGTTGTTTTATACCGAGCAGATCCTTGACGCGCGGCGGTACATACGGATATCCCGGCGGGTTAGCCTGGCCTTCCGGGCGGCCGCCGGCCTCGGTACGGGGCGCGACCCGCAGAACTTCTTCATAGGCGGCGGGTCGACGTTGCGCGGTTATCGCTACGACGAGCTCTACGGCACGCGGTTCGGCCTGGGCAGCTTCGAGTTCCGGTTCCCTATAATTGATTACGTCGTTTGGCCGGTTGAGGGTTTCGCCATCGGCGGCTTCCGCGGCCTTTTCTTCGTCGACGCGGGCACCGCCTGGGGGGACTACAACAACGAATCCATCTACCCCGACGACCACCAGTGGCACACCGACGAAGAGGACCTCGAATACGGCCGCTTCACGTTCGCCACGTCCGACGGCGGGTGGCACCTGGTCCACGGCAAAATGGCGTTCGGGACCGGCTTCCGGTGGTGGCTGGGGTACTTCGATTTAAAGTTCGATTGGGGTTGGCGCACCAACCTCCGCGAAGTGGAACAGCCGTCGCGCTTCCAGTTCTCGTTGGGTACCGATTTCTAATGGTCGTGGCCGCGGGTTACGTCGAGGTAGACCGCCGGCGGTGCGACCTGTGTGGGGCGTGCGTCGCCGTGTGCGCACCGCTCGCGCTCCGCGTCGAAGGCGAGACGCTGGCGTACGACGCCGCGGCCTGTACGGCCTGCGGCGATTGCATTATTACCTGCCCTGTGGAAGCGTTGACGGCGACGGAGTGAGCGGGCCGGGGCGACGGCGAAGATATTTTGGGTTGCCGCGGCGACCCCTTTTTCGTAGAATAACGTGCTTTGTGGAGAGGTGCCGGAGCGGTTGAACGGGGCGGTCTCGAAAACCGTTGTGCCTTCTGGGTACCGTGGGTTCGAATCCCACCCTCTCCGAATATTCCCCGGTATTCGCGATGGCTTCTCGAGCGGATAAAATACGGTTGTTGGTCGCCGGCCTGGTGGCCGGGCCCCGACTCGACGGGTACGCCTCGAGCCGGCGCGTGCGCCTCGAGCCCCGCCAGGAACGCTTCTTCGCCCGGCCTTTTAATTGCCTGCTCGAGGAGGGCGGCGCGCTGGTGCCGGTTACGGTGGCGTTCGGGGAGGGGGAATGGGACGCGGCGGCGGCCGCGCTCGAGCGGGCCGGTGTCGAGGCCGACGCCCTCGGCATTAAAAACTGAATAACCGAAATTACTGCGGAGAGGTGTCCGAGCGGCTTAAGGAGCACGCCTGGAGAGCGTGTGGGCCCGTTGGGCCTCGTGGGTTCGAATCCCACCCTCTCCGCCAT
>CBFCYS010000137.1:0-6597 GCA_965602215.1 uncultured bacterium
TTTTAATTATAACCTTAACCAGACCCCAAAGTCAAGGCGACGGTATCGGTTAGCTCCCTCCCGGCTCAACCTTCGCCGACCGCCGGGACGGCGACGCGGCGCCGGCCCCGGGCCTAAATACTACCTGCGTACCGGTTGCAAACGTTTAACGCCCTTGACAGGCCGGTTAATATAGCCTATCATACGTTTCTTAATAACGCTTCGCAGGTAAAGCCGTTTTGATAAAAGACGAAGTAACGCAAGCCCGCGAGTTGAGCGCGGCGTTGGCTAAATTTGAAAGCGCCGTCGGCGAAGTCATCGTCGGCCAACGCGACGTTATATTCGAAGTCCTGGCGGCCTTGCTGGCCGGCGGCCACTGCATCCTCACCGGCGTACCGGGCCTGGCCAAGACCCTGCTGGTCTCTACGCTGTCGCGGTCGCTCGAGCTCTCTTTCTCCCGGATACAATTCACGCCGGACCTGATGCCCGCCGACATCACCGGGACCGAGGTGTTGGAGGAAGACGCCGAACGCCGGCGTCACTTCCGCTTCGTCCACGGGCCTATATTCGCGCAAGTGGTGCTCGCCGACGAGATTAACCGCACGCCCCCCAAGACGCAGGCCGCCCTCCTCCAGGCTATGCAGGAGGGCCAGGTCACCGCGGGCGGCGTCACGCACGATCTACCCAAGCCGTTCTACGTTCTGGCGACGCGCAACCCCATCGAACAGGAGGGAACCTATCCCCTGCCCGAGGCGCAGCTCGACCGTTTTATGCTGAACATCCTGGTGCCGTACCCGTCGGCCGAAGAGGAAGCCGAAATAGTCGCC
This sequence comes from uncultured bacterium, assembly GCA_965602215.1. Taxonomy (GTDB): domain Bacteria; phylum RBG-13-66-14; class B26-G2; order WVWN01; family WVWN01; genus WVWN01. Next base: position 807 of record CBFCYS010000137.1, read on the forward strand.
GCGACGACCGCGGCGCCGCGGCCCGAGCCCGAGCCGGTGCTGGCGGCCGACGACGTCATCGCTTACCAGAAGCTCGTGCGGCGGGTCCCGCTTCCGGCCGACGTGCTCGGGAAAGCCACCGCCCTCGTCCGGAAGACGCGTCCGGACGGCAGCGCCCCGGATTACGTCAACCAATGGGTCAAATGGGGGGCCGGCCCGCGGGCGGCGCAACATCTGATTTTGGCGGCCAAGGCCGCGGCTCTCTTGTCCGGCAACTTCGCCGTTACGCTCGACGAGGTCGAGCGATTGGTAAAGCCGGTGCTGCGCCACCGCCTGGTTTTGAATTTTATTGCGGAGGCGGAGGGTGTTACGGCCGACGACGTACTGACCCGCCTCGTCGCCGATACGCTGGACTAATATGGGAAAACGCAGACATATAAACGTCGTCATCGCGCCGGAGGACCGCTCCGGAACGTTGACTTTACGCATGCAGCTCAGGTACTTCTACTCGCTCGTTATCTTAGCTTCGGTAGTCTTCATCCTCATCGTGGGTTTGGTAGTGAACCAGGCCATGGACGAGGCCAAGCTCGGCGAGCTCGAGCTGCTCCGCCGTCAGAACGGCCAACTTAAAGAGAAGGTGGCCCGCATCGCGGCGGTCGAGAAGAAGATAACCGACCTCGAGGTAGTCGAGGATAAATTGATGGTCATCGCGGGAGAACGCGACGCCGCCCGGGAGCTCGCGCCGGTGTCGGTGGAGGGCGGCGAAACCGGCCGCGAATTCTTGTCGGTGGCCGAGGGGATACGGCAATTCCAAGAGTTGGCCACGTCGCGGCGGGGCATAACGCTGAAGGCTCCCGACGGCAACCCGGTGGAAAACGGCTGGGTAACGCGGGGGTTCGGCGAAAACGCCGGCCTGGAAGGCCACTCCTTCCACAACGGCTGTGACGTCGCTTGTCCCGAGGGGACCCCCGTCGCGGTAACGGCACCCGGGGTCGTAACGTTCGCGGGCGAGGACCCGATATACGGCAACCTCGTCATCATCCAACACGGCCTGACCGGCTACAGCACCTTCTACGGCCACAACCGGGAAATAAAAGTGCGCGTGGGCCAAAAATTGGAACGCGGCGCCGTTATAGCGTTCGTGGGCAACACGGGGCGGAGTTCCGCCCCCCACCTCCACTACGAGGTCCGCCTGCACGGCGTACCGGTCAATCCGATTAAATACATGACGCCGGTCGAGAAAGGCGTGGAAGAGGAACCCCCGCCACCGGCGGCGGAGGAACCACCGCCGAAAGAGGAAAAACCTACAGGTAGCGAAGAGCGCGAGGGCGAAATCCCGGCCGGCGAGACGAAGACCGGCGACGAGGAACCTCCCCCGCCCCCCGAGCCGCCGCAGTAGAATACGAAACCTTAACGTTTAGCTTCCGACGCGACAACCCGTGGGGAAAGGAGCTTAACACGAATGTTCGGAAAAGACGCAAGTTCCGCCGGCGATAGCAAACTCAACTCTATCATCGGCAGAGGCTCGCAATGCGAAGGTGAAATCGTAGTTGCGGGGGGTCTGAAAGTGGACGGGAGGTTCAAAGGCAAGATAAAGGCGGACTCGGTCTTCGTCGGTAAAGAGGCCGTTATAGAAGCCACCGTCGAAACCAACGTCGCCGTCATCGGCGGTAAAGTGCTGGGCGACGTCACGGCGCGCGAGAGCTTGGAGCTACAGGCCAAGTCCGAACTCGTAGGCAACGTTAATACCAAAAATTTGATAGTGGGCGAATCGGCGATCCTCGACGGCTATTGCGATATGGGCCAAAAGGAACGCCATTCCAAAAAGGACGCCGGGAAAAAACCGACGGGAGAACCGGCTAAGGCCGGCATTCCGGCGGGACCATCCGGCGGCGGGGCGGGCCCCGCCCCCCCCGGCGGCGGCAACCCGGCGGCCTCCGGGGGCCAGGGGAAGCGTTAAACGCACCGGCCTTCCCGGAAGCGTGATACGGTATCAAATCCAGCCTACGAAAAACCGGCCTTCGCGGCCGGTTTTTTACTTAACGCCGCTCGTGCCGGCGGCTACTGCTCGGCTACCATCAGGTCTTTGTTGGCGTCCGCCAACGCTACATACACCTTGTCGGCCGAGGCCGCGACGTTGACGGGTTGGGCCGGCCGCTCGTTAACGCGCGTCTCCCCGCCGGACCGCAAAGAGCCGTCGGCTTCCAACATGTAGAACTTGACGTGCGCCGTCTTGTCGTTCCGGTCGACGTACGCCAGATACACCTCGCCCCCCGCCGCGGCTAACCCCGGCTTGTCCATCGGGTCGGTGTTGACCCTTATCTCGGTGCGCGTATTTTTCAAATGCCCGTAGCTGGGGCCTTTGGAAGACTTGTCCACGGCGTACGTCGTCAACATGTATTTCTTGTCGGAATCGATCCAGGCGACGAGCAACTTGCCGTCGTGCAGCGTTATCGACGAGCCGAGGACCGTTTCGCACTCCGTCAACTTACGCTCGTTCTCGCGCGAGAGCTTCCCGCTCGTCGACACTTTGTACGAGACGATGCGCACGAATTCGTCTTCGCCGTCGGTATACCCCAGGAAGAGCCGGCCGTCGTCGTACGCCAGGCTCACGCCGCCCCGCGGTTTGACCGTTGTGCTTCGCGCATCGGTGCGGCGGAATTTACTCGTCCCCTTCGCCTCGTACCGCGCCAGCTCCACTTTCCCCGTGCGGTAATCCACCCACGCCAGGAAAATGCCGTCGTCCCCGGTGACCATGGCGAATGGGTCGTTGGTACGCGACGTCAACGCCTGCGACGCCTGCGCGTAAGCCTCGTTTCCCCGGCTCGTCGAAAGCTCGAACCGGGAGAACTTCATCATACGACCCAAGCGCGCCCAGGCCACGTAAACGTCGCCGTCCTCCACCGCGATCGTCGGCGATAAGGCCGTCTTTTCGTGGGTATCGTAAACTACGGCCCCGACGACTCCGGCCCAGGCCGACGTTAATATCGCTATAACCAACGCGCGCCGCACAATTCGTGCCCCCTTCCTGCGACTCTACTCTAACCGGTCGCCTTTCCGGTCTCCTTGGTTTTCGACGCCGAGCCCTTCTCGCCCTTCAGCGGTATTCCCGCCATCTCGTGCGTCGACTTCTCCAGGAACAACAACCGTTCCCAGTTCCGTTCGACCATCTCCTGTATTTCCTCGACTTGCTCTTCGGTAAGATGGGCGAAGCGGCCCTGCAGCTTCAGGTACTCGGCGACCGGCGTAAACTTACGCGGTTTACGGTTTATGCTATAAACGCCCTGGTCCACCTCCAAAAGCGGCCATACCCGCGTGTTAACGGCGAGCCGCACCGACTTCACGGAATATTCCGGCGCCATCCGCCAACCGGGCGGGCAACTGGCGAAGATCTGCAGGTACTTCATCCCTTCGATTTCCTTGGCCTTGGCCACCTTGGCCACCAGGTCCTCGGGGAATGCCATCGCCGCCGTCGCGACGTACGGGATTTGGTGCGCCACCATAATATCCACGACGTTCTTCTTGGGCCGGTTCTTGAAGTGACGCGCGGGGGTCGTCGTCGTCCACGCGCCCCACGGCGTCGAGCTCGAGCGCTGCACGCCCGTATTCATATACGCTTCGTTGTCGTAGCATATGTAAAGGATATTATCGTTGCGTTCCGCCGCCCCCGAGAGAGCCTGGATGCCGATGTCGGCGGTGCCGCCGTCGCCGGCCCAGGCCACGACGTTCACGTCCGTTTTGCCCATCATCTCCAAACCGGCGGCCAGGCCGCACGCCGAGGCCGCCGCGGCCTCGAACGCGATATGGAAAAGCGGGACCCCCAACGTCGTGTACGGGAAGGGGCCGTCGATAACGGACCAACAGCACGCCGGGACGGTGTACACGGTGTTGGGTCCCAAGGCCTTGAGCGCGTAACGCATCGCCAGCGCGGCGCCGCACCCCTGGCACGCCAGATGCCCGGAACAAATGTACTCCTCGGGCGGTATCGTCAACTTCTTCGGGACTTCAGCCATTACGGTACTCCTTAAAGAACGAAATAAGGCGCGGCCCGGGACGTCAGGGCTTGACGCCGTACCAGTTGAATTCGGGGCAATCGTCTTTCTCCGCCGCCTCGGCGATGGCCAACAGGTCGCGGACCTTGACGTCGCGGCCGCCCAGGCCGGCGATGAAGCCCAACACCGGCGGCGCACCGTCCTGGCCGTAGAGCGAGGCTTTCACCTCGGTGCAGAATATCCCCTCCTGGCCGAAGGAGATGTTGCGGTCAACCACCGCGACCCGCTTTCTGCCCAATAACAACTCCCGAACGTCTTCGCGGGGGAAAGGCCGGAAGGTCCACATCTTCAGCGAGCCGAGCTTTTTGCCCGCCGCCCGGGCCTCGTCCACCGCGTCCTTAACCGTCGAAGCGACGCCCCCCGAAACGACGAGAACCGTCTCCGCGTCCTCGCACCGGTAAGGGTCGGCCATCTTGTAATACCGGCCCGTAACGTCGCCGTACTCCTGGGCCGTTTGTACGATGACGTCTTTGGCCTCGAGCATGGCGTTGTGTTCCATGTATTTAAGCTCGTAGTAGTGGTCGGGGCCGGTCAAACCGCCGAACGCCGCAGGGTCCTCGGGGTCGACGGTGTGAGTGGCGACGCGGGGCGGTAGGAAGCGGTCGGCCTCCTCCTGCTCCGGGAAATCCACCGGCTCCGTGGTGTGACTAAGGAAGAACGCCTCCAAAACAACCATCGCCGGCAATAATACCCGTTCGGCGACTTTGAACGAGATCAAAATGCTGTCGAGTATATCCTGGTTCGACTCGGCATAGAACTGCATCCAGCCGGTGTCGCGTTGGCTCAGGCTGTCGATCTGGTCGGTCCAGATGGTCCACGGGGGGCCCATGGCGCGGTTGATGTTCGCCAATACGACCGGCAAGCGGGCGTTGGCCGCCCAGTGGAGGACCTCGTGCATCAACGCCAGGCCCTGGGCCGACGTCGCGGTGAAGGTGCGCGCGCCGGCGGCGGCGGCGCCGATACAGGCCACCATCGCCGAATGCTCGCTCTCCACCTTGATGAACTTGGCGTCCATAATGCCGTCGGCCACGAACTCGCTTATCTTCTCCACGACCTGCGTCTGGGGCGTGATGGGGTACGCCGCGACCACCTGCGCCCGGCCTACGCGGGCCGCGTGCGAGACGGTGTGGTTACCCGTTACGACTTGTTTCATAATTTAACCTTTCACAAAGAACTTAGGGGAAACCGGAACTCCCCGCGTTAAATACCTTCCTTCATCTCGATGCAATTCACCGGGCATTCCTCGGCGCAGACGCCGCACCCTTTACAGTAGTCTAGTATTATCCGGGGCGGCTCGGTACAGGTTATGGCCAGGTCGGGGCAGAACTTCCAACAGAGCATGCACAAGGTGCATTTCTCGTAATCTATAACGGGCGTGACGTTGCGCCACGAGCCGGTCAGGTTCCAGGACATTCTCCCCAGGCTCTTGGCCATGGGCGGCATGTCGCAAGCGCCGCGTATTTCGATCTTCTCGGTCATCTTCACCTCGCGCTACGTTTGCGGCCGCGGCCCGTCTTTTTCGTTTCGGCTATGGCGCGGACGCGGCTCGCTTTCTTTTTGTTACCCAAATTCTCGAAATATCCGGCCGCGGCGGCGAGCAGCGGTTGAGCGTGCTGGGCGTCCCCCGCGGCGGCCAGGTACGCGCCGTAATCGGCCCGGGCCTGCGCCGCGGCCAGGGTATCGGTCACGGCCAATATATCTAAGGCTTTTTTGAATTGACGCGTCGCCTTGGCGCGCTCGCCGCGCGCCGCGGCTATCAA
>CBFCYS010000138.1:0-6582 GCA_965602215.1 uncultured bacterium
GTCGGCCCGCCTTGCCGCCGGCGTAGGAGGCGTTTTGATGTGAATATGGCGGCCGCACCTGAAGGTGCGGCCCTACAAAAACCCCTTCGGTGGCACCGGCATTCCTGCCGGTGATTACAACCTTTGAGTGCCTTCGGGTGTTAGCACCCGGCGCGGCGCGGTCGGACAAGGGGCTTAAGCCCCTTGTTACAAACCGCGACGTTAAGGAAGCCGCCCGAAGGGGCGGCTTTTTTATAACCTACACACTCCCCTTATCGCCGTTTTTCGATTGACGTAACCCGAGCCAAGCCTTACGATATTGGGTTGTGGCTGTGGGAATGGAATCGGCGAGCCGGAATCGTGCTACGTTGTGGCGCAACGTCGGCCTGGCCGCGGCCTTCGCGGTACCGTTGCTCGTCTACCTCTATACGCTGTCGCCCTCGCTCGACTTCGAGGACCCCGCGGAGTTCGTCCTCGGCGCCGCGGTGCTGGGCGTCGACCACCCCTACGGGTATCCCCTCTACACCCTTTTCGGCCACGCGTTCACTATTTTACCGTGGGGAGAAACCGTCCAACGGGTAAACGCCGCCTCGGCCGCGGCCGCCGCCGGAGCCGCGGCCTTCGTCTTCCTGCTCGTATGGGAACTGCTCGGGGAAGGGGCCGCCCCCCGGGCGAGGTGCGCGGGGGCCTGGGCCGGCGCGTTGCTCTTCGCTTTCAGCCGGACTTTTTGGTCGCAGGCCGTAATAGCGGAAGTCTACACCCTCAACGCCCTCCTGGTAGCCGCGGCGCTGTATTGCGGCGTCAAAGCCGTGCTTACGAAGGATACGCGATGGTTCTTAACGGCGGCGTTCGCGACGGGGTTGGCCGTCGCCAACCACCCCTCCTCGCTCCTCGTAACGCTGCCGTTTCTCGCCTACGCCGGGTGGCGTACCGGCGGACGCGGGACGTTAAAAGCGATTCTCTTTTTCCTGGCGGGCATATCGTTTTACGTCTACCTCCCGCTGCGCGCTTCCCGCGGGCCGGTCTTGAACTGGGGCGCGCCGGCCGACCTCCCGAGGCTGGTGGGCCACCTGGCGCGACAAGGACTGGCCTCTTTTTGGTGGGGGCGCTACCGGTTCCTGGGAGACAATTATTTAGGGCTCGGCCAACACGTCCTGACGCAAATGGGCCCCGGCGTGGCGTTGCTCGCCGGCGCGGGAGGGTGGCTGCTTTGGCGGCGTCCCGCGGCGCGCGCCCTCGCGATTATCGGAGGGGCGGCGGGGCTCTTCGCCGTCACACTTCTGACGGGAATGCTCGACCCCTTCCAGCTGGAAGAAATCGACGTCTGGTACATCCCGTTCTTCCTCTTCGTCGCGCTTTTCGCGGGAGGGGCCGTCGGAACGTTGGCGGCGATAGGCCGGCGGCGCGCCGTCGCTTTCGCCACCCTGGCCGCGGCGGCGTTATTACCCCTTATACCTCTTATCTATAATTTTAACTATAACGACCACCGCGGTCGGCATTTCGGCACCGAACACGGCCGCAACCTGCTCCGCACCCACCCGTACCGAGCCTTATCGGCCTTTCCCCCCGAGGCGCGCGGGGGCCTATTCGAAGAGGCATACCTGATTTCCGCCGAACGTCGGCGCCCCGACGTTTTATTGATCGAACCGACGGGCACCCTCTACAGCGACGTCGCCGCCGTCCGCATTCACGCCTTTTCCTCCGCCGAACGTAAAAGTTACACGTGGTGGCCGGAGCTGGTTTATTACCTGGCCTCCGAGGAAGATTACGGAACGGTAATTTACGCGGCCGAAGACTCGGTAGTCGCCGCGCTGGGTGCCCGTTTCGTACCCTTCGGCCTCGCCTATTACTTACGGACCGCCCGCAGCGCTCCGCCGCCGACGGACCCGCCGTGGGAGCGAATGGAATACGGCGCGTGGGATGCGATAGGGAAAAGTCTCGCGACGGGCAGAAAAAAATACGCCGGTATCGATTATCGCGTATGGGCGAATTACCACATCCTAAAAGCGCAGTACCATGCCGCAGAAGGCGCGTTGGAAGGCGCGCGCGCGGAGCTCGATTGCGCCCGGCCTTGCGCCCGCTACGACGCGCGGGCCGCCTTGCTCCTGGCCTCGAGTTATATGCGCTACGGCTTCCCCGAAGACGCGATTCCTTTATATGTAGGCGCGCTGCCGTACGAGAGCCGCTTCCCGTACGACCTGCCCGCGTTCCGCGGGGAGTACGTCCACCTCCTGAACTCGCTCGGCCTCGCCTACCTGAACGCGGGAGACGCGGAACAGGCGCGGGATTACTTCCGGGAATCGCTCCGGGTAGAGCCCGAGCAACCCGAGCTCGCGGCGTACTTGGCCGAAACGGGGCCGTGATTACCCGGGCGGCCCGCCCGGGCCGTTGCGTTTCGACGTTAAAGGACGGTGCTTAACGTTCAGCATGGCGCAGTTGGAGAATAACCGTTCGGGCCCGGTTTTCAATAAGCCGGGCGGACCTTTGATGGCGGTCGGGGCGGCGGCGGCGTTCGTCGTCCCGTTCCTCATCTACTTATTCACCCTCGCGCCGTCGCTCAACTTCGAGGACTCGACGGAGTTTGCGCTGGGCTGCGCCGTCCTGGGCGTGGACCACCCCGCAGGCTATCCCCTCCAAACGCTCGCCGGCCACCTCTTCACGTACTTACCGTTGGGCGAGGTCGCGTGGCGCGTTAACCTCGCCTCGGCCACGTTCGGCGCGTTGGCCTCGGCCTTCATTTTCTTGCTAACGTGGGAGTTGCTCGCGCCGGTCGCGGCAAACCGCCGCCTGCTGGCGGCCGGCTCCTGGGCCGCCGGCGGCCTCTTCGCCTTCTCCTCCGCCTTCTGGCCGCAGGCCGTGATCACGGAGGTCTACGCGTTGAACGCGGCGGCGCTGGCGGCCACGCTGTGGTGCGGCGCGCGGGCCAACGCTCGGCGCGACGCGCGGTGGTTCTACGCCACGGCCTTCGCCGCCGCGCTGGCCGCCGCCAATCACCCGCTATCGCTGGTCGCGACGGGGCCGCTGCTCGCCTACTTATGGTTCAAATTAAAAAGGGAAGCCGGAGGAGCCGCGCTCGCCGCCAACGCCGCGGCGCTGCTGCTCTTGGGCATCTCCATATACTTATACCTGGCGCTGCGGGCGTCGCGCCAGCCGCCGCTCAACTGGGGCGTCCCGGCGGACCTGCCGCGCTTCGCCGACCACGTGCGGCGGCGCGAGTTCGGTACGATATACTGGCCCCGCTACCGCTACCTGGGCCAACACGCGTGGGAGCTCGGCAAGCTGCTGCTGCTGCAATTCGGCCCGGGCGCGGGGGCGTTGGCCGCCGTCGGCCTGGCGTGGCTGCTCAAGTTGCGCACGCCCTACGCCGGGATGCTCGCCGTTTTGGCCGCCATAGTCGGGCCGGCGACGATGCTGCCGCTGGTGGGCCTTTTGACGCCCATCCAGGTCTTCGAGATCGAGGTCTGGTATTTATCATTCTTTTTAATATGCGCGCCGTTCGCGGCCGCCGCGGCGCTCTTACTTATCGGTAAAATTAATCGCCGGCGGGTCGTCGCGGCGGCTACCGTCGTCCTCCTGCTGCTCCCGGTTTACCCCTGCCTGGCCAACTGGTCGAAGGCTAACCTGAGCGGCTTCCACTTCCCCGCGGAGCACGGCCGCAATCGCCTTCGCACCTTCGCGTACCGCGGCATCATCGGTTTTCCCTTCTACGGCCGCCAGGGCCTCTTCTCACAATCGTACTTCCGCTTCGTCGAGCGGCGACGCCCGGACGTGGCCGTCGTAGACCCCCGCAACGTCATCCGAAGCGAGTTTGCGGCCACCGCGCGCGCCCCCCGGTTCATCGTCGAACCCGACGCGGCGGGGATGTGGTGGTTCGAGTTCAGGAAGGACCTTTTATCGGGGAGCGCGAACCGGCCCTTTTATTATAACGTCCTCGAAGGGAACTCCCGCGCCTGGGGTGCCGAACTCGTTCCGTACGGCCTCTTTTACCGCGCGAGACGTCCGGGTTCAAAAGAGGCCGCGCCCGGGCCGCCGTGGAAGCGATACGAGTACCGCGGCCTTAGCCTCCTCGCCGAAAGTTTCGGCGAAAAACGAACCGCCTACTGCCCTACTACGTACCGCACCTGGATGAACTATTTCGTTATGGCGGCCGAATACTGCTTCGCGAAGGGCCGGGAAGACGCCGCCCTCCGCAACCTCGCCGTCGCCGAGCGCGCCAACGCCAAAGACGCCAACATCGCCCTGTTTATAGCATCTATTTACAACGCCAACGGATACCCCGAAAAGGCCGTCCCCCTCTACCTCGAGTTCCTGCCCGCCATGGAACGGCACCGCTACGACGCGGAAATGTTTAAAAGGGAATACTCGAGGCTGCTGAACGAGGTCGCGACGGCGCATCTGAAGCTGGGCGACGCCGACAGCGCGCAGCGTTTTTTCGAAGAATCGCTGGCCGTAACGCCGGAACAACCGGGCCTTCTCCGTTACTAATACTAGGAATAACCCCTGCCGGGCGCGGCGCCCGGCCGTCGGGACGGGTCCGGCGCTTGACTTTAACGCAGCAATACGATATGCTCGACGGGTGGGTGCAGCGTCGATTGTTTAGGAAATTAAGAGGGCGGGCTCCCGTGCGAGAAACGAACCGGATCGTTTACGCCATAGGCGTACTTTGTGCGGCGGCCGCGTTCGCCGGTGACCTGGGCGGCGACCGTTTACGGATTATTACGCCCGAGCGGGACGAGCCGGGGAAGTACCGCGCTTGCTCGTGGGGCGATACGCGCTACGGCGGCTATCCCACGTATAACTACGACACCCCCACCGGCAACTTCCGCGTCTGGTACGTGCTGGACGGCCCGAACGCCCTCGAGGACCAGCGAGACCGCGACCACAACGGCTCCCCGGACGTCGTCGAATGGATCGGGACCAACTTCGAGTGGTCGCTCTATAACTCCAAGGCCGATAATTGGTTCTACCACCCCGACCCGCACGAAGGGCAATACTTGCCCATTCACGACTACTACGCGTCGTTGGGTTGGCCCGCCGAAGGCCAGGATTACGGCGGCGACAACCGGTGGGACGTTTACTGCGGCGAACTCGCGTACGGCCTGGACGGGTTAACCTACGCTTTCGGGCCGTTCCCGGCTTCCGCCCGGAGTTGCTACTCCGCCTATTTTAACTTCAGCAACGCTTACGACGAAAACGACTCGCCGCGCATAGCGGCGAGCCTGTGGGGTATGGCGGTGACGTATATGTTCGACGCCGCCGAAACCAGCGACACGCCCATACCCAAGTGGATTGCGGGTGCGACCAAGTTTTGGTTTTTGGACCGCATCTATAAACCGGACCCCCCCGACGCGCCCGGGAAAACCTTCTTCGAAAGGTTATTCACCCCCCCCCTCGCGCCGCTGACGGGAAACGGCACCCCGTTCATATATTTCCTGGAGGATTGGAGCAACCGGTACTGGGTGTCTCCCGGGTGGTTGCCGCGGCCGACCGGCGACGGGCCGCTGATCCGCTACGTGTGGCGCGCTTCCAGCAAAGGCGACGCCTGGTATACCGGCGGGCCGGGTCTCGACCGCTCGAGCGAAGAGGCCGTGTCGTACGTTATCGACTACCACGACCGCGCGAGCGCCTTCGCGGAAGGTCGGGCTTTCAAGGACGCCTTCGAGCTGTTCACGGCGTGGAACTGGTTTACCGGCGACCGCGACGACGGCCGCCACTACCGGTACGGCGCCGAATACCCCACCCTCGGGCCCCAGGACGTATGGACCGAATACCCGGTCGTAAACTTCGAGCCGGGCCCCGGCGGCCTTATGAATTACCTCGGCGCCGGGTACTACCGCTTCGACTCGCCGCCGCCCTGGGGCGTCGCGGTATTCAAAGTGGAGGCCGCGGCCTCGAACGAGCCGGCGTCGAAAGACTGGGGCGGCTGGATAACAGTTACCAAAAACGGCTCGACGTGGACCGACCTCGACGGAACCGCCGGCGCCGCCTCGCCCTTGTTCAGCCCGGGGGACAAAGGCATCGTTCGAATACGGGACCCTTCCCGGTACCAGTCGATAGTGGCCGTCGTCAATTGCGCCGCTTACGAGGGGACCGATTTGGAGTTTAAATACAGCTTCCTTGCCACCAACGACTTTAGGCCGGCGGCGATCGCCGTCGCCGTAGTCCGCCCCCAGGTTAACCCCGACGCGCTCGAAATACTCCTGGGGGCCGACGAAAAGCTCTTCGGCGCCGAGGCCGACGTCGTCTTCCGAAAATGGGGCGAACCGGCTGTATCCCGGAAAAAGCTTGACCTAGCCGTCGCCAAGCCCGGTTACTCGTACGTCGGGACCTACGACATAAACGGCGGCGCGGCCGGCGAGGGTTTCATCGATTGGCGGGGCGCGGACGAAGCCGGCAACGTCGTATCGGGCGAAAAGTACTTCGCCGCCGGGTTCCTGGCGGCGAGCGGCGGCACGGTCGGCGGCGAGCGGGCGTCGCTCAAGTTGCCGGCCGGCGCCGTGGCCGGGCCGACGTTGTTCTCGATCGTGGCGGCGTCTGAGGAACCGGCCGTCGCGTCCGCGGCGGCGGCCGCGCCCGTCGGCGAAGAGCCGGCGCTCGAAACCG
>CBFCYS010000139.1:0-6389 GCA_965602215.1 uncultured bacterium
ACAATCCGGACATCTCCGGCCCGTACTACGCCTACCCCGCGGTCGACGAAGACGCGCGCATGATAAGCATCGGCGGCTCGGAGCGGCTCCCCTTTGGCTGGGGCCGGTGGGAACATAGCGGCTATCACGACCTGACGGTCGACGTGATAGCTCCCGCCTCCCCTAACATTTACACCACGTGGCTCGGCAACGGTTACCAGAACAAGGAAGGGACCTCCTACTCGTGCGCTATAGGCTCCGGCATCGCCGGCGCCTGCCTCGCGATGCTCGAAGGGCCGTACGGCGGCATCGACGTCGACGTGCGAGAATGCATCCACCACGGCGGCGCTAATTACACCGTAGGCGGTTATCCCGACGAGGAATGGGGTTGGGGAACCGAATATTACGACGACGCGTTAGACTGGGCGATCGCGATAAAGGAAGGCGGCGACGACGACTCGGGCGGCCCGGCCGCGGTGGCCGCGGCGCCGGCCTTGAGGCTGGCGCAGAACGCGCCCAACCCGGCTTCTACGGCGACGACGTTCCGCCTCGAGCTGTCGGCCAGAGAAGACACTCGAGCGGAGCTCGTCATTTACGACATCAGCGGCCGCAAGGTCCGGACGTTCGACGTGCCGGTACGAGAAGGCGTAGCGGAGGTGGCGTGGGACCTGACCTCGAGCGCGGGAGGCCGCGTGCCGCCCGGCGTGTACATTTATAGAGTCAACGCCGGCGGCGTAACCTCGGCCAAGAAGTGCGTAGTTAACTAAACGTAACGCAGAACCCGCCCCCGCTCGAGCGGGCGGGGGCGGGTCAACCCAGAAATAGTTATGGTTAACGTTAAGGCGTACGCGAAGGTCCTATTGTTTTTGGCTTTGTTCGCGACGACGGTGGGTTGCGAGGACGTCCCCACGTCGACGCTACCGGGGCCGTACGTGCCGCCGCCGGTGAAGGGAGAAGACGGCCGGCGGCTGTTGTGGGAGCCGGCGGGCCCTACGGACCCGCAGTGCTTCGAGCCGTCTTTCTCGCCGGACGGTACGAAGGTCGTCGTGAGCTACCGATACGGCTTTTTCGCCCGAGCGGCGGACCTCGCGATATTGGATTTAACTACGGGGAAGATAGACGTTATCGTCGAGGACAACTGCGCCAGGTGGCCTACGTGGTCGCCGACCGGCGAGTGGATAGCGTACCATAGCGACCGCGAGTCGGCGCCGTATATCTGGCTGTGCCGGCCCGACGGCTCGGACCATCACCGCCTCGAGTTCAAATGGGCCCGGACGCCGCGGTGGGGCCCGGAGGGCGATAAAGTTTATTTCGCTTACGCTTATAACCCGAGGGAAAAGATGTACGGCGTATATTACGACCTTAAAGAGGGGAAGTTGGGCATTTTATACCACGACCCCCTTCTTAACGTTGGGCCGCCGTTACCGTCGCCGGGGGGCGAAAAGATAGCGTTTTACCTCTTCGATAATTTACAAAATTATAAGGACGTTAATCTGGCCCTCGTCAACGCGGACGGCTCAGGGCTAGAGGTGATATGGCCGGCGGGCATCACGAGGTATTGGGCCGCGGCGCTGGCGTGGTCGCCTGACGGGAAGTATATCCTTATGGGCTACGGCTATCCGCGTAGCGGCCTGGGGGAGTTGGGGACGTACGAGCCCAAGACGGGGATATTCCGGCCCCTCACGATGTGTCCGCCGAAAGCGGAACGTGACAAAATTTTATATGCCTCGTGGGGGCCGAACGGCGATATCGTATTCGGTAACCATAAGGGCCGGCTTTATTTAATAGAGGCGCCGGAGTAGAAAAGGAGCGCGAGGAGTTATATATGTTTAAATACTTCTGTTCTATCGTAACAGCCGTTTTAAGCATAACCGCATTCGGCGGGGCGTGGGAACTGGTCCCAGAGGTAAACTACGGCGTCTCGTTATTGTACGGGGCGCCGTGCGCGTACGTCGAGACCGAGCCGGCGCGGGAGACGAACGAGCCGCTGGGGGCGGCGCTGGGCGCGGCCTTCGGGCGCTACGCCGTCGAGGTATCGTACCTACCGCGGTACGACCTATACGCGGTAATAGGGCCGGTGCACGATTTTACGGCGGTAGGCCGGGCGGCGCCCATTTACCGAGATAAATGGGCGGTGTACGGCGAGGGCGGCGTGGGGGTCGCGAAATGCGCGGCGCCGATGGCGTTTTTATACGAGGAGGGGCCGGAGTACGTCTGGACGCCGGTGGTGGGGGCGGGCGTCGAATACGAGCCGTGGGGCTGGCTCGGCCTTGACGCCGGCGTCTCGTATCGCATCCGGGCGCAAGTTCTACAATACGGGACCGTGAGGTCGCGCGCGATTGACGTGTACGCGGAGTGTTTATTCGCGCCGCTGCCGTACGTCGCCTTCGGCCCGTCGTTCCGCCAGATATTATACGGCCCGTACGATTACTACCTTTACGCCGAGACGCATCGCAACGCCGGTTGGGTTACGGGGAAAGAGACGTACGTCCTCGCGACGTTAGCGTTCCCTATTAATTTTTAGGTAAATTATTCAATTGAAAAGCGGCCCTCGCGGGCCGCTTTTTTGCAAACGTTATCGGGCGGTCGTTACTGCATCAGGGCTTTTATCTTTCCTATCGAGGTCGGCGTTACGCTCGGGAAGTTCCGGTATTCGTAGATGGTGCCCTTGGTGCCGACGGCCCAGCCGTGCGTGCCGTTGACCATATAGAGGCCGGAGAAGCTCTCGGACGTCGGCGGTGTGGTTTCGTACGTTTTCCAGCTCACGCCGTCGTAGTGCAGCATAACGCCGCCGTCGCACGCCGCCCAACCTTCCGTCGGCCCCGTGAACGCCATTTCGCGGACGGCGGCCGTGGTGGGCGTGGCGACCTGAACCCAGCTCACGCCTTCGTAGTGGAATATGCGGCCTGAGGCGCCGCCGGCCCAAACGTTATTATCGGACAGGGCGTGAATGCAGTAGAAGTTCGTTGCGGTCACCGCCGAAGCCGCCGTCCATTCCGATGCGGAGAAGCGGTAGACGCGGCCGTTGTTGCCGCACAGCCAGCCGGTGTCCGGGCCCGAGAAGTGGACGTCGTGGAGGGCGGCCAGCGTGCCGATGTTCCAGGCGCTCCAGGCGCCTTTGTTCCCGCCGGTCCAGCGGAAGACGGTGCCGCGTTCGCCCACGGCCCAGGCTACCAAGTTCTGCCCGGGTGGGATCGTTACGCCCCAGATATTACGGGTAGTCGGCAAGTCCGCGGCGTTCCACTTCGTGCCGTTGAAAACCGCGCCGCTGCCCTTGTAACCTACGGCGAGGCCGAAGTTCGCCGTACCGAAGGCTACGTCCTGGAAGTATTGCGTGGGCCACGTGAAGTTGACGTTCCATTTCCCGTTGCGGTAGCGGAGGATTTCTCCCCAGTAACCGACGGCCCAACCGTTGTTATCGTTGACGAACGTTACGGCGTTAATATCTTTTCCGGTGGGGGAATTGAATTCCAACCATCCGGAGCTGGCGTACCCGAAACTCGCTGTCACCGCCATGGCGACGACGATCGATAAACATATCCGTTTCATCGTTCATCACCTCCGGTTGAAGGGTGCTTAGAGCAAGGTAACCGTCCCGCAACGCAGGACGGCTGTCGTGGTTCTGAGCGCCGCCCCTCCCGTTGCGGCTCGAGTTAAACCCCGGCGACGAGCAGAATCGTTCGCGCCGCCGTAATTTAACACCTGCCGATACGCTCAATACTTAATATACTCAACCCCGCTTGTCAAGTCTTTTTCGAGGAAAACACGCATATTGAAGCAATTACGGGTATTTATTTAAAAACTATTTTAATCGGCAACGTTCGCGGAAGCGCCGTTAGGCATGGCGTCGCCGAAACGCGCCAGCGCGGTTTCGGTCGTGCCGACGTCCAGCAGGCAATTCCTCCCCACGGCGAAACGCGCCGGGACCCGCACCCTCTTGGCTATCAACGTTATCCCGCGGCTCAGCTGCTCGGGGAAATCCTCGTTGGGCCGCGGCTCGCCGATGTCGTCGCCGACGCGGGCGCCCGGCCCCACGCGGGCCAATTTATCCAATATCGCACGGTCCAGCGACGCACCGGCCCCCACCCGCGCCCCGTCCAGTATTATCGAATCCTTGACCTCCGCCCCCGCTTCGACGTAGACGCGGCGGAACAGCACGGAGTTCTCGACGCGGCCGTTTATTATGGACCCGTCGGCCACGAGGGAATTGACCACTTCCGCCGCCGGCCCGAACTTCGCCGGAGGGTCGTCCGGCAGTTGGGTGTAAATAGGCCAGGCCGGGTCGTCGAGCGCGCACGCCGGCTCGTCGGCCAGGCACGCGAACGTACCGTCGTAATAATCGTCCACGGTATCTATCCGGGCCCAATATTCTTCGTAGCCGTAAGCCGCGACGTCGCCCTCGGCGACGGCCGGCGCGACGACGTCCGCGAGGATGTCCGTGCCGCCCCGCTTCTCCGCCTCGCGCAGCTTGTTTGCCAGGAAAGGCCGGTCGAAGACGTGTATGCCGGTAAACGCGTACCAGGGCTTCCCGGCGGGCGGGGTATTGCCCACCGCCGCGACGACGTTGCCGCGGCGTATCGCGACGGCGTCGGATCGGCGAGGTTGGGCCGCGGCCATTTTCTTCACGACCAGCGTTACGCTCGCGGCCGACACGGCGTGGAAGTCGAGCAGCGGCCGGTAGTCCATCTTGTAAACGCCGTCGCCGCCCGTAACGACCACGTACTCGAACCGCCCGTCGTCGACGACCTCCAGGTTTTGGGCCAGCGCGTCCGCGGTGCCCTCGTACCAGTGGGTCTCGCCGCCGCGGTAGTAGGGCTCGAGCAGGCGGATGCCGCCGTCCCGCCGGTCGAGGTCCCACGGCCTGCCGATGCCGATGTGGGCCTTCAGCGACTCCGGGAGGTACTGCGTCAGGATGCCGACGTTCGTTATGCCGGAGTGGGCGAGGTTGGATAGCGTGAAGTCGATGAGGCGATAGTACCCGGCGAAGGGAACCGAGGCCTTGGTGCGGACGCGGGAGAGGGCGAGCAGGCTGTCGCCCCGGCCGCCGGCGAATATCATGGCTAGGACGTTACGCATCGGCATTTGCGACTATCCCTTTTTAGACATCGCTTCGGCCAATCGGTTTAAATCTTCCGTGCTGTAGTAGTGAACCTTGATGCTGCCGCGCTTCGCCGAGCCGGTTATCGTTACCTTGGTCGCGAGCGATTTCTCGAGCCGGGCGGCGAGGTCGTCGAGGTACGGCGTCGCCGCGGAGGGGCGGCGGCTGCCCCTGGGCGCTGCGCGCTTCGCCATCGCCTCGGCCTGCCGCGCCGAAAGGTTCTCCCGGCCTATGCGCCGCGCGAGCGCTATCTGGCGCGATTTCGGCTCGACGCCCACCAGCGGCCGCGCCTGGCCGGCGTTGAGCTTGCCCTCCTCTAACATCGCCAGCACCGGCGCCGCGAGGTCGAGCAGCCGCAGCGCGTTCGAGACGGCGGCGCGGCTTTTCCCCACCCCCCGGGCGACGGCCTCGTGGCTCAGGCCGTACTCGGCCACCAGAACCTTAAAGGCGGCGGCCTCCTCCACCGCGTTCAGGTCCTCGCGTTGTAAATTCTCCACCAGCGCCAGCGGCAGCATCATCTCGTCGGGGACGGCGCGCACGAGGCAGGGGACGGCCTTCAGGCCCGCCTTGCGCGCGGCCAGCAGGCGGCGCTCGCCGGCGACCACTTCGTACCCCTTGCCGGCGCGGCGGACGACGAGCGGCTGCAGGACGCCGTGCTCGCGCATGGAGGCCGCCATCTGCTCGAGTTCCTCGGCGCCGAAGCGGCGGCGCGGCTGACGCGGGTTGGGCTTTATCAGGTCTACGGCGATTTCGCGGACGGCGGCGCCTTCCCCGGCGCCGGGGGGTATCAGCGCCTCCAGCCCCCGCCCCAGCACTTTCTTAGCGGCCATCTTCTAAAACCTCCTGCGCGAGCGCGAGGTACGCCTGCGCGCCGCTCGAGGCGGCGTCGTACAAAAGGACGGGCAGGCCGAAGGAGGGCGCCTCGGCCAGCCGCACGTTGCGGGGTATGACGGTCCGGAAGACGGCGTCGCCGAAGTAGCGGCGAATTTCCGCCGCCACCTGCTCCGACAGATTGGTCCGGCCGTCGTACATGGTAAGCAGGACGCCGTCGACGTCGAGCGACGGGTTGAGCCGCTCGCGCACCAGCGCCAGCGTCTCCATCAACAGGCCCACGCCCTCCAGCGCGTAGTACTCGCATTGGATGGGGAGGAGCACCGACTCCGCGGCCACGAGCGCGTTCACGGTCAGGAGGCCCAGCGAGGGCGGCGTGTCGATGAATATATAGTCGTATTCGCTCGTGAGCTCTTTTAATTTAAATTTGAGTCGCGCCTCGCGGTCGGGGGCGTCGGCGAGCTCGAGCTGGGCGCCGACC
>CBFCYS010000140.1:0-6369 GCA_965602215.1 uncultured bacterium
ATCTATAAGATGCACTTCAACGCGCCCGACGACGGTTGGGCCTTCGGCGGCGATTACGCGCTTAGATACGACGGGACGAAGTGGTATAAAACCCAATTCGGTTCGCTTTACTGGAGTGGTTGCTTTTTCTGGAACCCTTTTGATGGTTGGGCGAATAGCATGACCGGTATCTGGCGTTGGGACGGCATAGATTGGACCCGCGTATTCGGCGTCAGTGACTGGCTCAGTTGCATAGGCTTCGCGACGCCTACGAACGGTTGGGCGCTGGGCGAACCTACGATGTCCGGGCCATCTACGAACGCGTGGCATTGGGACGGCACGGAATGGAAAAGGGACCGCTCTTTTACATTTAGCAATGGCGGCGTCCTGCCTTTCTACGACATTCAATTCCTAAGCTCCAATTTCGGATGGGCAGTCGGGGCCGGTACATGGTATTGGGATGGGGAAAGATGGGAGAGGTTAGACAAACCTTCTTCGGGAGAGGATGGCAAGAGTTTCCAGTGTTGGACCGTATTCTGCTTGGACGAAAACGACGTATGGGCGGGCGGCGACCGAGGGAATATAATCCATTTCAAAGGGTTTGGGAATAATTAACGATTAACCACCACCGAGGAGGAAGTGGGATGAGGTCAACTGGAACCTAGAATGAAGATGGGGGCGATAGCGAGGCGCCGCGGCTCGAGCCGCGGAGCGGCGCGTATCATACCCAGGTTGGCCCGGTGGGCCGGCGTGGGGGTTTTTGTTTTGGGGGCGGCGATGATGAGCTGCGACGGCGACGAACCGACCGGGCCGGAGCCGTACAAAGGCGTATGGGAGTGGGTGCCGACGCCGAAGTGCCTGGCTACGGTAAACGATATTTACTTCGTTAGCGCCAACGACGGGTGGGCCGTGGCCGGACACCAGATATGGCATTACGACGGCTCGAGCTGGAAATTGTTTAAAGAGCTTCGCCCTGCGGACCCGCGCTACGACTACGGCCTGACCCAGGTGTGGTTCAACGGCCCGAACGACGGCTGGGTAGCCGGCATCGAGAACCGGACCTACAGCGTATACGTCAGCCATATGTGGCACTACGACGGCTCGAGTTTCAAGGAAGTAACAATACCGAACGTCCGTTTCATCTATAAGATGCACTTCAACGCGCCCGACGACGGGTGGGCGTTCGGCGGCGACTACGCGCTGAGGTTCGACGGGAGTAGATGGTATAAGACGGAATTCCCTACGCTTCATTGGAGCGATTGCTTCTTCTGGACGGCCGACGACGGGTGGGCCGTTAGTATGGGGGCGATGTATAAATGGGATGGTTTGGAATGGACCCTTGCGGGAACCGTAGGAGAAGATACTTGGCTTAATTGCATAGGGTTTGCGAAACGTACGGCCGGTTGGGCTTTAGGCGAAGAAGCTCCGATGAGCGGCTCAAGGACTAACGCCTGGCGTTGGAACGGTATTAAATGGGAACCGGAACGGGCGTTTACTTTCCCCAACGGGGGCGTGCTTGCTTTCTACGATATCCAATTCCTAAACTCGGATTTCGGATGGGGTGTGGGGGTAGGGACTTGGCATTGGGACGGCGAAAAGTGGACGAGGTACGATAAGCCGCCGGGCGTACGGGGGACGAGTTTCCAGGTGCGTTCCGTTTTTTGCGTAAACGAGAACGACGTATGGGCGGGAGGCACGGAAGGGAACATAATCCATTTCAAGGGCTTCGGTAACGAGTAATAAATATCATCCTAACCACGAGGAGGTAGTATGAAGAACTACATACTGACGGGGGTTATATGTTTGGCGGTGGCCGTTCCCGCCGGAGCGACGGTGTTACACCTTGAGTTGCCTGCTAATTATAGCGCAGACATGGTTTTGGATCCCGCGCCGGGCGACGAAGCGAAGCTTAATGAATTCTCCTTCGACGAGCTCGCGAAGTTAAAAGAACCCGACGGGATCTACGTAGTTGTATTCACTAAAAACGGCGAGGGTTTGTTCAGGGATAAACCGGGTGAACCACAGGACTCCAACCCGCCGTATTTCGGCGAGCTCGAGTTTGTGCGTAGCGCAGACGGCGAAGAAGGCCGTCGAGGAGTTGGACGGCGTCGACGAGGCCAACGTCGAGGTGGTCTTCGAGCCGCCGTGGAACCCGGAAATGATGAGCGCCGAGGCCAGGAAGAAGCTGGGGTTCGAGTAATTCCCGTTTCTGAGCAGCGAATACCGGGCGGCGCGAGAGCCGCCCTTTTCTATTGAGTTGAATCCTAAAAATCACTTGGCAAACAAACGCTGGTCGCTTAGAATACGTACGAGGGTTTAAATATGAAAATAATAGTCAAGTATTGCGGCCTTGCGGCGTTCCTCGCCGGGGCCGCATTATGTTTTTCGAACTGCGACGACAACGGCACCGGCCCCGAGCCCTACGACGGGCCGTGGAAGATCGTGCCATGCCCGGAAGCGGATGGTTTATATTCATTGGACGCCGTTTTTTTTATAAACCCGGATTTAGGTTACGGGGTAGGTTGTAGGCATATCTTGAAATACGACGGAAACAGTTGGGAAATCGACTATATTTATAAAGAAGGGAACGAAAGGTACCTCCCGGCGTTATTAGACGTTTGGTTTAACGCGCCGGACGATGGGTGGGTATCGGGACACGATTATGATACGGTTACTCAGAAGGGTACGGCGTTGTTATTACACTACGACGGGGAGGGTTGGGATAAGGTAGAACACAATACGCCCGCGGGTTCTTTTTATAGTCTATTTTTCCTAAATGATAAGGATGGGTGGGCAGGGGGGGGGGGCATTTGTCATTGGGACGGCGAAATGTGGGAATACTCCTCGGACCTGACCCGTATAGTAGATATCCACTTCAATTCCCCGAGCGATGGTTGGGCTGTCGGGTACTACGACGAGAAGATATACCACTACGATGGCACGACGTGGACGAGGGTTCACGACGACCCGTGGGGGATAAAGTTGAATACCATTTCCTTTACGAGCCCGGACCACGGGTGGGCCGGGGGTTGGGGCGTTATAGCGGGCGACCAGAGTAACTTAATGGAATATAAGAACGGGGACTGGCGGTACTATCAAGAGCCACCTTGGGACGAAGGGATACGCCGGACCGTGAACGCGGTCCATTTCTCCGGTCCGAATAACGGGTGGGCGGTAGGCCAAAAGACTTACCGATGGGATGGCGAGCGGTGGTGGTATGTGGATTCCCCCCGGCCGCATACACGGGTTTTTACGGACGTTTTCGCGATTTCGGACGGAGATGCTTGGGCGGTTACGGAAGGTGCGGAGATACTCCATTACGAACCATAAACACGGAGGAGGAACGATGTTAGGAAAAATAGGAATAACGTGGGTTGCGTTTTCCCTCGCGGCAGCGGCTACCGTATGGGGCGGAGTGTTTAAGGTCGAAATACCGCCTGACTTAGAACGCGAGGACGTCTTAAACCCGAATCCGGAAGTGGGGGCGAGACTCGAGGCGTTATTACGGGAGGAGATATCGAAGAATAAAGCCGCGGCCGATTTGGGGCCCGTGGCCTTTACTAAAGACGGCGAAATTATAACGCGCGACGTAGAACGTGAATACGACGACGAATGGTCCGACAACCGCTTAGGCTTCGAGCCTGCCGGACTATTCGACGATTACCCGGGAAGCTGGGACGCGGCCCTTTGGCACTTACGTGAAGTGGGGCAACCTGAGTACAACGGCGTATACGCGCTGGCGGAAGATATTTACGGCTACCCGTTCTGGACGGGCGAGATTACAGTGGAATGGGACGACACGGTGCCCGTAGAAGGTTACTACAACATTACGACCGAAACAATATACCTACAAAATTGGCGGCGTTGGTGGGACTATTTAAATCAAGACCCTACCGAAAATTGGCAATTCCACGACGACGCCGCAGTGTTAACCCGCTGTATGCTGCAGGCGTTCCACGGCGGCCGCCAGTGCTATTGGGACCACTTCGGCTCGATGCGTCGCGCCGCCTGGGTCGCCATTCACAACGAGCTCGGCGACGACGGCTACGAGCTGGGCTTCAACGACCTCTACCACGACGACCAGCGCGAGGACCGGCCTTACTACAAATGCCTCGACAACTACAATACGGACGAACTCGGGACGCGCCTCGCGAGCTGGGCCGACCCGAACAGCCAAATCGACGGCCGCATCAAGTACTGGCGCTTCGGCGCGGCCAACTACTGCTGGTGGAAGGTCTACCGCAAACAACCGCAATTTATATACAGGTTCAATGAGCAATTCTACTACTACGGGTTCGGCATTCTACGTTTCTTTTACAGTTTCTGGCAATCGTTTGCGGAGGAAGCCGACAACGGGACCCCCATCGAAGGCCGCCCATTCCCCGACTGGTTTGCGCGCCAGCCGATCTTGCAGTACGACCACTGGAACGACGATATTTGCGCGTTGGCCCTGGACCGGACCACGGCCCGGGTCCTGGCCTATCGCAGGTTCATAGACGGCGCAACGGGCGAGCATAAGGAGGTCGGCCACGGCAGCGCCGGCGTCGTCGTCGAGAAAGATAGATGGAACGGTAATAACCTCGGTTATGCCGGCGTCCCTCTTAACCCCGGCGGCTACGGCGAGTGGGATTTCCCGATACATTACGCCAACGAAGGGATAAAGCTCACGGCGCGGTTGGACTTGGGCCTCGGGCCTATTACGGACTCGCGTTGGGGCATAGACTCCGACGTCGCGTACGAGGATGACGCGCTGTACGGCGTCGTTACGGACGCCGCCGTCGGCGGCGGGGGGACGGTTACGATATCAAAACCCGGTATGAATCCCGTAGAAGTACCCGTAGTAGGAAAAGCGTTCCGTTGGACGCCGGATAGCGTACCCGCACCCGGCGAATACGAGCTTATTTACACCCCGCCCGGCGGCCTACGCTCGACGTCGTCCCAGATGGTACTCAAAGACGCCGCCAGCTACTTCAGCGACCGATGTTACACGCACGCGGTAGAAACCCCTGATTACGACAACAACGGTATCCCGGACGGTATCGAGATGGCGCTGGCCGAGAAGTTTTGCCCCCAGGTAAATATGCATATGGTAAACCGACTAATGCCGCAGACCGTAGATATTTCTTTGGATACGGGGTGGTACGGAATACGGTATGATGGCGGGTGGACTTGGTTTAAACCTTTACCTCCGGATACGATGAAGGAGGTAATCGAATACTACGGGTATGGTGCCGCCGAAGACTTCATCTCTTTTGGTACCGACCCAGGCGGCGTTGACCAGCACGAATATTGGCCATATCAATATGACAGATTAGTACAAGAGTACGATAAACCGTACGTTTACTACAATATATTCAAGTACGGCGGGAAACCGGTAATCCAGTTCTGGTTCTACTACCCGTATAATTGTTGGGGTAACGACCACGAAGGCGACTGGGAACATATAAATGTACGTATTTCGAGCCCGGACCCGGCGCGTACTTCCCTCGACGAAGTCGTGTTTTACTTCCACGAGAAGCGTAAAACTTTGAACCGGAATAACGCTTGGCTCGAGACAATCGACGTAACCCACCCGGTAGTTTACGTCGGCGGGGAACACGGAGTTTATGATGATAATTACGACTTCTTCAACCACGAGACTTCCGGCGGTTCGTATTGGCGGGCCGGCGAATTCAGGGGTGTCGCGCCCTTAAGTGACGAGAAAATAATCTATGACCCCGGTAAAGTAATACAATACGGCAATTTCGAAAAGGTGTGGGCCGGGAAGTGTACCCAAAACCCTAACTTCTGGTGGCTTAATTTTCGAGGCCGCTGGGGTAGGCCCGGCGCATATCTCTTCGATTTCGCTTTCATTATTGGAGACGGTATTCATGGCCCTTGGCACCACGAATGTTGGGAAGCCTACCAACATCCGGATTACGGCGAGTATGGTGGTGACTCGGGAACTACCTCTAGTCCCCCCCTCGCCGGCGGTGCTGACGACCCCGCGCCCCCGGCCGACGCCGAACCGTTCGGGCCGCCCGTAGCGGCAAATGCCCCGTCCCCGTCCGTGGGCGACTACTTGTCGCCGACCGTAGGCGATTATAATTCTCCCGTCGCGCTCGCGCCCGAAGGCGGCGGCGCCGACGTACCCGGCGCCGACGTACCGGGCGGCGACTTCCCGCCGGACGGCGGCCCGACCGGCCTTTACCCCACTAATCCCGGCGGCGACTGGCTATCAACCGGCGCTGCGGCGGCCCCGTTCGAACGCCGCGGTCCCCTCGCGGCCGCAGCCTCTGCAGCTTCCCTGGCCTGTAGCCCCAACCCCGTAACCGCCACGGCGACGATTTCGTTCAAACTCGAGACCCCTTCCCGCGTTTACCTCGCCGTGTACGACCTCTCGGGCCGGCG
>CBFCYS010000141.1:0-6317 GCA_965602215.1 uncultured bacterium
AAAATCCGGCCGCCGCACGGGGGGTTACATATCGAACTATAATCTGTATTCGTGGGGGTGGGGCCGCCGGTCGAGGGCGCGCACGTCGTGCTCCATCTTGGTCTCGATATAAGTCGTAATTATATCCTCGGTGAAGACGCCGCCGGCGAGCAGGTAGTCGTGGTCGCGGCGCAGGTCGTCGAGGGCCGCCACCAGCGACTTGGGCAGCGAGCGGATGCGCCGCTGCCGGGCCTTCGGCATTTTAGCCAGGTCTTCCTCGAGCGGCTCGCCCGGGTCGGCCTCGCTCAGGACGCCGTCGAGGCCCGCCATCAGCAGCGCCGAGAAGGCGAGGTAGGGGTTGCAGGTGGCGTCGGGCGGCCGGTACTCGAAGCGCGCCTCCTCGGCCCGGGCCGCGTACTTCGGGATCCGTATCGTGCCCGAGCGGTTGCCGATGGAGTAGAAGAGGCGCACCGGCGCCTCGAACCCGGGCACGAGGCGCTTGTAGGAGTTGGTGGCGGCGTTGGTGAAGGCCGCCAGCGAGCGGCCGTGCTTCAGGATGCCGCCCATGAAGTGGCGCGCCAGCTCGCCCAGGCCGCCGTAGCCGTCGGCGTCGTAGAAGGCCGAGCGCCCCTCCGAGCCCAGGAACTGGTGGACGTGCATGCCGTTGCCCGCTTCGCCGAATATGGGCTTGGGCATGAAGGTGGCGTACAGGTCCCACGCCCGGGCGAGGTTGCGTATCAGGTATTTGACCCAGAGGTTCATGTCCGCGGCCCGCACCAGCGGGAGAAAACCCACCTCTATCTCGCACTGGCCGGTGGCGCCCACCTCGTGGTGGTGGTAGCGGACCGGCAAACCCGAGGCCTCTATGGCCGCGGCCATCTCGGCGCGCAGGTCGTAGAATTCGTCCAGCGGCGGGATCGACTGGTAGCCGCCCTCCCGCGGGACGCTGTAGCCGGGCGTCGCTACCGCGGCCGAGATGTGAGAGCCCTCTTCCTCCTCCGGCGCGTTGGCGAAGTACAGGCAGCGCCCCGGCTCGGAGGCATAGTAGACGTTGCGCAGGAGGTGGAACTCGTACTCCGGCGACACCCAGTAGGCGTCGGCGACGTTCAGGCCGGCGAGGTAGGCCGCGGCGCGCTCGGCCAGCGCGCGGGGGTCGCGGGCGTAGCGCTCGAGCGTGTCGGCCTCGTGGATGTCGCAGATGAGCGAGACGGTCGGCTGCTCCCAGAACGGGTCCAGCATCGCCGTCGTCGGGTCCGGCTTGAGCGCCAGGTCGCCCGCCTCGACCGTCTTATACCCGGGGCTCTGCGAGCCGTCGAAGCCGACGCCGTGTTCGAAGAGCTCGCCCGCGAGACGCGCCGCCGGGAGGGTCAAGTGGTGCCACCGGCCCGGGAGGTCGACGAATTTTAAATCCAGGTTGACGACGCCGTTATCACGCGCGTACGCCGCGAGCGACGCGAAATCCGTTATGCCTTCTATATTCAAAGCGGAGCCTCCTGCAGCGAAAGAACCGCGGATGGGCCGTTCGAAAAAATATAACACCCGCGCGCGGGAGAGGCAAGCCGTTTCGGCCGGCGTCGCCGTTCGCCAATCGTGCGAACGCAAACCGCACGCCGCCTCATATTTATTCGCCTTCCCGTACGCCCGCCGCGACGTCAGGTCCCTTAATCGCCGCCGGCCTCTTCCCGTTCGTCGGGATGCGTGTTGAAGTATATGAGATTGCCGTCCGGGTCCTCGAGCCAGGCGCCGTCGCTGCCGTCGGCCTCCTGTTCGGCCTCCTTTTTCAATTTAAAGCCCCGCGCTTTAAGCTCCGCGGCGATCGCGAAGACGTCGCCGCCGCGGAAATTGAGGAGGTTTTGTTCTATATGGCCCTGGTAGAGGCCGAGGCAGAGGTTGTGGTACCCCAACGTCGCCCACCCCTCCTCCACCGCGCCGCCCACCTGCGTTAAACCCAACTTCCGGTAGAACGCGAGGGAGCGTTTCACGTCGCGGACCTTCAAACATAAAAAGAACTTACCCATGTTAATTTTCTCGGCCATCGCCCGACCTCCGGGTTTTATTTTATGGATTAGCGTTACCTCGCAGCGGGGAAAGCGGCGCGCTCGCGCCCCTTAACCTTCCTCCTCTCCGCCGGCCGCCCGGAACGTACGCACGTAGAACTTCTTCCCGCCGAACTCGACCGCAGCCAGCAGGCCGTCGGCCACGAGTTTTTCCACCACCGCGGGCGACGCGCCGGCCTTGGCTAAAAGCTCCGCCACCGCCTCCTCCCTCATCGGGTGAACGGCAGTTATGCTCAACAGGTCATCCTCGACGTTACCGGTGAAGGCGAAGGCGTCGCCGGGATAACCGATGAGCAGCTCCGTCGGCAGGCCCCGGGAGGCGAAGGCGTCGTACGCCCGGGCGACGGCCTCCTCGTCGGGGGGACGGACCGTCCCCTCCGCCGGCGGCCGCGTCGGGACCGACAGGTAGGCCGTGGCCGGCCCGATTTCGGCCAGGAACGCGGCCACGCCTTCCACGCGCTCCGGGCCGTCGTTCACGTCCCGCACCAACATGGTCTCGGTGGCGAGCGTGCCCTCGAAGGTCCTCGCGAACGCGGATATGCCGTCCAGGACCGCGCCGAGACGGAGGCCGCCGTGCGGCCGGTTGACCCGCCGCCACGCCTCCTCGTCGACGGCGTCCACCTTGACCGAGACCCAGTCCGCCCGGGCGAGGTCCGCCCGCACGTCGTCGCGCCCCAGCAGCGAGGAATTAGTTATCACGGCTACCTTGACGCCCAGCGGCCGGAGGAGCTCGAGCTCGCGGCCCAGGTTGACGTCGAGCGTCGGCTCGCCGTCGGGCACGAACGTGAGGTAGTCGACGCCTTCGCCGTGCCGCCGCGCCGCCTCGACCTTGGCCCGGGCCGCTTCGAAGATATCCTCCGGCGCGAAGAACGCGCGGCGCTCGAGCGCCATCGCCGTCGTCCGCCCCACCTGGCAGTAAACGCACGAGTAGGTGCACGTTTTGGGCGGTATGTTGTTTATGCCCAGGCTGCGGCCCAGCCGCCGCGACGGAATGGGTCCGAAGGCTATCTTATTCACGAACCGCTGCCTCTCATTTGCCGGGCCAGGTGGTAGAGGCCGGCCTTTCCTTGGGGGCGGAGTAGACCTCGACGGTGTTGCCCATCGGGTCCTTTACGGTGAGGCCCCAGTAGCTGTCGACGCGCCAATCGGGGACGTCGGCGAAGAGCTCGACCTCCGCGGCGCGCAGCCGCGCCACCGTATCGGCGAACGCGGCCTCCGGGATTTCTATCGACCACGACGTGTCGAAAGTCGTGCCGCCGCCGTACGCGGGCTGGTCGGCCCACCCCTCTTTTATGGGGACCCCCGCGTCGGGGCGAAAGAACATGAACTGGAAGCCCTCGCTCTGGTAGCAGAGGTAGCGGTGCTCCTCGCTGTACGCGGCCTCAGGGAGGCCGAGCAGCTCCGTGTAAAAACGGCGCACGGCGGCGAGGTCGTTGCAGAAGTTGTATACGAAGCGGACGTTGACTTGCGGAGGGGGTTTTTCGTCCATAAAATTACTCCCCTTTTAAAGCTGCACCGAAGGACAAGACTATTCAGGTTATTGTAATATAAAAGAACTGGAGAATCTAAAACTAGTTAAAATGCCTTTCGAGTATTTTTGTGTTATAGTATTTAAGAGAGAATATTGAGATGTGGAGGAATACGTTAGCGGTACTCTCGGTGTTTTTATCCGTAGTAGGGATTTCGGTCGTTTCCTGCATCTTCGACCCAGATGTTCCCCCTCAACCTACCGCCCCCAAAATACCACACCCTCTGTGGGTATTTTACGGTAACGAATGGCGCGAATACGACCAGCGGGGCGAAAAAGTATACTGGAAACGCCGTACGAGTAACGTCCACGGACCAAGGATAAACGCCTCTACCGGCGATATTTGGGTTTCCGACATGTCGGGGGCGTTTTCTATATACGACGCCACCGGCGAGTTTAGAAACACCGTACTTTTCGACAATTACGCGTACGGCCCCGCGTTCAATACGAACGAGAAGGTTGTTTGGATATGTCAATGCCATGATTGGGAGGAACCTCTTTTAACGGCCTTGAACTACAAAGGCGAACGGCTTAAAACGAAACGTGTTCCCGAGATATTGTACGCTATCGACGTTTACGAAGCCGAAGGCGAAATATGGGGCGTAACCCTTTCGGGTGTTAGCAAATTCAATAAAACCGGCGAACCGATATTTTCGAAGACGGCGGGCGAAATAGGTTACGAATACGCCATACGAGTAATTTTCGCCGACCAAACAGATGGCGGCGTTTGGCTCGCCGCGTACGATGCTCCGTACTTTTTAAAGCTCGACCGTTCGGGAGAACCGGTACAAACGATAGACGCTAGCGGAATAATCCTGGACGTAGGCCGGAAAACGGGAAATGTACTGGCGAACGTTGAGGCCGAACCCGGCTTTTGGAACTTGAGCCTTTTCGATAAGTCGGCGAACTTATTATGGCGGCGTGGTAGATCTGAAACTGGGTATTGGCACGGCCTTATCGCGGACTTCGACGGGAGTTGTTGGTACGTTCGAACCAAAACCGGTGAAACGGACGAGCTAGTTTTAGGTAAGTTCAACGAAGCGGGCGGACATATCGTAAAGGACGTCGTCGTGGGAGATAGCGGTCCCAGCTATTCGTTTGCGATGTGGAACGACCCGTACCCCTACCGATAACCTTCAATAGCAATTTATAATTCCTTAAAGGCGGGCGTAACCCCCGCCTTAACGCTTAATAGCGTCGTCTAACCAAACGACACCAAGATTGCGCCCGCGAAGCCCAGGACGATGCCCAGCGTCCGCCGGCGCGAGATAGGCTCGCGAAGCAAGAGCGCCGCGAAGATAAAGATGAAGACGTTGGCCGTCTGGTTCAACGCCGAGGCGACGGACGCGTGCGTATACTTCATCCCGGCCAGCCACAGCGCCATCGAGAGGTACGCCCCCATAAACGAGCCGCCCAGCATGTAGCCCCACCCCCGCTTCGAGGTCGAGACCACCGACGATACGATGGCCCGCCGACGCCGGTGGAAGAGGAGTATAACAGCCAGCGCCGCCGCGCCGCCGGCAACCCGGACCTCCGTCGCCCACAGCAGCGGCGAGCGCTCGAGCAGCGGCTTAATCATCACGATGCCCACGGCCATCGTCGCGAGGCCCAGGACGCCGTAGGTAATTCCCCACGCCAGGTCGCGCCGGCTTAGCAACCCTTTTCCCCACTGGAGCGAGGCCGCCAGCACCGCCGCCACCACCAGCGCCGCGCCGATGCCCTGCAATACGCTCAGCCGCTCCCCCAGGAAGAGGAGCGAAAGGCCGATAATGAAGGGGCTGTAGAGGCAGTCCACGATGGCCGTGAGACCCGCGCCCAGCAGGTTCAAGCTCTTGAAGAAGAAGGTGTCCCCCAGGCCGATGCCCAGCGCGCCGCTCGCCAGCAGCAGCGCGTACTCCCACGCCGGCGCGTCCCGCCACAACGTCTCGCCGAAGAGCCACATCGTGGGGAGAAACAGGACGAGCGCGAACAGGTCCTTGAAGAGGTTGAGGCCGATGGGGTGTACCGACTCGCCGCTCTTCTTGAATAAGATAACGGCGAAAGCCCACACCACCGCCGTCAGCAGCGCGAAGGCTTCGCCGATATAGGGGGTCGTTCCGTCCAGGGGCGCTACTCCTCGTCGGCTTCCAGTTTACGCTTCATGAACACGGCGACCTCCCCCGCCAGCTTGTCGACGTTGGAGTAGTACGACAGGTCGACGCCCTCGAGGCCGAAGCCGACGGCGCGGTAGAAGTCTATGGCCGGAACGTTGGTGTTCTGCGTCTCGCATACCATAACGCGCAACTTCGCGGCGCGGGCGCGCTCCGCCAGCGCGTCCATAAGGCGCCGGCCTATGCCCTGCCGCCGGCGCCGCTTGACGGTGTGGAACTCCCACACCCAGAGGCTGTCGTTCCAATCCTGAGGCTCGGCTATGGCGATGCCGACGAGCTCGCCGCCGTCGTACGCGGCCAGCGAGTACCCCCGGGCGACGGCCCGCTCGTACAGCTTGCGGCCCTCGGCGTCGACCGGGTCCCACGTCCGGAGGTAAGGCCGCTCCAGCCGCACCAGCTCGAGCTCGACGACGATGTGGTCGCGCGTCTCGGCCTTCCGTACCAGGTACTTCTCCCGGGAGGCGTAGCCCGGGCCTATACGCCGGAGCTCCGCGGCGTCGAAGAGCTCTAACTTTCTAATCTCGAGTTGTGCCATAATACACCCCGCCGTACGTATCGATTGTCTGCGTACCGCTTATTAGTCCTCAATTATACGTAAAAGGG
>CBFCYS010000142.1:0-6275 GCA_965602215.1 uncultured bacterium
TCAAGCGCTAATATATGACTACGACGCGGTAATAATAAGATTCGTGTTCGCCCGGGTTTACTCTAACCTCGCCTTCGGAAAGAGTAACCTCGTTTAGCATACGCCACTGGTTATTCCTATTACGCCCGCTACCGTACACGACGACCATAGCCGTTTCGCGGCCGCCGTCGCCCTCCTGGCCTACTTTGAGCACCGGCACTTTAATAACGCCGCCCGCGCCGGTAACGTTGGCCTCGGTAACTTCGTAGACGTAACGTTGAATACTCGCGCTGTAGACCTCGTCTCCGCACGCGACGAAGAAACCGATAAGGAACGCGCCGACGACTGCTAATATAAAGTACGTCTTCTTCATATTCGCTCACTCCTTGAATTGACGACGACGCCGATTTTAATAGCTGCACGGCCGGGCGTCAAGTTATTTCGCCGCCGATAAGAAGCGTAATACGCGACGAAAACGCTTACGATTTCAGGGTAATGCCGCCCGGCCCGCGGGTGTTCCGAGTTGTCTACGATTAAAACGGTTATTCTCCCAGCCGCCCTTCGCCCGGCCTAAATTCTATAGAAAAGGGGCAGGGATAATCCCTGCCCCTGCATCGTTTGCAGTAACCGCGGCTTAGGAGGGGTCTTTCTTGATCAGACGTTCGATCTCGGCCGTGGTATCTCTCCAGTCCTTGAACGTGTAGTTTGTGGATTCCCCGATCTTGCCGCGCATTTTATTAATAGCCCATACGCAGTTATCGGCGTCACCCAGGCCGTAGTAATCGAGCGCCAGGACGATGTATAAGTCGTATACGGTTACGGTCGCTCTTGTGTCCGGCGGTACCGCTTGTTCAAATTTGAACTCGTCGCCTTTCAGGTTGTTTAACATGTAGCGGCCGCGCTTCGCGGACAGTTCGTACTCGTCTATCGACTCGTACGCCGTCGCCGCTCCCATGTAGATAACGTGTTTAACCTCGACCGCAGTACCGGCTTGCTCGGCCACCATAACGGCGTCTTCGAAGACATCCGCGGCATCTTCCATAGTATGCATCCGTACGTACGTCCAACCCAGGCCGGCGTGGGCCTCGGCGTAATAGGGATCCACTTTAAGCGCGTTCCCGAACGCCGTTATAGCGCCGTCGTAATCTACGTTGCGCCAACACGCCCAGCCCTCGGCCGTCCACTGCGCCTGCGACCAGGCTCCGAAGTCTTCGTCGTTATCGCATCCAACGCTGAGGACTATCGCCGCGGCCGCAACCAAGAGCAGAAGTTTTTTTACCATTTACATGTCCTCCTGGGGAGTTGTTTACTTACCTCGTTTACTCCGTCTTCCGGTCACGTTAACCCGCGGCTTAGCGAGCTATTACCATTTTCTTGGTCGCGACGTCGGACCCCGCGGTCAGGCGGTACAGGTACACGCCCGCCGGCAGCGGCTTCCCGCCGTCGTCCGTCAGGCTATACCGCTCCTCGTACACGCCGGCGCCCCGTACGTCCTTCGCCACCGTAGCTACCCGGCGGCCGCTCAGGTCGTACACCGCCAGCTCTACTTCCGCTTGCGCCGGCAACGCGAACTTAATAACCGTGCCGTCGCGCGCCGGGTTCGGGTAGTTCTGGAACATGCCGAAAGACATCGGCTTGCCCGCCGGCGGCGTCGTGTTCTTCTTCTCGCCGTATCCCAGTATAAACTCGCCGAGGTTGTTCGCCACCGCTATTACGCGGCGGTTGCGTTTGTCTATCGTTCCGCCCAGGTCTTCCCAGCTCGAGCCGGTCCAACTGTAGACGGAGAGGTAGTCCTCGCGGGTAACAGGTAAGCCCTCGTAGGACAACGCGACTTCAACCGGCTTGGCGAAACGAGCCCAACCCGGGTTGAATTCGTACGCCGGCCCTACGGTCTCGACCGTCGGTTTTTCGCCGAACCTAACGGCCGCGGCCGCATTGGCGGTGGCCTTCCTTTCGCCCTTCGGGGCGATCAGGAACAACGTCGGGCTTTTGACCGTGGCCGGGGGTAGCTTGAGCGACGCCGTCTCGTTACCGACGGCACCGCCGCTTGCAGCCAAGAAACCGGCGCTGAATTTCTTTTGGCCCGAGACTATGTTCCCGCCCAGGTCCGCGGCGCGCCATTTCAACGTGCCGTCACCTTTGTCGCCCATATCCAAGATGAACTTACCCTTGAAGTTCTTGTTGCCGGCTGCCGCCGTTACGGGAACGAATTCGGCGCGTTTCTTGCCGCTATTCGACGTGAAGAAAATCTCGGCCTCAGCCTTACCGAATAATTCCTCATCGGCCCCTACAAGAACTTCGAGGTAATCGGGGTTGGCCTGCGTTATACCCACGCCCGGCGTTACCCCCGGCGCGCGGGTATCGTTCGCCTGAATATACGAGTATTCGAACGGCAGGGCGTCGCCGTCGAAAGAAACGTTCGTGAATATCGCGACGATAGCCTGGTACTGGCCCGGGTTAGGAATCTGGATTATCCCTTTGTCCTCGGGAGTGAACATCGGCGTCGGCTGTCCGGCTTCGCCTTTGAGGTTGGTCCACGTCGAGCCGTTTTTCGTCACGTAGACGGAACCGCCCCAATCTTTGCTATCCGGCGGGTTGCTATCGTCGCCGGCGAAAGTAACCAGGGCGAAAGGCCAAGAGGGCGGGTTGTTGAACCGGTAGAAGCCGTGCCCCAGGTGATTCATATAGTAGGCTTCCGTCGGCTTGTACTTCACGAGCGGTAATTCGCCGCCGCTCCACGTATTCTGGGGCGTAATCGTCGTGAACCGGGACCCGTACTTGTAATGCTTGCCGTCGTCGCGGTCACCGGTAAGCCAGTTCCAGGTCGTCCAATACTCGAACGTGTCCTTGAATATGCGGCCGTCGAGGTACTGGTAATTCGGACGGTGAAGTTGGATCAGGTACCCCATCGCTTCTTTGCTCTCGCGGTTAACGGTGGGGTCGTCGGTGTACCACTCGTCGCCCTTGGCCAGAGCGCGCCAGACATCCCGCGGGAACCAACGGTCTTCGCGAGGTACCCACTCGGGCGCTTTCCAGTAGCGCTCAGCCCAGTCGACGAGGAAGTAGTTGATAATAACCGCCATGTAACCGTTATCCGGAGTGGCGTCAATAGGTTGGAGGGTGTTACCCAGGAAGCCGTTGGCGCGGCCTATAGCGCCCGGGTCGCCCGGGTACGCTTCCTCCTGGCCCCAGACAGCCGTAGCCTCGAAATACCACCGCGGAACCGCCGTCGCCGAAGATTCCACCACGTCTATCATGTACTGGACGCCGTGATTCAACTCGTGGGCGACGGTAACCTTTTCCCCGACTTCGTCGTAGGTGCGACGTTCCAAGAAGTACGGCGTGCGGTCATCGCGATAGGTCTCCGTGAATTCGAACGGGTCGCCGGTCGTCATGCCGAGAACGCCGCCGGTGAACTGGCCCAGGTAGACGTCCCAACGGTCGTTGCCGCCGTAATCCCACTCCTCGTCGGGCGGGTACGGTATCGCCGGATAGTAGTCTTTAAGCGGCAAATACGCTTCTTCGTGGCTTTGGCCGGCGGGCGGTTTGAACCACTTATGGTCCCACCAAACCTTCCAGGCGTATTCCGCGTCGCGGCCGTACTTCTCGATTATGTCCGGCACGCCGTTCTCGTTGAGGTCGCTCTTGTCGGTGATGGCGTTCGGGCCTTCCTGGACCCAGTGAATCCGGAAATTTTCGCCTTTTTCGGTAGCTTGTTTCGTATCGTAATGGTAGACGGTGAAACCGCCGTAGTTGGCGTAGACCAGGAAGCCCGGTAGGTACCGGTACCTGGTCCCGCCGTCGCTCGGCGTCGGCGCGAACGGGTCGCAGCCGCACACGCCCATAATCTCGTTCTTGACCGCGGACCTCATATGCGGCCAACGGTCCATCAGCTCGAGGTATACCGGCGTGCCGCTCACCGGGTCTTCGGCGTAGTACTCGGCGTGATACCTCGCCGGTACGCGCTCCAGGCCGGCCGGCGCCAACGCCAAGAAACGATACATCAACGACGTATCGTAATCTATCTCGCCCCGTTTATACGCCGAGTCGATTTTGTATTGGATGGTGTCTTCCTTGTCGGCCAGCGAGCCCGCCGTAGCTACCGTAGCACCGACGAGCACCGCCGCAACGGCCAACGTTAAAATGATCTTCCTCACCGTATCATCCCCTTTGCAGAGCTTTTAACAGCTCTCAGGTTCCCTGCCGGGATATGCTTTCCTATTTGCTTTAACGGTTATCATATCACCATTATGGTGTCAAGCTTTTTTTAGAACCCCGATTCGCCGGGTCGCCGGTTATTAATCCAACCGCCCCTCCGCTTTCTCCCGGACGTACGCGAGCTCAGCCAGTTTTTTCTCTATCTCTGCTAACCCACTCTCGAAACGCGCGCGTTCTTCGCCGTTCTCGATGCCGCCCAGGTTAATCCGAATGTTGTAACTCGCCGCTCGAGCCGACGCCTCAAGACATAAAGCGCCGCAAGCCACGTCCGATACCGCGCTCCTCGAGCCGTGTTCCGCCAAAGCCGCCCCCGCCTCCAACGCCGCAATTGCCGTACGCGCTGTCTCCAAAGGCACCGCCGCCGCGCCTATGGTCGCCTTCTCTATAGCCGCCTTCCGAGCTTCTTTTTGACTTTCGTCCTCTTTCGCCATTTTAAATGCCGCCATTACCTTTTCGAACGAGGCCGCGTCTTCATCTATTAACTCGACGAACCGGCCGCGCATCGGCTCGAGCGCTTTCAACGCCCCCTCAATCGGCGTCTTGTCCTCCGGTTTCTTCTTACCCATCGTTATCTCGCCGACCATCTTCAGAAGCGAAACGCCTAACGCCCCGGCCAAAGCCGCGACGCTACCGCCGCCCGGGACGGGGGCCGAGCTGGCTAAAACGCTAAGGAAATCTTCTATTTTCTGGCCGCCATAATTCATGTTCCTACCTCCGTTTAAGAAAAGGGTCAGGGGCCCGCCCATATGCGAATAATAATCATTCCTATTACTAGGATAACTGACGGCCGGGCCCTTGTCAAGAGTTTTTTTCGTATTTAAACGTCCTCTCGGCGGGCCGGAAAATACCCGTTTGGGAACGCTCCGATTTACAAACGCCCGCCCGCAAGGGTTGAAATATCCGCAACGAGAATACGACCTCCCGCCGTTACGCCTCGCGTACCTGTTCGCCGTCGCGGAACAGGTAGCGTTTGATTTTCCGCGTAGTCGTTTTAGGGAATTCTTCTTTGCGTATTTTTATAATTTTTACGCGCTTGTAGTCGGCCAACGAGCGGCAGCACTCGGCTACGGCCTCTCGCACCCGCCCCTCTACGAACGCGTCCTCATATGGCACTTCGGCGCGGCGCGCTTCGCCCTCCAGGTACTCGTAATCGGGGTAGACCACGGCGCCCACTACTTCCCGACCGCTCGACGGGTCCCGCATCGCCATAACCGCGGCCTCCGCGATCTCCGCCGCGGCGCCGAGCTCCGCCTCCACTTCCTCGGGGTATACGTTCTTACCCGCCGGCGTGACTATCACGTTCTTGATGCGGCCCGTTATATACACGTACCCTTCGCGGTCGAGCCACCCGGCGTCGCCGGTATAGAACCAGCCGTCGCGCAGGACGCTGGCGGTCAAGGCCGGGTCTTCGTAATAGCCAACCATTATATTATCGCCGGCAACGGCCACTTCCCCCACGCCCTCGCCGTCCGGCTCGTGAATCCGCACCCGTACCCCCGGTATGAGCAAGCCGCTGGAAGCGAACTTGATTCGATGGGGAACGTTTACGGAGACCACCGGCGACGTCTCCGTCAGGCCGTAGCCTTGCAACAGGTTAAGGCCGAGGTAATAAAAAGTGCGCGACACCTCAGCCTTGAGCGGCGCCGCGCCGGAGATAAACATCCGAATAGTATCCAGCCCCGCTTTCTTCCTCATACCGGCGAAGAATAGCCGCCCCAGGTTCGCCCCCGTAAGGACGTGGGCGCCGTGCGTGAGGCCCATAAATATTTTAAAGAGGACGCGTTGGAGCGGCGGCGCATCCCCTACCGCGCGGCGTAGGCCGGCGAGCATCTTCTCGTAGAGCAGCGGGACGCCGCACATCATCGTTACGCCGGCGTCGCGGACGTCCTCTATTATCTCCTTGGACTTGAACGAACGGGCGTACGTTATAGTGCACCCGCCCGAGATCGGGATGAGCATCCCGGCCGTCGCCTCGAAGGTGTGGTGAAGCGGCAAGAGCGACAGGAAAACGTCGTTGACGTCAAAATAGAGCGACTGGTATACCTGGTCCACGTTGGCGCCCAGGTTGCGGTGGGTCA
>CBFCYS010000143.1:0-6275 GCA_965602215.1 uncultured bacterium
ACCGAGTGCGGCATAGGCCGGCTTAGCGGTGATATCTTCACCGGCCTTACTGCGTACGATTTTTATATCGCGAACGGCCCGAGTCTCCAAGACGACGGCGCCGCCCTCGCCGCCGAAGAGATCCACCTTAAGTACGACCTACCTAGTCTTCTGCGTGGCGTCCTTTCGGTAAAAAAAGTGCGGATTATTGAACCGTACGTGACGTTGAAGGCCGAGCCGGACGGCAGAACCAACCTCGAGCGTATATTCAGTTCCTTACCGGAGCGCCGCGAAGAAGATATCGATATACGCCTGAGTGACGTCGTCTTAGAAAACGGATCGCTCGAGGTGACCGGGGACGGGCCATTAGCGAGCGTCGTACGTATCGACGTCCGTAGCTCGTTGGAATTTAAGGGACGCGAGCTAACGCTCACGTTGGGGAATTGCAGCTGCTATCTCCCGGAGTACGACCTCGCCGTGACGAACTTCGGTACCGGGGAACTCCTCGTAACCCCGTCTGCCCTTCGCGTCGACGGCCTCGACCTCGCCCTCGACGAAACGTCGCTGACCGTCAACGGCGAAATCGAGACGTCGCCCTCCACTCGCTTCGACCTCCGTGTGGAGGCCGAGCCGTTAAACCTGGCGGAAGTCGTACCGGTTGTCTTCCCGGACGCACCGCTGCTCGAGATCCGCGGCCGCTACGAGGGAACCCTCCGCGGCCCGGGCGACGG
This sequence comes from uncultured bacterium, assembly GCA_965602215.1. Lineage (GTDB taxonomy): Bacteria > RBG-13-66-14 > B26-G2 > WVWN01 > WVWN01 > WVWN01. The sequence goes on from CBFCYS010000143.1 coordinate 711, forward strand.
CCTCGTACATACGGGCGCGTTCTATTGCCCGTCGGGGTCGCTGGCCGACTACGAACTTGCCGACCTGGCCGTCAAGTACGCCGTCGACGTGGAGCGAAAAGAGGTCCGCCTCGACCATCTCTCGGGCGCGGTCAACGGCCTCCCGGCCCGCCTGGAGGGAACCGTCGACCTCGCGGGCGAAACGCCGGCGTTCCGGGGCGAGGCCCGCCTCGAGCGGTTCAACCTCGCCCGGCTCCTCCCCGAGAGCGGCCTCGAGACCCGCGCGGACGTAACGGTGTTGTTCGCCGGCAGCGGCTCGGCGCCCGAGGACCTCGACTTAACGGCGACCGTCAACGTCGGCGCCGGCTTCGCGGGGCCGGTCCGCTTCGACGGCGCGGCCGCGGACCTCCAATACCGCGAGTCGCAACTCCTAGTCGACGAGGCGACCGTCCGCTTCGGCGGGGGCACCGTCTCGGCGACGGGGACCGCGGCCCGGGACAACGTCGAGCTGGCGATTACGGCGCGGGACATATCCCTCGCGGACCTCCCGACGGAAAAAGTACCCGTCGACGTCGCCGGCGCGCTTGAGGCAAACATACGCATATACGGCGCGCCGCAGACGCCGTCGGCGGAGGGAGAGGTCGTAGCGGAGGGGCTGGCGGTCGAAGGCGTCACGGTGGCTTCGGCGCGGCTCGAGGGTTATGCCGAAAAGTTGGGAGGCAACGGCGAAGCCGACGTCCGCCTCACCGCCGGCGATATTGTGGCGGGACCTTTCTCGTTCGAACGGTCGCAGGCCGACGGGACGTTTAAGGGCGGCGTGTTAACGCTGAGCGGCGCATTCGAGAACGACGCGGCGGACGGCGACAGGCTGCATTTCGACGTGTGGCACGACAGCTCCTCGGGCGACTGGGCGATGACCCGCCTCGACGCCAAGCTGGGCGAGGGCGAGGCGACGCTCGCCGAACCGCTGACGTTGGCGCGCGAGGGTACCCGATACGTAATAACGGGAGGCGTCGTGGCGCTCCTGCGGGGGGAGGTGGCTTTCCGCGGCGCTTTCGACCCGAGCGGCGGGCCGGTGGACGTCGTCGCCGAAGGCGAAGACTTCCACCTGGACGGCTTGCAACTGTGGCCCGCGGCCCCCGAGGTGAGCGGAAGTCTGGATTCGGTTCGGCTCGGCGTTGGCGGAACGGCGAGCGCCCCCTCCATTTACGTAGCTTTGGAAGCCCACGCGTTTTCCGTCGGCGACCAACCGGTAGACCTCGTGCGCGGGGAAGTTTCGTTGGAGAATAAACGTCTCATAATCCCGGAACTAACCGTGGGCCTGGAGGGCGGAACCGTAACAGCTGCGGCCGACGTCCCTCTCGCTGCGCTGCAGGGAGAGGGCGAAACCCCCCTCCAAGGCGAGGTCCGCTTCGCGCGTTTCCCGCTCAGCTCGGTCGCTACCTTGAAAGAGGCCGGCCTAAGCGAAGGCGGATACGTCGACGGCGTTTTAACGCTGAACGGAACGGGGGCCTCGCCGGCCCTGGAGGGCAACGTAGACGTCAGCGACGCCGTTTGGGGCGGCGTGCGTTACGGCCGCGGCCGCCTCGACTTCGGCTACGACGACGGCGAGCTGCGCGTAGATGAGCTGTCTCTCGCCGAGGGCGTCTCGCGCAACGCGAACGTAAGCGGGACGGCGGAACTTGCTATCGCCCGGGAAACCGGCCTCGCCCTCGGCGCGCTGGCTCTGCTCGGCGAGTTCGAAGGCCTCGACCTCCGCCTCCTCGACCCGTTTATCGACGACGTCTTAATCGTCGGCGGAACCGTGAGCGGAAAGGTCGACGTCGGCGGCTCGCCGGGCTCGCTCTCGGTGGCGGGCCGGCTCGAGCTCGCCGGCGGCGCGGGGACGATCCGGCCGCTGCGCTCGTCGTTTTCGGACTTCCGCGGCGTCGTGGACCTCGCCGGCAACGCCGTAGTCATCTCGAGCGACGCGCCGCTGAGTTTCGACCTCGACCGAGGCCGTGGTCGCGTCTGGGGCGGCATAGAGTTCGAGGCCGGCCAACCCTCCGCGGTCGACTTATCGTTGACGGTGGAGGATTACACGTTCCGGGCTATCACGGGCGTACGGGCTTTGGCGGACGTTACGGCCTCTCTCTCGGGCCCGGTGGACCGCCTTCGCGCCGACGCCGAAGTCCAAGTGCGGAGGGGATTCGTCGCCGCCGACTTCGGCGGCGACGTCATCGCGGCCAAGCAGACGGAGGAAGGGCTCGACTTCCGCGTGCACGTGGACGCTCCGGGCAACGTCTGGTTGAAGAATAAAACCGCCGAGATCGAACTGGAGGCCGACCTCACGGTCCGCAAAACCGGCCCGGCTACGACGATAACCGGGGACCTCACGGCGAGGCGAGGTAGTTTCTACGTCCTGGCGCGCGGCTTCGCAATCGAAGAAGGTGACATAAAATTTACCGGCACCCAAAGCTTCGACCCGGTGCTCAAGCTGAGGGCGAAACGCACCATCCGGGCCACGCGCCCGGGCAACGCCGACGCCGAGATATCGGTCGACGTTACCGGCCCCTTTACGGAGCCCGAATTCTGGTTTTCGTACCGCTCAGAGGGAGGCGGTTCCGCGGGCCTAAGTCAGAGCGAAATAATGGAGTTGCTTGTGCTCGACGTGACGCAAGAGGATTTCAACGAGATGAGCGGGGGCTCCCTGGCCTCCAAGGGCTCGCGGGACTACGTGCGCCGGTTGGCGGAGGCCAAGGTATCGCGGGCCGTCCGCCGGCGTACCGGCCTGGACGTCTTCGAATACGACACCAGCGCCATCGGCGCGGAGCGCGGCACCCGCTACGGCCGAGTGACCGTGGGGAAATACGTCAGCTCCGAATTGTACGTGTCCTACACCACGGAATACAGCGAAGACGTCACCGGCGCCGGGAAGCAAGAACGTTCGGCGGAAGCCGACTATGAACTATACAAAGATTTTTACCTCGTAGGCTCGACTTTCGAAGAAGACGACAGCCAGCGTTACGGCCTGGGCTTGCGCTTCTTCTACAAGTATTAGGCCGCCGCGCGAAGAAGAACCGCGCGTCAAGCTAAGCCGACTTAGAACCAATAGGAGGTGAACCGATAATATGCAAAGAACGTTCGCAACCTTCGTGGCGTTAGCGGCGATCATCGCGGCCCTGCTAAGCGGCGACGTCTACGCCTCGAATCGCTACCTTCCCACTATCATCAAATCCGTAGGCGTCGTCGTGATACCAGGTACCATTGAACCGGACTTCGCGCGCACGCTCGAGCGGGCTCTCGAAGACGAGTTCGCCGCCGAGGGAACCCTCGAGGTCGTCTCTCCGGAAGTAGCCGACGCGAAGCTAACGCTTAAAATCGTCGGGTATAAAAAACAACCGGTGAAATACGGCGTCGATAAAATCGTGAACGAATATAACCTGGCGTTGACGCTGGAGGGGACCTTCACCGACCTCGCGACCGACCAGGTTCTGTCCCAAGTACCGAACATTTATGAGTCGGTTTCGTACGCCGCCGTCGGCCCCAAGGCCGAGACTGAACACCAGGCCTTCCAACGGCTGGCCGAAAAAATCGCCCCCCGCATCGTCAAGGGGACGATCATGCGCCGGTAAACCGCCGCGGCGTTTCGGTTACGCTCCGCCTCGAGCCGGCGCGACCACGCCTCGAATTAGTAATCGGCCGGGTCGCCCGCGACCTCGTAATCCGGCGTTACCGCGCCGACGCGCAACGCGACGTCGGCAACGAACAACGAAACCGCCGAGGGAAACCGTTCCGGCTCGGCCCTCCACTCTCCCACGTAACGGCTCACGTACGGGTTGCCTTTGTGCACCATCCGTTGTAACCGCCGCTGGACCGTGGCCGATAGAAACGGGATGCCGCGGCCAATACGATAACGCCGAAGCTTAAAAACCTGCTAGCCGTTTTCATCTCGCTCTCTTTATCGTATTGCGTTCTTTGAACCCCGCGGGCGACGGCGAATATCTTAAGGTAACTCGCTACTCACGGTCGATTTTCCCTTTCGCGGTTACGGGGCACAGGCCGTCTAGCGGTCGGCGTAATAATCGTATAGCGTGCGCGCCGTTTCCGCAATGGCGCGTTCCTGGTCCGCCGCCGGCGTCGTGCTGCTCTTCGTGAAAACGGCAATCACCATGCGCCGGCCGTCCGGGAACGTGACGTATCCCACGTCATTGGCGACGCCGCCGACGGTGCCCGTCTTATGCTCGACGGGCATTCCCTCGGGAAGCATACCCTTCAAGCGACCCTTACCCGTGCGAGTGCGGGACATGGAACCGATGAGGAAATCCCGGCTCTCCGCGCTGAGCGCTGTGCCATTATCGATGGCCAGGAGCAGGTCCAGCATGGCCTTAGGCGTCGACTGGTCGCGGGGGTCCTTCTCGAAATCGAGATTTATATCGTCCGCTCTCGACTCGAAGTCGGGATCCGCCTTCGCGGCTTCGTCCGCGACCGCGACGGTGGCGGGGCCCGGCAGTTTGGCGAAATCCCGTATGATCTCCGCGGTGTTCCGGTCGATGCGCTGTCCGTTTATTCCGATATCGCGCAGGTTTTTTGTTACCGCGGCCGGACCTCCGGCAAGCTTGATTATTATATCGGTCGCGCTGTTGTCGCTTTCGATAATCATTATTTCAATCAAATTCGCGACCGACAGCTTTAATCCGGGATGGACAAAATTCTGCGCCAGGACGTTGCTTCCGACCACGTACATGTCCGGCGTAATGTCGACGAGTTGGTCGAGCCGCAGTTCGCCCTTATCGACGCGAGTGAGGACAGCGACGGCGATCGCGACCTTGAAGGTGCTGGCCATCGGGAAGGGTTCGTCGCCGTTGAGGGAAATGACGGTATCTGCGCCCGAAATCGTAGCGGCAAAACCAACTTCTCCTGCGAGTTCATCCGTGATCAATTCGATGCGCTTCGCGACCTTCGCGGTATCGCCGTTAGCTGACGGCGAGGCGTTCGCGTCTGCGGGCACGGCCGGCGCGGCCACGGCCGATAAGAGAACCATGAAGCCTAACAACTTGCCTACCATTTTCATTCCGTTCTCCTCTCTTGGTTTTGAGTTCTTAGACCCGCGGCGGGGGGCGCGCAAACTGGCCCCGCCCCTTAAAAGCCCCGCACTCCGAACGCCGGCCGGGGACCGTCCAGGTTGGCCGCGTACGTGTTCGTTCGTTTTCCGCAACCGTACCCGACGCCGAGCGTAAGGTAGGGTCGGACGCTCTACATCAGGTTGACCGCTCCGCGGAACTTGGACGGCAAATCTATTCGTTTGGGCGGCCGCCCTGACGAATCGCGTACGCGGTATCTACGACCGATTCGGTTCCGGTCCCCCCCAAGTACGTGATCGCATTCTACTATCGGCCCACTTACGAGTCAAGGCCGACGCAACGAACTCACGCCGATATAACCCAACGCCGCACCCCGGGGCGTACGTTCGGAGAACGGTGCCGACTCCCACCCCCTCTTTCGGTTTGACGTCGCCGCCGCGTTGAGCTATAGTATTACCGGCGACGGGGGCGTAGCGCAGGTCGGCAGCGCGTCTGCTTTGGGAGCAGAAGGTCGGAGGTTCAA
>CBFCYS010000144.1:0-6247 GCA_965602215.1 uncultured bacterium
TCCAACTTAAGACCGGCAACGCCCGGACGAAAATGTACACCACGATGCCGCCGAACACGGCCACCACCACGTACGTCAAGACCCGGAGGGTCTGCTTCATAACGGCGTTCGTTACCCTCCGGCCGGGCGTTAAACCCGCCTGCACCGTAATCTTTCCCGTCTTAGCCAATTCTTATCTACCTGAACTTCCGCGCGTAGCGGTCCATAATAACCTGGGAAGCGAGGTTTACAAAGAAAGTTATCGAAAATAAGACCACGCCCAACGCGAAGAGGACGTGGTAGTGCTCGCCGCCGAAGACGGCGTCGCCCATCTCGATGGCGATGGTCGCCGTCATCGTCCGGACCGACGAAAGCGGGTTCACCGTAAAGGCCGCCATATTGCCCGTGGCCAGGAGGACCGCCATCGTCTCGCCCAACGTACGCGCCACCGACAGAAGAATCGCGGCCGTAACGCCCGAGGCCGCCGCCGGAACGACGGTCCGCCGGATTACCTCCCAGCGCGTCGCGCCCAGCGCGAAGGCCGCCACCCGGTACGAGCGCGGTACGCTGTACAGCGCGTCCTCGGCCAGCGAGGCGAGCATGGGCGTCAGCATTATGGCCAGTACGATGCCGCCGTTAAAGGCGTTAAGGCGGAACGGCGTCCCCGTGATCGCCGGTATGACGTCGCCCAGGACGACCATCCCGAGTAGGCCGTAGACGACGGACGGGATGGCCGATAAAAGTTCGACGATCGGTTTTACTATCTCCCGCTCGCGGCCTCCCGCCACTTCCGAGAGGTATATGGCCGCCCCCAACCCCAGCGGTATCGCTATGGCCATCGCGATCGTGGTGACCATAATGGTCCCGGCGGCGAGCGGTATCATGCCGTACTTCGGGACCTCCGAGGCCGGCTGCCAGAACGTCTTTAAGAAATCCCCCGCCGGGACGTCGCGGAACGCGGATAATCCTTCCTTGAAAATAAACAGGAAGATGAAGGCGATGATCACGATGGCGGAATACCCGGCTACCGTGATTACGACGTTGACGAAACCTTCCCGCACCTTCTGGGGAATAAGGCGCGCCGCGGCGCGGCTCGCGAGCTGGCCGCCGAGCGCCGCCAGGCCGCCCCAGAAAAGGAGCCAACCTATCACGCCCACGACGGCGAAAGACAACAGCACCATCGCCGCCGGGAGCGCGTATTTTACGTATCCTATCCAGTTGCGTCGCATCGACCCGAAAACCTTTAACGGCACTTTCGCCGGGCAGTTGGCCGGGGCGCCCCGGCACAACAAGGAGGATTTGAGGAATCTTCCGTTACACTAGCCCGGCTTCGTAGCGCTAACGCGTACTATAGGGTTACTCGACCGCCGCCCGGCTCTCACTCAGCTTGGACGACGGTAAGGCGACGTACTCCAACTCTTCGACGATATTCTGGCCCGCGTCGGAGAGCGCGAACGCGAGGAACGCCCGCGTCACGCCCTCGGGCTTGCCGTCGACATAACAGAAGAGGTAGCGGCTGATGGGATACTCCATCGAGGCCACGGCTTCGTGTGTCGGCTTGACGGCCCCGGAGGCGTCGTCGGCTTTTACCGCCAATATCTTCACGTCGTCGCGCTTCGCCGCGTAGCCGTAGCCGACGTACGCGATGCCGTTCTTGTCCCGGGCGACGGAGTCGCACAGGAGCGAGTTGCCCTGCATCTCCTGGATGTCGGCGCGGTAGTCGTCCTTATTGAGCACGCTTTTCTTGACGAAGTCGTAGGTTCCGGAAGTGGACTGACGGCCGTAGCACATTATCTTGCCGGAACCGCCGAACGCGCTCCAGTCCTTGGCCTTGCCGCGGTAAATGACGCCCAGCTGGCCTACGGTGAGCTCCGCCAGCGGGTTGGCGGCGTTAACGATGAAGCAGATACCGTCGACGGCCACGGCTACCTCGTTAACCTCGACGCCCTTGGCTTTGGCCTCTTCCCGTTCCTTGTCCTTTATGGGGCGTGAGGCGTTGGCGACGTCGGTGGTGCCTTCGATTAGGGCTTTGATGCCGACGCCCGAGCCGCCGCCCGTAACCTGGACCACGGCCTCCGGGTTTTCGTCCATAAACGACTCGGCCCAACGCTGGCTGAGCATAAGCAGCGTATCGGAGCCTTTTACCTGCATGGTGCCGGTGACGCCGGCCGCCGTCCCCGCGCTGCCCTCCCTCTCCACTTTCTTGCACGCGCCGAACGATAGCGCCAACGCCGCGGCCAGCGACGCCGCTAATATATATCGTAACCTTCTCATCGTTATTCTCCTCGTCCGGGATAAATAAATTAATGACGCTTTAACGCGGCCGCACCCGCTTACTTCCAATCCCGCCGGCAGTGGAGGTAGACATAGTCGGCGGACTTATCCTCGGTGGCCTGCGTCGCTTCGTCGAACTCCTTGTACGGTTCCGTCCGGTAGTTAGGGATAAGGGCCAACGCGCCGCCGTTCGTGTACCGGCGCACAGCTGTGCGCCCCTACCAGTCACGCCGCCGAGGCGAACAAAGTCGCGCCAAGTATACCACAGGTTAAAAACCCGGATAGCGGCATCTTTTATTTTTCGCTTAGTTTTTTCGATTTCACTTTCGGCGTGTCTATTTTGGGGCCCGGCGCTTACGACTACTTTCGGCGCCGGCCCGATTTATCCAACAAAACGGCCCGCCTCGCGGGTCGAAAAAATTTAAAACAAAGGCCCTCACTTCTTCTCGAAGTATAAGGGCCTTGAAGGCTCGTCTCGTTGCTCGTCGTCGCATGATAAGCTCGGTTCAGGCCGAACTCGCGGCGCATTATATCAGGGAAGTTTTAGGCGTCAAGTGAAAAAATCGCGGGCCCGGATAACGCCCTTATTATCAAACGATTACGCGGCGCGGGAGATTCGCGGCCCGAAGAACGCTTCCGCTGGGAGGCCGAGCAGCCCGGGCCGAGGCGCCGGGGGCCGCGGTTGGCGTGACATACCTTCTTTTAAACTCGCAAGCCGCCCGGCGCACAAGGCCGCGTTAAGCTGTTCCTACAGCCAATCCCACTGGCAGTGGATGTAGACGTAGTCTACCGACTTGTCCTCGGTGGTCTGCGAAAACTCGTCGACCGCCTTGTACGATTCCGTCTGGTAGTTGGGTATGAGCGCGAGCTTGTCGTCGAAGAACTTCAGGCCCACGCCGCCGATGATGAGGGTCCGCTCGTCGTTACTATTTAAAGGGGTATCGTTAGCCTTATTAGGTTCATACGCGTCGTAGCGGACCAACGGGTGGAGAGTCATGCCCTCCGACACGCGGAAGTGGCCGGTGGCGTACGCCGTCATAATGTTGCCTTCCACCTTCGTTGCGCCTATGGCTTCGTTGTCTTCGCCCCGCGACCGCATGAAGTAGCCGCCGCCGAAGCTGACGTATTCATGCTTGAGGCCCAGCAGGCCGCCGTAAATATTTACCGGGTCCTTGGCAGCGCCCTCGGCCACCTTCTCGCCCAGGTTGTCTAACTTGGCTACGGCGTTGATCGAGAGCCCCGCCCACGCCTCGTCCGAAACCAGCGGGAAGAGCGAAAAGCGGTACTCCACGGCCTTGCCGGAAAGGCCGCCCTCGGGGCTCTTGAAGCCGGCGCCGTTGGTGTACGTCAGATGATGTTGAATAAGGCCGTTGGCGAACTCGCCGCCGACGCCGAAGCCGAGGTCGGAAGTCGTACCGTAGTTTCGGTCTTGAAACGCCACCCTGCGGATAACGCGCCAACCCCAAAGGCTGGTCTCGTAGGGGGCCCACGGCGTCTCCTCCATGCCGCCGTAGATGCTGTGGTGCGGGATGACGTCGCGGACGTCGAGAAACGCGTACTTGGCGAAGAAGTTGAGGCCGCTTCTTTTCGTGTGCGGGGTCGGGTCAAGTCTCCATACTCCCGGAGACTCCTCCTCCAGATCGTACGTGTAGTACGTGTACGTGTCGCGGCCCACGTCCGCCGTAACGCGGTAGTGGAATTTCTCCGTTACCGCGCCTATGAAGTTAACGTACACGCGGTCGACGCCGAACTCGTTGGCGCCTTCCTGGTACGACTCCTCCTTGCTCGTGAGGTCGTAGCGGTAGTAGGTAAAGACGGTGCCCGAAAGCTCCGGGGCCGTGAACGAATCGGCCCACGCGACGGTCGCGAAGAACGCCACGGCTATCGTAAGGAGCATTAGCTTGGTCGCTTTCATCGGTTCCCTTTCTCCTTCGGTTAATTTGAAAAACGGTGAGAACGCCGGCTAACGAGCCGCCGCCGTACGCTGCTGATGCGTATTTAAAAAAAACCCGCGAAGCGGGCTTTAATCCTAAAACATAGGCCCCCGGGCCTCGGCGTAGTCTTGAAGGCCTCGAGGGCTTGGCCGCGTTTCTGTCGCTTGTATTCCTCCCCTTCCCCCCAGACGGCCGCTAATATATTAAAAACGACCTCGGGCGTCAAGTAAAAAATATCGCGCCTCCCTGCAACTCTATCATTATTAAATAGTCACGGCGAAAAGGGCCCGGCCGATTATGCCGCTTCGCCCGAGCCAACGCGGGACCGCGCGCCCTCGCGCTAACTACCGCCGCACGCGAGTTTGCGGGCACTTTACCGATATGGTATACTCTCGGCGATGGACGAAAGTTCCCTCAAAGCGCTCGAGTTCGGCCGCATCCGCGACGCGGTGGCGTCGTACGCCTTCTCGCCGCTGGGGGCCGAACAGGCCCGGGCCATGGCCCCGGACGCCACGACCGCGGCCCGCCACCTGGCGGAGGCCGCCGAGATGATGGCGCACGCGTCCTCCGGCGAGGATATACCGCTGTCGGGCCTGTCGGACGTCAGGCCGTTGCTGAAGAGGCTCGAGCTGGAGGGCGTACTGGCGGGGGCGGAGCTCGTACAAATCCGCGACTTCCTGGCGGCCGCGGCCCGCGCGAGAAAAGCCTTCCCCGTCGAGGGCGACTACCCGAACCTGGCGGCGTACGCGTCGGCCATCGAGCCCCTGCGCGAGCTCGCCGACGAGATAACGCGCCAGGTGGACGACGACGGCCTGGTCCGCGACGACGCGACCCCCAGGCTGGCCGTACTACGCAAGAAAGTGGCGGCCAAGCGGGAACAGATCCAGGGGGCGCTCGAGCGGCTGCTCAAATCGCCCAAGGTAAAGCGGTCGCTGCGCGAGCCCATAGTGACGCAACGCGGCGGCCGCTACGTCCTGCCGGTGCGCACCGACTCCATGGGCGCCGTGCGCGGCATCGTCCACGCCCATTCCGGCAGCGGCGTTACCGCCTTCGTCGAGCCGATGTCGGTGGTCGAGCTCAACAACGAGCTGGAAGGGTTGACGGCGGCGGAACAGGCCGAGGTGGAGCGCATCCTCCGCGCGCTGTCGGCGCGGTGCGCCGGCGAGCAGGATGCCTTCACGTCGAACGTCGAGCTGTTGGCCGAGCTGGACTTCGTCGCCGCGCGCGCCGGCTACGGCCTGGCCTACCGCTGCACGACGCCCGCCGTAGTGCCGGAGCCTATATTGTCGCTCCTGGGCGCCAAGCACCCGTTGCTTTTGGCGTCGCGGGCGCCGGAAGAGGTCGTCGCCATCGACTTCGCGCTGGGCGACGGCCACGTCGGGATGGTCATCTCCGGCCCCAACAACGGCGGCAAGACCGTCGCCCTCAAGACCGCGGGCCTGCTGGCGGCGATGGCACTCGCCGGCCTCCCGGTCCCCGCCTCGGAGGGGAGCGCCGTCGGCGGCTTCGACGACATCTTCGCCGACATCGGCGACGAGTCTTCCATCGAGGGAAACCTGAGCACGTTCACCGCCCACATGAGGAACGTCGGGCGGTTCCTGGGGGCGGCGGGCGAACGCTCGCTGGTTTTGCTGGACGAGGTCGGCGTCGGCACGTCGCCCAAATACGGCGCCGCCATAGCGACCACGGTCCTCCATCACCTGAAAAGCCGGGGCGCCCGGGTGGCCTGCACCACCCACTACGACGAGCTCAAAAAGTTCGCGCTCGACGAGGACGGCTTCGTCAACGCCGCGGTGGACTTCGACGCCGCCACCCTCCAACCGACGTACGAGCTGAAGACCGGCCGCCCGGGCACGAGCGAGGCCGTGGCCATACTGGAGCGGCTCGCCTTCCCCGGAGCAGTCGTTACCGACGTCCTGGCCGCGCTCGGCGACGAAGAGGTTTCCCTCCACGAGCTGCTCAGGCAGCTTGAGAAACGCGAGGCGGCGGCCGCCGCCCAGACGGGCGAACAGGCGGCGGTGAAGACGCAGTACGAGGCCGACCATGGGACGCTCGAGGAA
>CBFCYS010000145.1:0-6230 GCA_965602215.1 uncultured bacterium
TCGTCCTTGCCCTCCCAGCCCTGGCGGTCCTGCATCATGTCGATGTGGAACGCGATGCCGGCCAAGCCCAGCTTCTTGAGGGTCCGTATCCGCTCCTCGGTTACGGCCTTGCCGTTGGTAAGGAGGTACGGCTTGATTCCCTGGACGTGGATGAACTCGACCAGTTCCTCGATTTCCGGGTGCGTGAGCGGTTCGCCTCCCGCGAGCGAGACGTTGTCGATTCGACGGTACTCCTTCATAAGGAGCACTTCCTCTTTGAGCCGCTCCAGCGGGAAATGGCCCTCCAGGTTCTGGCGGTAACACCCCTTGCAATGGATGTTGCACACGTCGGTGACCTCGAGCCAACCGATGGGGTTGTCGTTCTTGGACCACGGAAATCTATAAAGCTCGGACTTGGTAAGCTCGTGCATGAAACCTCCTAACCCGAATCCCGGTCGGGCCGAAGCGCGATTTTACTAATAAATAATCCTTTAGGCAAGGATTTTTTCTTTTGTTGACGTTCCGCCCGCGGCCGCTCCCGGCGGCGCCGTTCCGATTTCCGGCTAGAACGAACGGCGGCGGGATTTTTCCCTTGACGCCTCTTGCGGCGTATATTAATTTCTATTTCCCCTCCCACGGTAAATATTTCGCCTTAAGCGATTACCATAAATGGTGAATCGCCGTCTCTCAAACGCGCGGTAAATCGGGGTTTCCGCAACGCGCCGCGCCCCGGGCGAGGAATATGAGCGAAGAGCTGATATTGGTAATCAACCCCGGCTCGACCAGCACGAAGCTGGCGCTGTTCCGGGGCGAGAGCTGCGAGGCGGAGGAGGCCGTGCCGGCGCCGGCGAGCGGCGGCGCGCTGTGGGACCAACTCGAAGGCCGATTGGTGTCGGTTAACGAATTCTTGAAACGGCAGGGCGGCGCCGAGCTGGACGCCGTGGTGGGCCGCGGCGGCCTTATACGCCCCGTTCCCTCCGGGACCATCCTCGTCAACGACGCCATGATCGACGACGCCCGCGCCGGCTACCAGGGCGAGCACCCCAGCAACCTGGGCTGCGCGCTGGCCGACGCGGTGGCCCGGCCGCGCGGCATCCCGGCCTTCATCGTCGACCCGGTGGCGGTGGACGAGATGTCGCCGCTCGCCCGCTACTCCGGCACGCCCCTTTTAACCAGGCGGTGCCTGTCCCACGCGCTCAACATCCATGCCGCGGCGCGCAAGGCGTGCGAACAAATAGGTAAGAAGCTCGTCGACAGCCGGTGGGTGGTGGTCCACCTGGGCGGCGGTTTCTCGGTGGTCCCGCTGGACGGAGGCCGCATCGTCGACACCAACAACGCCAACGCCGAGGGGCCGTTCGCGCCCACGCGCGCCGGCGGCCTGCCCACGCAGGGGTTAATCAAACTCTGCTTCTCGGGGGAATATACCGCCGCCGACCTCAAGCGCATCACGACGCGCGAGGGAGGCCTGAAGGCCTACCTCGGCACCGACGACGCGCGCGAAGTCGAGGAACGCATCGCCGGCGGCGACGAGCAAGGCCGCGAGGTCTACCGGGCCATGGCCTACCAGACCGCCAAGGAGATAGGCGCGATGGCTTGCGTCCTTTCCGGGAAGCTCGACGGCGTCGTCCTTACCGGCGGCCTGGCCCACTCCGACGTGTTCTGCGGCTGGCTCGAGCAGCGCGTCGGCTTCCTGGGACCGGTGTTCCGCTTCCCGGGCGCGTTCGAGATGGAAGCGCTGGCGCTGGGCGCGCTGCGGGTCCTGCGCGGCGAGGAGGAAGCATTGACGTACCCGCCCGAGGCGGTTTCATAAAAAAGCACCGGCCTCTTTCGGCTCTTTTTAACGGAGATTTTCCATGAAACAATTAATGTTAGGCAACGAAGCGGTGGCGCGCGGCGCGTTCGAGGGCGGCGTGGCCTTCGGCTCCGGCTACCCCGGCACGCCCAGCACCGAAATTTTGGAATACCTCGCCCCGTACGAGAACGTCGTCGTCCAGTGGGCGCCCAACGAGAAGGTGGGCCTGGAGGTCGCGATGGGCGCCTCGTTGGCCGGCGTCCGCGCCCTCGTCACGATGAAGCACGTCGGCCTGAACGTCGCCGCCGACCCGTTCTTCTCCATCTCCTATATGGGCGTCAACGGCGGCCTGGTAATCGTCTCGGCCGACGACCCCGCGATGCACTCCAGCCAGAACGAGCAGGACAACCGGTGGCTGGCGAAGGCCGCCAAGGTCGTCATGGTGGAGCCGAGCGACGCCGAGGAGGCGCGGTGGATGACGCGCGAGGCGTTCGCGCTCTCCGAGCGGTTCGACACGCCGGTCCTCTTTCGCATGACGACGCGCGTGTGCCACCAGACGGGCATCGTGAACCTGGAGGAGCCGCTCGAGGCGACGTCCCGCGGCTACAAGAAAGATATCCCCAAGTACGTGCTGCTCCCCGGGCACGGCCGCCTTCGCCGGCACGAGGTGGAGAAACGCCTCGCCGCCGCCACGGCCTTCGGCAACGACGACGACCGCTGGAACCCCGTCTTCGAGGGGAACCGGGACGTCGGCATCATCACCTCGGGGGTATCGTTCAGCTACGTGCGCGAGACGGTGCCCGAGGCGAGCGTGCTCAAGCTCGGCCTGACCAATCCCCTCCCCCTCGAGCGCATAAAGCGCTTCGCCGAAACGGTGAAGAAGGTCATCGTCGTCGAGGAGCTCGACCCCTTCCTGGAGGAGGAGATTCGCGCCGCCGGTATAGACGCCGCCGGCCAATCCCTGCGGCCCTACTTCGGCGAGCTCAACCTGCCGCTGCTCGAGGAGGCGCTGCTGGGCGAGGTCCGCAACAAGGTCACGGTATCGCTGGCGGACGTCGAGATTCCGCGGCGGCCGCCGACGCTGTGCCCGGGCTGCGGCCACCGGCCGGTGTTCAAGGTCCTGCGCGACATGCGCATCCACGTGATGGGCGACATCGGCTGCTACACGCTGGGGGCGCTCAAGCCGCTCGCGTCGATGGAGTCCTGCCTGTGCATGGGCGGCTCGATCGGGATGGCGGAGGGGCTCGCGCGCTTCGGCGGCCCGGAGCTCGAAGGCCGGGTCGTCGGCGTCATCGGCGACTCGACTTTCTTCCACTCCGGCATCACCGGCCTGATAGATATGGTGATGAACGGCAGCAAGGCCACGGTCCTGATACTGGACAACGGCACCACCGCCATGACCGGCGCCCAGCCTCACGCGGGCTCCGGCGTCGATATCCGCGGCGGCGAAACCACCCCCCTCGACCCGGCCGACGTCTGCCGCGGCGTGGGCGTCAAGCGCGTCGTCGTCGTCGACCCCTATAATATGGAGAACCTGGAGCAAGTGCTCGAGGAGGAGTTGGCCGCGGCCGAGGTCTCGGTAATAATCGCCCGAGCGCCGTGCGTACTGAACGAACGCGTGAAGTTCGCCGAGCCGGTCCAGCTCGACCTCGAGCTATGCAATAAATGCGGCCTGTGTATCCGCGTGGGCTGCATGGCCATCCGCGAAAAGGACGGCTACCCCGAAATCCTGGCGGACCTGTGTAACGGCTGCGGCGTGTGCGTCCAGGTCTGCGGCGAGGGGGCCTTGACCATACCGGAGAAGGTCGGCGCGTAATTACAAGCGACGTCGCATTCCGCACTTTGTGAGGTAGTAATGGGTAAAGAAGGCATAACCAACGTTCTTTTAAGCGGCGTCGGCGGCCAGGGCATCCTGACGGCGAGCCGGCTCCTGGCGCTGGCCGCGCTCCACCACGGCCTGGACGTCAAGATGAGCGAGGTCCACGGCATGTCGCAGCGCGGCGGCAACGTCGACACCCACGTCCGCATCGGCCCGGAGGTCCCCTCGTCGCTCATCCCCAAAGGCGGCGCGGACTTCCTGGTCTCCTTCGAGAAGCTGGAGGCGCTGCGTTACCTCGAATACTTGAAACCCGACGGCGTAGCCTTCGTCAACCGCCTGGAGATATCGCCCCTCACCCTCGCGCTCAAGCAGCCGAACTACGTCGACGACGTCGACCGGATACTGGAAGAAAAGGCGCCCCACCTCGTCTGGGTGGACGGCACCGAGATGGCGCGCGAGCTGGGCGACGTCCGCACGGTGAACGTTATCCTGCTCGGCGCGCTCGCGACGCGGATGCCGTTCCTGGAGGAGGCGGACTGGGAGGCCGCGGTAAAAGAGCGCTTCGCGAAGGCGAAGGTCCGAGAGGCCGTCCTGGCCGCCTTCCGGAAAGGAGCCGAGGCATGCCCGGGTCGCTGAGGACTTTCGAGGAAGTCGTCGCCGCCGCGCTGGCGAAGGGCGAGATAGCGGTCGCCGTCGCCGCGGGCCACGACCCGGCGGCGCTGGAGGCGTGCGCGCTCGCCGAGGAGACGGGCCTGGGCCGCTCCATCCTGGTGGGCGAGCCGGCCCTCATCGAGAAGGCGCTGGCCGCGATGCCGAAGCCGCTCGCTCGAGCCGAGGTCGTCGCCGCCGACGGCGAGGAGGAGGCCGCGGCCAAGGCGGTCGCGCTCGTGCGCGAGGGCAAGGCCGACGTGGCCCTCAAGGGCAAGCTGCCGACGGCGACGTTCATGAAGGCCGTGCTCGACGGCGAGCGGGGCCTGCGCACCGACCGGCTCGTATCCGACGAGTTCGTCTTCGAGTATCCGGACCCGGAGGTCGGGACGCGGCTGGTGTGCATCACCGACGGCGGCATCACCATCGCGCCGACGCTGGAGCAGAAAAAACAAATAGTCGAGAACGCCGTCGCGCTGTACCACGCCCTCGGCTTCGAGCGGCCGCGCGTCGCGCTGCTCTCCATGGTCGAGAAGGCGGTGAAGGGCCATACCCCGAGCGAAGACGCCGTCGCGCTGACGGCGATGAACCGGAAGGGCGAGATAACCGGCTGCGTCGTCGAGGGGCCGCTCAGCCTCGACCTGAGCATCTCGATGGAGGCCGTCCGGAAGAAGGGTTACGAGTCCGAGGTGGCGGGCCGCGCGGATATCCTCGTCGTCCCGGAAATAATCTCGGGGAACCTGCTCGCGAAGGGGACGACGTACTTCGCGCACTACCGGCTGGCGCACGCGATGATGGGGACGGCGCGGCCGGTGCTCATTCCCAGCCGCTCGGATACGGCGGAGGCCAAGTTCCACTCCCTTGCCCTCTGCGCGCTGGTGTGCTCCGGGGTTTAACGAGCGGAGGACGGATAAAAAAGCCGCCCTCGGGGGCGGGTTTTTAATTGCAGGGGCGGAGGAAAATGTTATATAATAGTATCTGACACTTGCCTTATAAAACTACCGGTACCCAATTTAGGGAGGAATCATGACGTCAATAATACGTTACTTGGGTGCGATTCTTTCAGTATCTTTCCGTTGGTGGTGGGCCGCTATAACTGGGATTTTTACGATACTTACTTTTTTCTTAGCGCCGGAAGTAAGTACGACCATCGGGAAGGTTAGTATCAGTTTATTGGTGCTCTTAGGCTTCACTCTTGTTTTCCTATTAATTTCGATAACTATAAAAAGCTGGAGATGGTACCGGACAGGAGGCGTTTTCCCTAAAGTCTCGCGAATAATACCTGAAAAACCCGGAGAAAACGAGTTAACGCTGGTCTTTCTAGCGGAACCAGATATATTGGCCCATGGATCATACTTAGCGTTATTCCGCGTAATGGGGTATGATGTAGAAAAGTGCGCGGGGATTTTCCAAATAACGGGTCAACGAGCTGACGGTAAAGGGTTTCAGGCAGAACCTAAATGGATAGCGGCCATACACAAAAACGCGCTCCAAATGAATGAAGTAAAGCTAGAAGATATAAGATTAAGGATTGTCAGTAAGGAAGTCGTATCACTTATCGAGAAATGCATTAGGGAGGAATTATGATGGGTGACGTAAACTCACAACCGCGAGCTTTTATCTCTTATTCGCACGAGGATAAAAACGTAGCCGGGGAAATGAGCCAAGCGCTCCTGGCAAAGGGGGTTGACGCGTGGTTCGATGAGTGGGAGATCCAACCTGGTGATTCGATAGTGGAGAAGATCTTCGAAATAGGGTTAAAAGAGTGCGCGCTGTTTATTATTCTCCTATCCCCTGCTAGCGTCAAATCTGCTTGGGTCAAGAGCGAACTCGACTCAGCTTTTGTTCAGCGTCTTTCTGGAGTAACTAGGGTGGTTCCTGTCGTTTTACAACCATGTGAAATACCGGTAGCATTAAGACCTTTATTCCGGTTAGACATCGAAGCGGATGGTCTCGACAAGGTGGTAGAGAAACTTACCGACGTTGCGTTTG
>CBFCYS010000146.1:0-6180 GCA_965602215.1 uncultured bacterium
AGCATCTATCAATGACCGATTTTAACTTTCCCGCCTCAATAAGCTCTTTGAGGAAAATAAGGTCGTCGGGATTCCGGCTTGGCATTCCAAATATTAATTTCTTGCCGCCTACCGTTGAAGCCCATAGCGCTTGAAGAAGAGGGTAATCGACAGTAATATAAACCCCTCCCC
This sequence comes from uncultured bacterium, assembly GCA_965602215.1. Lineage (GTDB taxonomy): Bacteria > RBG-13-66-14 > B26-G2 > WVWN01 > WVWN01 > WVWN01. The sequence continues at coordinate 172 of CBFCYS010000146.1, forward strand.
GTTTTAGCGATTTCTTACAACGCGAAAACGAAGTCTTGATTACCGCGTCGAAAATAATGTCGTAAAGCTGGCCGTTCTCGGTAAAATCCTCTTTGGTATAATCGATCACCTTATCGGCGCCGAGAGATTTTACCATTTCTATATTCCTGGTGCTGCATACGCCGGTTACTTCCGCGCCGAAGTACCGGGCCAGCTGTACCGCAAAAGTACCTACGCTTCCGGAAGCGCCGACGATTAGAACCCTCTGTCCACTCTGAATCTTTCCTTTTCTCAGCAAAACCAATGCGGTCAGTCCGCCAATAGGAACGGCGGCGGCCTCCTCGTAGGTCATATTGGCGGGTTTTATTGCCACGTTGTTTTCTGACAGACAAATGTACTCTGCGTTAGCGCCGCCAAAACTGGTCTTCCAGATAATCCCAAAAACCCGGTCCCCTTTCTTAAATCCTTTTACGTCTTTGCCTATCGATTCAATTTCCCCGGCCAGCTCGTTCCCGGGTATAGTTTTCCTCGGCCTTGTCAGGCCATACATTATTCGCCCCGGGAGCCAGAACCAGGGAGCCCATGTGAAGCTTCGAAGTCTCACGTCGCCCGACGTTACCGTTGTCGCATATACTTTTACCAGTACTTCATCGTCCTTGGGAACGGGTTTCTCCACCTCTTTGAGCTGAAGAACTTCCGGCGGTCCGTATTTTGTGCATACAATCGCTTTCATTTGGGCATCCGTCCTTATTTGATCCGTACTGTACTCCAGGGCGTAAGAGTTTTGAACGCCGATTCGACCCGTCGGCCGGGGTAGCCACGCTCGGCGCTTAGGCCGTCCCGGCGCTCAGCCGCTTCGCCCTTTCGACCTCCGCGCGCGCGAACGGACCCACGATATCAGCGCCGGCAGCATTAGCAAGATAGCTACGACGCCGATGGCCCAAATGGGGGGGTTAAAGAACTCCCCCACCACGGCCAGGACGGCGTAGCGCCCCGTCCGGCCTATGAACGTCGCCGCGGCGTACTTCGCCCGGGGATACTTCGCCGCGATAGCAACCAGGCGCACCAGGTCCCACGAGAACAAGACGAAGTTTACGCCCACGAGCGCCAGAAAAGCGACCCGCGAAAACGCCCGGATGCTGGCCTGGGAATGCTCGCTCTCCTTTATTTTACTCAGCAGTTTGGTTTTGAAAACGCTCGAGAATATCTCGTAGTCGAGGAGGTTGGCCAGCGTCGTCGCCGCGCCGCCCAGGAGCGCCACCACCACCCAGGGGTATTCCCGCCCCATATATATCACTAACGGCGTCGCCGGCAGCGGGATGGTGTTGGAGGCCAGCGACATATAGGCGAAGAAGCGCGCCAACCCGCGCGCCGCCGGCGGCATAAGGAAGCTCGCGGCGAAGAGCGCGGCCAGGGACGCGGCCAGCGCCAACACGTACTTGTTGCGGACGATTTCAGCGAGGACTTTCACGCGGCATATGACCACAACGGCTCGAGCCGTAATTTTAAAATAGCCGGCGCGGCCGGCGCCGGCTTCCCGGAAGGAGCTGCCTACTTAACTTCGATGCCCGTAGCCATCAGGCGGGGGCTTCCGGTATCCTTATCGAGCACGATCTTCCCCTCGGCCGTAGTGAGATGGTACTTGGCCCCGCCCGATATTTTAAAATCGCCGGCGACCTTTACGTAAAGCAAGCGCCCCAGGCCGTTGTCGAGTTGGAAGCCGAGGCCGTCGTCGTCCACCACCGCCACCTGGCCTTTAACCATAACGGTCTTGCCCTCGAACGGCTTCGGGTTGTACAGGATTTCAGAGATGGCGGTTTCATCCGCCACCTTAATCTCGCTTCCGAACCTCCCCGACGGGCTGCAGCCGGCCAGTAAAAGGGGCGCGCTTGCCGCGACGAGACACAATCCGGTCAATAATTCCCTTAACCTCATACGTTTACCCCTTTCGATCCACGGCCCCGGCCAGCGAGTGCTGGCGCCGGAACTCGTAAAGGGTTACGGCCGCCGCGGCGGCCACGTTTATCGATGTTACGTTGTCGACGAGCGGGATGGCCACGACGGCGTCGCACTCTTTCCGCGCCGCCGCGCTCAAGCCCACGCCCTCGCCGCCGAGGACGAACGCCGCGCTCCGGCCGAACTCGAGCTCAGCCATCCGCGCCTCGCCGTCCGCTTCCAAGCCGTAACACCAAATCCCCGCCTCTTTTACCTGCTTCAAGAACTGGGCGACGTTGGCCACCGGCACCACCGGTACGTACTCCAACCCGCCCTCCGCCACCTTGGTCACCGAAGGGGTAACCTGCACCTGGCGTCGGGGCGGGAAGAAAACTCCCCCCGCGCCGAACGCCGCCGCCGAGCGGACGACCGAGCCTAAATTACGCGGGTCCTCCACGTGGTCCAACACTACGAACGGCCGTCCGGCCTGCGGCCCGGCGATGAGTTCCTCCCACATCGGCGTCGGCTTTTTATCGACGTACGCGGCGACGCCCTGGTGAAAGTCCCCTCCCGCGAGTTTCGTCAGCTCCCGGCCCTCGACCACGTTCAATTCCGCGCCCACCGCCCGGGCGAGCCGCCTTATCTCGTCCACCGCTTCGCCGCCGCCGGCACGGTCCACTATCACGGTGTGCACGGTACGCGTCCGGGCCCCGAGCGCCGCCAGAACGCTGTTCCGGCCCACCACCACGTCAAAAGGCGCGCTCGGGCGGCGTCTGCGACGCGCCACTACTTGGGAACCTCCGCGCCCCGGCCGTGTTCCCACAGCCACTTGACCGCGGCCTCCCGCTTCGTCTGGTCCTGGCCGGCGCGCTTCAGATACAGCACGTAGGAGTCCCCCGCCTTCCCCTCCTCGCCCAAATAGTTGAAGGCCCCGGCCAGGCCGAAATAGGCTTCGACCTGGTCGGCGTCCAACGCCACCGCCTTCTCGAAGGAGGCGACGGCGGCCGCGGCGTCGCCCTCGCGCAATTCTACGTTGCCCAGGTTGACGTGCGCCGAAGCGAAGCTCGGCTCGAGTTCCACCGCCCGTTCGGCCGCGGCGCGCGCGTCCGCGACTTTGCCCTGCCGCAGATACGCCAGGGAGAGGTTGTTCCACCCTTTATAATGGCTTGGTTCCGCGGCCACGGCGTTCGACAACGTTTTAACGGCCATATCGACGTCGCCCACGCGGAGGTACGCCAACCCGAGGCTCACCTTGGAATCGGTCGAGGGGTTCCGCGCGACGATGCGCTGATAACGCTCGATGGCGTCGTCGTAGTCCCCCTGCAGAATAAAAATGTGGGCGATCCACTCGTGGGCCTCGACCAGGTTAGGGTCTTCGGTCAGGCTTTTTTCGAACGCGGCCACGGCCTCCTCGTAGCGGCCGGCGTTCGCCTTCGCCATGCCGTCATTGAAGAAGGCCGCGGCCTCGGGCGTCGTCTGCGTCGCCCCGGCCGCGGCCACTAAAGCCACAAAACCGTATATGGCAAATTTCCTCATATACCGTTCACCAACTCCAACCTCGCGTTTCGTCGTTAAATAACGCTTTTTTACCCCCCTTGGCTCTCCCGCATAAGTTCACGCGGTCACCTTTTTTTTCGACTTACCACCCCCCGAATATTATATTATAGGCCAAGTCAAAAAACCATCAAAAAGGGGCCGCGGTTATGAAACGTTCGAACTGGTTGCTATATCTGGCCGTCGCGTTGGTCGTCCTGTCCACGCTCGTTTACGTAATCCACTTCGCTGTCTTCCGCGACGTCCACCATATATTCATCTATCTCGTCGGCGACATCGCCTTCGTCCCGATCGAGGTCCTGCTCGTTACCGTCATCATACACCGGCTGCTCGGCCAACGCGAGAAGCGCGCCCTGCTCAATAAATTAAACATGGTTATCGGCGCCTTCTTCAACGAAGTCGGAACCGACCTCTTGAAACGCATCATCGCCCTCGACGAAGACTTCGACGGAGTCCGCCAAAACTTGCTTATCAACAAGGATTGGACGCACCGCGACTTCGCCCGGGCACACAATCGGATGGCCGAATACGACTACACCATCGAAGTCGAACCGGAAGCCCTGAACGAGCTTCGGGACTTCCTCCTCGCCAAAAGGGAATTCCTGTTAAGGCTGCTGGAGAACCCCAACCTGTTGGAACACGAATCGTTCACCGAGCTGCTGTGGGCCGTAACCCACCTCGCCGAGGAACTGGCGCACCGCGACGGCGCGTACGACCTGCCGGCCGCGGACTACGAACACCTCGCCGGCGACATCAGGCGGGCGTACATGCGCATCATCGGCGAGTGGCTCGAATATATGGAGCATCTCCAGCGGAAGTACCCGTACCTGTTCTCGCTCGCGATCCGGACCAACCCCTTCGACCCGACGGCCTCGGCCGAAATCACGTAAAGGCCGCCGCGGCGCCGGACTTACCCTCCGCCGGCCGCCGACTTCTTGCGGATAACTATCCTGTATCCCTCGTCGGCCTCCGTGAGCGAAACCAGCTCGTGGCCGGTCACGCGGCACCAACTCGGGAAGTCGTTCTCCACCCCCGGGTCGTCGGCCAGGATAGTGATCGTCTCGCCCTCCGCGACGTCGCCCATCGCCTCCGCCGCCCGGGCGATGGGCACCGGGCAATAGAGCCCTATGCAATCCACGGTTTTATCGGCCATACGAAACCCCGCTATCTCCGGCTGCGCCGGCGCCGTCGCTTAGATGAAAAGGTGTACGTCGCTCTCGAGCGCCTCGGCCAGAAAGGTCGCCACGCCCGCGAATTCCGTTACCTCCGGCCGCACGTTGGCGCGCGGGATGCCCAGCGCCTCGAGCGACGTGGTGCACGCGATGAATCGGACGCCCATACTCGCGCCCAGCTCGATAAGCTCGTCGAGGTTCGCCATACGCGAGTCCCGCATCAACCGCGCCATCAACCGCCGGCCCAGGCCCCCGAACGAGAACCGGCTCGGGTTCATGTACCTGCCGCCGCCCGGGTTGAGACGGGCGAACGCGCGCCGGACCGCTCGGGCGCCGAAGAGGCCGAGCCGCTTCGGCTCCCCCTCGGGCGCGGGCCCCGGCGCCACGCCGTCCTTGCGGACGGCGTTCAGGCCGAAGAAGGTGCAGAAGACCACCACGTCCATACCCATCGACGCGCCGCCGACGGCGATATTCATACAGGCCAGCGCGCGGTCCAGCTCCCCGGCGCATAACACCAGCGCCATCTTTTTCTTTTTCTCTTCTACCATATCGCCCCTGCCTTATTATATACCCGCAGTTGTTATGACGAGTCGCCGCCCTTCACCGCGCGACTATCACGACCTTCTTATAACACGATTATAACTATTTCCGTCAAATATAACCGGCCTAAGGCCCTTGGCGCGCGACGGCATTTGTAACGCCGGCCGCAAGGCCGGCGTCGTCGAGGGAATTTATAGGGTTCTATTAAACCGAGGCCGAAGTCCTTCGGCGCCGAACGTCGCCGCCTAATCCCAGTCGCGCCACTCGTCCTCGCGTTCCGTACGTTCGGCCTTCTCGGGCTTCGGCGCCCGCCTGCGGACGGGTCGCCGCTCGCTCGGGGGACGAGCACCGGCCAACTCCTCCCTCAGCGCCCGCCAATCGACGGCCGCGTCGGGAAAGCGGGCCTCCACCTCCGCGATAACGGCGTCGTCTATGGCCGGCTCGCGGCCGAGATAGTAGAGGACGCGCTGGCGGACGTAACTCCTGCCGCCCACCTTCCGTCGCTCGTTCTCCACCAGGTACGCGTACGGCCCTTTGAAGCGTATGAACGCCACGGAACGTTAGAAACCGCCGGCGCCGAGGCTGAACCTGAACGCGGGGTAACCGCTGTCGAAATCGCCGGCGTCGGGAACGACGTACTCCACGCCGACGCCCAGGCCGAAGTTCTTCGACGCCGCGACGTTTAGCCCGACCGAGCCGGCGTAACCCCACATATTGTCCGAACCGTCGAGCGCGCCGCTCCACCATTTCCGGGCGTAGACCAACCCCAGGCCGGCGTAGGGGTCGAAATTCTTCGTCAACGCGAAGTGATAGGCCACGCGCGGGATTA
>CBFCYS010000147.1:0-6103 GCA_965602215.1 uncultured bacterium
CGGCAGCGTGAAGCTGCGCACGAGCGTACCGGCCATCGTGAAGCCCGCCGAAGCCTGACCGGTAGTCCACGAGCAAGCGACGACGTAGCCGCCGGAACCACCGTTGAAATTCTTTACGTAGGTGGCGCCGCCGCACGTCGACATCGGCATGGAGCAGGTCCAGGTGCCGGCACTTGAGCCGGACGTGGTGTAACGATAGAACAGTCCGCGGTTATTGGGGCCGTTGGTGTAGTAGTAGGTGCCGTCGTAGAAGTTGTTCATCGGCCAGGACGAGCCGGCCGCCGTCATCGACGCTACCGCCGCGCCGCCGGTGGTGCGGAAGACGAAAAGGCGCCTAGCGGAGGGGCAAACGAGCGACATGTATCCGCTACCGAGGTGCGCGACGTCGCCGCCACGCGGTGTCGTCGGGCCGGTGATGGCGTGCGTGCTTACCATCGAGCCGGCGGTGGTGAAGCGCCGCAGGTGGTTCGGGTTGTAGAAGACGCCGTATACGTATGAGGCGTCGCGGAAGATGCCCAGTGCGTACGGCGCGGACGTGCCCGACATGGTGAACGAGCGGATGACCGAGCCGAGCGTGTCACATTGAGTGGGCGGTCCGTTATTCCCCGCCGTCAACGCGTCCGGTGCCACCGCGAAAGACGTGCTTGCGATTAACACCGCAAGACTAGCAAAGACTAAGTTCCTCATGTTTCTCCTTTCTCCTATGTTTATATGCGGTTAAACCTAATGTGTATGCTACGTCCAAACGCGCGCGTTGTCAAGTAAAAAAAACCCCCCTCGGGCCGGCGGCTGATACGCCTACGTTTTCCCGATTTTCCGAACTCGAAGGGGAGAACGGCCTCCGAGCGCAACGCTACTCCAGCCGCCTTTTTGCGGGTTTAGCTTCAGCGATAAAGGGATTTGATTCGGCCGATGCTCGCCGGCGTGACCGCGGGACGAGAGCGGGCGGCGATGTCGAATTCGTACGCGTATTGCGCCGAACCCGTAAACCAGGCCGCCCACACCGCGTCGCCGTAGGTGCCGGGTAGGGAGGATTTGCCGTACGACAGGCCGTTGCCGTTCTCGGGCGGCGGCGTCCACGTCCGCACCAGCGAGCCGCCGGAGAACGTCGTCAAACACATCGGCTCGCCGCCCAGCCACGAGCAGGCGACGAAGTACGGCCCGGAGCCGTTGTTGCCTTTCTCGGCGTACGCGGCGCCGCCGCAGTACGTCATGCCTTCGGGCCATCCGGTACAGCTCCACGCGCCGTCGGGCGTGCCGGTTTCGGTGTACTTATTGAATACGCCGAGGTCGGACGCGCCGTTGACGTAGTAGTAGCTGCCGTCCCAGAAGCAGTTGAGCGGGAACGGCGCACCCGCCACCGGGAACGACGCGACCGCCGAACCGCCCGTAACGGGGAACGTATATAAGTGTCGCTTCGTGGCGTCCACGAACGCCAGGTACCCCGAGCCTACGTGGGCGGGGCACGCGTCGCGCGGCGTGGACGTGTCGCTCAGGACGTACGAGCTCACGCGGGTGCCGCCGGCCGCGAAGCGGTAGAGATAATTTTGGCTCGAGCCGTGTACCAGGCCGTAGACGTACGACGAGTCGCGGTAAACGCCGAGGGCGTACGGTTTGGCTGTGCCGGTCATCCGGAACGAGCTGATAACGGCGCCGATGCCGTCGGCGGCCGGCGTCGCGCCGTACGCCCCGCGGCCCGCCGTCACCGCGTCCGGCGCAACGGCGAACGCGGCGCTCGCCGCCAAAACGCTAATACTGGCATATTTGAAATATTTTATTCCGATGTCTCCTGCTTGTCCTAAAACCCGGTAAAGGTTGAACTTCTGATATTCTAAACGCGAAACCGGCCTTTGTCAAGGAGAGAAGATGATACGAACGACGTAGTGCCGGCGTATTCCTACGCCGCGGGGGTAATTCCGCCCGGAGGAGCGTATATCTCGGCATTATCCGGCCCCTAATTTTTGACGGGGACGTTTTTATCGGCTATAATTTAATAGGAATAAACGAAAACGCCTAAAAGAAGGAGGTCGAGAGATGAAGAAACCGCTATTTGCAATAATCTTAATAGTGGCGTGCGCGGCCGCGGCCTGGGCCGCGACGAGCCGCACCCAGACGAATTGGGTCGGCGGCCCGGGCATTGAAGGGCCGGTGGGTACTTGGGGCAACCGCTTTTGGGAATCCAACAAGATAAATTACTTGAATACGGGTTATCTGACTTTGGGTCTTGGGCCCAGTTTCCCCGGCACGCGGCATCACGTCGGCGACCGTAGCGAGCTTTACGCCGCTCAGACCGGCGATATCGACGGCGACGGCGACCCCGACATCGTCGTCGGGGGCCACAACTCCGGCATCGTCTGGTACGAGAACCTGGGCGGGGGTAATTTCGCGGCCACCCCCCACATGATATTGAACTACGTGTGGCCTTCCTTTCACGTCTACGACCTCAACGGCGACGGGTGGCACGACATCATATACACCGACGACCGTTACGTGTACTGGTACGAGAACAACCACAGCGGATGGAACCAGCACCGCATATCCAATTACTTCAACGAGGTGGACGGCACCGGTTGTGCCGACTTCGACCGAGACGGCGACATGGATATCATAGCCGGCGGCGTCCAGGTGACGGACCTCCGCTGGTACCAGAACGACGGCCACCAGAACTTCACCGAACGCGTTATAAGGACCGGCTATCGCGGCCCCAATAACGCGCCCCTCGCCACCGGCGACCTCGACGGCGACGGCTGGCCCGATTTCGTCATCTCCAGCGAGTTCGGCAACTTCCTTGAGTGGTGGGAGAACCGCGGCGGCTCGCCGCCCACGTTCACGGCCCACCGCCTCGTCAGCAACTACAACGGCTCCCGCAACTCGTTCATCGCGGATGTGAACGGCGACGGCCGCAACGACATCCTCTCCGCCGCCATAGGTTCCGACTCCGTCGATTGGTGGGAGAACCGCGGCGGCTCGCCGCCTACCTTCACCCGCCGCAATATCGCCAACAATTATAACGGCGCGTACGACGTCGTCGGCTTCGACGCCGACCTCGACGGCGACGTCGACGTCCTGAGCACCGCCCAACTCGGCGATACCCTCGACTGGTGGCAGAACGACGGCCGGGAGAACTTCACGCGAGGCAGGATCGCTACCAATTACAACGGCGCCTCGAGCATCTGGGTTGACGACGTAAACCAGAACGGCGTCTTGGATATCGTGAGCTCGGCGCTCGACGCCGGTTCCGCGGACTGGTGGTCCATCACGTACGGCTACCGGGACTCGGGTGCGCTCACGTCCTCCATCCTCAATACCGGCGGCTCGCCCGGCTACGGCCGCATCTATTGGAGCGCCAATACCCCCGGCGGAACGTCGGCTAGGTTTCAGGTCCGGGCGTCCAATAACGCCGGGAATATGGGAAGTTGGTCCTCCTACATCACTACCTCCGGGTCCGACCTCAACGACTATATCCAGAACGGCCGCCGTTACTTCCAATACCGGGTTCGTCTGGCGACCACTAACGATACCAGGACCCCTCGGCTCAACGATATGCGCATAACGTACTCTATAAGCACGGCCATAGTACTCGACTTCGACGCGCGGGGTCGGCGGGAAGGCGTGGCGTTGAGCTGGCGTACGTCGCCGGGCATCAACGCGGCCGGGTTCAATCTTTATCGGGCCGGCGGCGGCGGCGGCGCCGACGCGGCTCGCGCCAAACTCAACGACGCCCTTATAGTCGGGAAGCCGCCGTTCGAATATTTCGACGACGCGAGGCCGGGGACTACTTATAAGTACTGGCTGGAGGCGGTCCCGCTCGGCGGCCCGGCGGAGGAGTACGGTCCCGTCGAAGCCGCCGCGGGCTCGGGCGCCGTCAAGTCTTTCGCGCTGGCGCAGAGCTACCCCAACCCGGCGCGCGCCGCGGCGACCTTCAGTTTCGCTCTGGCTGAGCCGTGCGAAGTGCGCCTCGACGTTTACGACTTGTCCGGTCGTTTGGTGGCGACGCCGGCCGCGGGTTCGTACGGCGACGGCGTCCACGACGTAGGCTGGAACCTCGACGTCGACGGCCGGAAGGTACCGCCGGGGGTTTACCTCTATACCCTCCGCGCCGGTTCGTACGCGGCGACGAAGAAGCTCGTGGTCGCGCGTTAACGCGTCTTTAACGAAGGTTAAAGCCGCCCTCCGGGGCGGCTTACTTAATAAACCGATAAGGCGCGTACGACCGGGAAAGGGGGCGTTTTAAAGTGGATTCCGGCGGATTTCTATGGTAAAAAGTAGATGGGGGGATGGCGGATCGCGCTCGTACGTACGAGCGGGGCCACGGCGCGTCGGGCAAAGCGCTCGTATCGAAAAGTGGGTCCGACGCCGTTAAGGAAGTTGACGGAGGCCGGGGTGCCCGTTATCTTCCGAGCGGGAAAACAGGCAAAGGGAAGCCGTCGCCCGGGGTAGCGTCTCGCTTCGGTAAAGCTTCCCGTGCCGAGATTGTACTACAAACCGAGCCCAGCGCGGGAGAACGTAGCGGTTGTTAACAGGAGGTCAGGAAATGAAGGCCAAAGTTACGTTAATATTAATCTCCGCGGTATGGCCGGTATTGGCGTGGGGCGGATGGGTATCGGAGACGGTTGCCGCGGACGGTAGCGTCGGTTCCGGTTGTTCGCTCGCGGCCGACCGGTGGGGAAGGCCGCATATTACGTATAAGGACGCTACGAACGCCAAGATCATGTACGCGTTTTACGACGGCTCGAGTTGGACGTTCCAAACGGTGTACGAAGACGCGGCCAACGTAGGCGATACCGCCCTCGCACTTGACGCGTTAGGCAAACCCCACGTAGCCTTCGGCGACGACCAGGTAGGAGAACTTGTCTACGGGTACATTTCCGGCGGTTCGTGGAAGACGGAGACCGTAGAAGCGGCGACCGGCTCGACCAGTTTGGGTAACAGCGTCTCCATCACCGCCTGGCCTTCGGGGCCCAAAGTCGCGTATAACCGATTGAGCGGCGGGAGCGTCAGTATAAAGTACGCGTATAAAGAGGGCGCCGAATGGCAGACCGAGTACGTCGTTCAAGATATCGGCGCCTCGAGCGTCTCGGTTTTCGTCGACAATGAAGCCAAACCGAACGTCGTTTTCTACAGCAGTAAAACCGGAAGCGTCAAGCACGGCGTCCGGGGCACTGAGGAGTGGACGGTTGACGACCTGGCGGAGGGCATCGACTGCCACGGCGTACTGGGCCCGGAAGGGAAGGCCCGCGTCTGCTTCGCGAAACCTTTGAACGACGGTATCGTGTATGCGGTATCCACCGGCGCGAGTTGGAAATTCGAAAACGTAAACGCGGTCGTCGGCGACCCGGGCTCCACCCGGATATGCGTTAACGGCAGCGGCGACGTCTTCATCTCGTACTTCAACTGGGCAAAAATGAACCTGCACGTCATGACAAAATCGGGAGGTACGTGGAGACATGAACTCGTGGCAGCGGGTTCCTTAACCGGCCTGGCCCACTCGATCGCGCTCGGCTCCGGCGGGTACCCCTTAATCGCTTATTACGACGGCGACAACAACGATTTAAAACTCGCGCGGTACGACCCGTATAGCGACGTCGAAGTACGGTCCTTCGCCGCCGCCCGCGTCCGGGACGGCGTCCGCCTGGAGTGGAGCGTGGAAGGCTTGTCCGAAATCGCGGGTTTTAACCTGTACCGCGCTTCCGCCGGGAGCGACGCGGATTCGAGCCGGGCCAAACTGAACGGCCCGCTTATAATCGGGAGGTCGCCCTTCGGATACCTTGACGAAGCGCCTGCGGGCCGGAGCTACAGATATTGGCTCGAGGTGGTACCGGTGACGGGCGCGCCCAAGGAGTACGGGCCGGTGACGGCCGGGGGCTCGAGCCGAGTCAAAACTTTCGCGCTGGCGCAGAGCTATCCCAACCCGGCGCGCGACGCGGCGACCTTCACTTTTACTCTGGCCGAGGCGTGTGACGTGCGCCTCGACGTTTACGACTTGTCCGGTCGCTTGGTGGCGACGCCGGCCGCGGGTTCGTACGGCGACGGCGTCCACGACGTAGCCTGGAACCTCGACGGCGGCGGCGGGAAGGTGCCGCCGGGGGTCTACCTCTATACC
>CBFCYS010000148.1:0-6100 GCA_965602215.1 uncultured bacterium
CTTTTTATTATATCTTCCGGCGTCAACCCGGCCGCGAGGTTATCAAGTATGACCGATACTAATATCCGCGTTCCTTTGATGCACGCCTTTCCGTGGCATACGCCCGGGTCCACCGATATGCGCTCAAGGGCGTCCATATCTCGTCTCCTCATAAAGGATGTCCGTTACTTGCGGGCCACGCCGCCGCCCACCACCATCGCCGCGCCCACTACGTCGTTGCATTTATTTTCGGAGGTCATTTTAATTATTAACCGGTATGGGTTTAGTTTTAACGCTTTCCAACGTCTTTATATATTCTTGGGGTAAACCGTGGGCCTTCGCTCCGCCGATTATGAGTTTTAGATACCATTCGTACGGCCGCTCGCCGGTTTTATAATTCGACTTATAAGTTACGGCGTCTTCCGTCGAACCGTCTTCCAATTTTACGCGTACGGGTATCGGGTCGTATCTACCTTCTTTTTCGTTAAGGCGGTTCTTTTCGGCTTCGTCGACCTCGTAAACTACGCCGTGGACGGAGTTACCGGGACTTTCTTCGATGTTGGCTTTCGCGGAACCGTCTTCGCTTTTTTTGTTAAATGCTAGCCGCCAGCCGTCCAACTCGGCTCGGCAAATAAATTCGGCCGAATCGATATCACGTTTGAGCCAACATTCGCACATGTTAGAGCCGTACGCGAAATGTTTAAATGTAGCTACTTTCCCCCCCTTGGTTAAGGCTCCGCGAACGCCGCTATTAACTTCTCGCACTTGTTCTTCGCGAGCTTGAGGCCCATATCCTTGGCCGGGAGGCCCAGCGCCAGCCCCAACACCTGCGGCAGGAAGAGGACGGGTAGGTCGAGCTCGGCCTCGAGCTGCGCCGCCACCTTCTTCTGGTTGTCGTCGTACATCACCGCGCAGAACGGGCACACGAGAATGACGGCGTCCGGGCCGGCGGCCTTGACGCGCGACAGCTTCTCGCCGGCGATGGCCAGCGACAGCTCCGCGTCGATGCCCAGCAGCGCGCCGCCGCAGCACTTCTTGTATTCGGCGTAATCGACGACCTCGGCGCCGACCGCGCGCAAGAGGTCCCCTATGGAATGCGGCGCCTCGGGGTCCTCGGCGTCGTGGAAGGCCCAGGAGGGTTTGAGGTAGTGGCAGCCGTAGTGGACGGCGAAGCGGAAGTCGCCCAGCGGCGCGACCACTTTCTCCTTAATGGCCTCCAGCCCGACCTCCTCGTAGAGCCACCGCGCGAAGTGGCGGACCCGCGGCGGCGTTCCCACTTTGCGGCCTACCTTGGCGAGCTTCTCGTTGACGCGCGAGCGGAGGTCGTCGTCCTCGGCCAGCTCTTCCGCGGCCTCGGCCAGGACCGACGCGCAGCTCGAGCACAGCGCCAGGACCTCCAGCCCCGCCTCCTCCGCGACGGCCAGGTTGCGTGCGGCCAACAAAAGCGTCCCCTCGCGCGTCGCGGACTTGATGGGGAAGCCGCAGCAGGCGAAGTCCTGCTGGGGCTCGAGCTCGGCGCCGAAGAGGCGGCCTATTTCAATGGCCGACTTCTCGTACTGGCGGCCTCGCAGCGGGATGGTGCAGCCGAGGAATAGCGCGTATTTATTTTCCATAAACAAAAAAAGGTTAGGATTCTTCCAACAGCTTGCCCACCTCGTCGCAGCTTGTCTTGAGCTCGGCGAGGCCCATTTTGGTACGCTTCTTGTTGTCGAACTCCTCCAACTCGTAGAGGCGGCCGAACTGCTTGAGAAGGTCGAGCTGGGTCACGTACGCCGGGTGGAGCTTGCCCTCCCGGGCGGCTATGTTCTTCACCGCGGTGATTATCTCGGCGAAGGATACCCCCTGCGGGCAGCGCTCCTCGCACGAGTAACAGGTTGAGCAGAGCCAGATGAAGTCGCTCGCGAGGACGCGCTCGCGCAACCCCAGGAGGATCATCCGGATTATCTTGCGGGGGTTGTAGCGCTCGTCGATGGCGCGGACGGGGCAGGCCGCGGTGCAGCTGCCGCAGGCGAAGCAGTACGTGACGGCCTCGCCGCCGGGTTCCGCTGCGACCTCGTGTTTGAAGTTGGGGTCAATTCCGGATATGGTCATTAGTTTACGACGTGAACCGGGTGGGATAAAAAAGCCCACGCCCCGGGAAGGGGTATGGGCCTTAGCGAGCGGCTATACGCTCGGGCAAGGAGCCTTTGTAAAGGGCAAGCGCGAACTTCAGGCCGTCGCGTCGGCCGGCGCTCCGCATTGCAGGCGAAGGCGCTTATTAAATTTAAGATATCCGCGGCGGGGTGTCAAGTGAAATCCTACACAAAGTCCGCTCTTTTTGACGCGAACGTTAAATTTCCCGCCTTGCCGGCGCGACCGAAATTTAGGTTGACCGTTTGCGCTTTAAATATTATAAAGGGCGTAGGAGATACCCGGCACACAGGCCGCGAAAGCACCGGGAGGAGTCGTTATGGACGTCGGAATCCCCAAAGAGCAGACCTCGGCGGAGACGCGGGTAGCCGTGACGCCCATGGGCGCGTACGCGCACACGCGCGAAGGCCACCGCGTCTTCGTGGAGACGGAAGCCGGCGCCGACGCCGGCTTCACGGACGAGGAATACGAGAAGGCCGGCGCGACGGTCGTCTTCTCGCCGCAGGAGGTTTACGGCCGCGCCGAAGTCGTCGCGAAGGTGCAACCGCCCAGCGTCGACGAAATCGCGTTGATGAACGAGGGCGCCGTCGTCTTCAGCGCCATTCAGCTCGGCGCCCAGGTGGACGAGGCGGTGCGGGCGACGTTGGACAAGAAGGTCGTGGCCATCGGCTACGAGATACTGGAGGACGACCGCGGCGAGTTCCCGGTGATGAAGATAATATCGGAGATGGTGGGACACATGGCGCCCAGCATCGCCGGCCGCTACCTCTCCCACTACGAGGGGGGGCGCGGCGTCGCGCTCGCCAACCTCCCCGGCATCCCGCCGGTGGCGGTGGCCGTCGTGGGCGCCGGCAACGTGGGGACGATGGCGGCGAAGTCCTTCGCGGCGCTGGGCGTTCAGACGCACCTCTTCGACCGCTCGGTGCCGAACCTACGGCGGGCGGAGGCCGCGGTGCCGGCGGTCATCACCCACATGGCGGAGGCCCCCAACATCGCCCGGGCGTGCGAGTACGCCGACGTGCTCATAACCGCGGCCTACGTTCACGGCGACAAGCCGCCCATGCTGGTTACCGAGGAGATGGTCCGTTCGATGAAACCGGGCGCCGTCCTGATGGATATCGCCATCGACCAGGGCGGCTGCGTCGAGACCAGCCGGCCCACCAGCCACGCCGACCCGGTGTTCGAGAAATACGGCGTCACGCACTATTGCGTGCCCAACATCGCCTCCGCGGTGCCGCGCACGGGCTCGTACGCGTTCAACAACAACCTGAAGAAATATCTGGCCGAAGTGGCGGCGTTGGGGGTGGCGGAGGCCGCGAAGGACAACGCCGGCCTCAGAAAGGGTATTTACTTCCTGGGCGGCGCCTGCACCCATCCCCGCCTGTGCGATTTGTTCAGCCTCGAGTATACGCCCATCGAAGGGATTATCGGCGACTAACGGCCCGGGGGTTTGCGGAGCGACGACTATGGTAATGAGCTGGCTCGAAGATTACAAGAATAAGCGCACGACCGCGGCCGAGGCGGTCAAGGTCATAAAGTCGGGCGACAACGTGCACATCCACCCCGGCTGCGCCGAGCCCATAACGCTGGTGGAGGCGATGACGGCCCGCGCGCCGGAGCTGGAAGACGTGAAGGTCTGGCACCTCTTGACCTTCGGGCCGGCGCCTTATATGGCGCCCGAGATGGCGTCCCACTTCCGCCACATGGCCTACTTCACCGGCCCCAACGCCCGCGAGGCGGTGAGCGAAGGCCGCGCCGAGTACATCCCTATTTACTTGTACGAGATAGGGAACCTGATACTCGAGGGTTTCTACGACGTGGACGTCGTCCTGTGCAACCTCTCGCCGCCGGACGAGCACGGCTTCTGCTCCTTCGGCGCCGGCGTGGACGTAACCAAGCCCGCGGCCGAGAAAGCGCGGAACGTCATCGCGCAGATAAATCCCCAGATGCCGCGGGCGCTGGGCGACTCGTTCATCCACATGCGCAAGCTGACGCACATCGTCGAGATAGACGAGCCGCTGAAGGAGATGCCGGGGGCCGGGCACGTATCCGAGACGTCGCTCGAGATAGGCCGGCACGTCGCCGGCCTCATCGAGGACGGCTCCACCATGCAGATGGGCATCGGCGAAATTCCGGACGCGGTGCTGGCGTCGCTGGGTAGCCACAAGGACCTCGGCGTCCACACCGAGATGTTCTCCGACGGCGTCATAGACCTCCTCGAGAAAGGCATCGTTACCAACGCCAAGAAGACGCTGCACCGCGGCAAGGTAATCGCCGGCTTCATCCTGGGCAGCCGCCGCCTTAACGAGTACATCGACAACAACCCGGTGTTCGAGTTCCACCCGACGTATTACGTCAACGACCCGTTCATCATCGCCCAGAACGAAAAGCAGGTCGCGATGAATTCCGCTATCGAAGTCGACATCACCGGCCAGGTGTGCGCCGATTCCATCGGCACCCGCGTGTACTCCGGCTTCGGCGGCCAGGTGGACTTCATCCGCGGCGCCGCGTACTCGAAGGGGGGCAAGCCCATCATCGCGCTGCCCTCCACCGCGAAGGGCGGCGAGATATCGCGCATCGTCAACACGCTTAGGCCGGGGGCCGGCGTCGTGACCAACCGCGCCGACGTGCACTACGTCGTGACGGAGTTCGGCGTCGCGTCGCTGCACGGCCGCTCGCTGCAGGCCCGCGCCCGCGAGCTGATCAAGATTACGCACCCCGACTTCCGCGAGGACCTGGAGCGGGCGGCACGGGAGAGGAAGTTGTTGTGAGACGTCAAGGCCGTCTCGGGCGATAATCCGGCCCCGCGGCCGGCTTTTTCGTCGTTACCGCCGCGCTGACGTATTCAACTATGAACCCTACCGTCGCCGAAGAACTCCACGCGTTCGCCCGGAAAATCCCCAAGGTGGAGCTGCACCTCCACCTGGAAGGGGCTATTCCGCTCGAGACGCTGCTGGGGTTCATCCGGCGGGCCGGGACCGAGCCCGGCATCCGCACCGTCGCCGACCTCCGCCGCCGCCTGACCTACCCGGACTTCGCCGGCTTCCTCGACGCCTGGACGTGGAAGAATACGTTCATCGCCGAGGTGGACGACTTTCGGGTGATGGCGTACGAGGTGTTGCGCGACCTCGCTCGGGACAACGTTTCGTACGTTGAGATGTACTACTCCCCCGGCGACTACCGCGACCGCGGCTTTACGGTGGCCGGCGTCACCGAGGCCGTGCTCGCCGGCTCGAGCCGGGCCCGCGAAGACTTCGGCATCGGCTGCGGCCTTATCGTCGACCTGTTGTGGAGCGGCGGGGCGGACGCGGCGGCGCGGTGGGTGGAAGAGGCCACGCCGTTCCTGGGCCGGGGGGTCGTCGCCGTCGGCATGGGCGGGAACGAGCAATGGTGCCCGGCCCGAACCTACGCCGAGGTCTACGCCGAGGCCCGGCGGCGTGGCTTCCGCCTCACCGTCCACGCCGGCGAGGCGCTCGGGCCGGAGTCGGTACGGAGCGTTATCGACGAGCTTGACGTGGAGCGCATAGGCCACGGCGTCCGCGCGAGCGAGGACCCGGCCTTGCTCGAGCTGTTGCGAGAACGCCGCATCCCGCTCGAGGTGTGCGTCACGAGCAACGTGATGACCGGCGTGTACCCCTCGGCGGCGGCGCACCCCATAAGGTCGCTGTTCGAAAGCGGCGTAATGGTGACCGTTAACTCGGACGACCCCACCATGTTCCATACCACCCTCAGCGACGAATACCTTATTTTGTTGCGGGACCTCGGCTTCACGCCGGAGGACGTGAAGACGTTGAGCCTGAACGGCGTCGAGGCCTCGTTTTTACCGGAGGCGGAAAAGAACGTCCTCCGGGCGAAATTCGAGGAGGAGTGGCGCGCGCTCGGGTTCGAATCGAAGTAAAGCCGGCGCCGGTGGCGTCGGGCGGCGTTGGGGGGGGGCCCGCGCCCCCCCCGCCGCCCCCCCGCCCCCCCCGCGGGGGCCGCCGCCCACGCG
>CBFCYS010000149.1:0-6067 GCA_965602215.1 uncultured bacterium
ATCGTAGCGTATATAAAAAAAGCCGTCCCCTCCGAGAACTGAGTCGCAGGGGCGAAGGGGTTCGATGGCCAACGAGGACCTCTACGAACGTTTAGCACGCGTACGCGCCCGGGCGCTGCAGGGTGGCGGCCCGGAGCGCGTCGCCAAGCAGCACGACGCCGGCAAGCTCACCGCCCGGGAGCGCGTCGACATCCTCCTGGACGAGGGGACCTTCCGCGAGCTCGACGCCACCGTCGTCCACCACTGCCACGACTTCGGCATGGCGGAGCGCCGCGTCCCCGGCGACGCGGTGGTAACCGGCTACGGCCGCGTCAACGGCCGCCTCACGTTCGTCTTCGCCCAGGACTTCACCTCCTTCGGCGGCACCCTCTCCAAGGCGCACGGCGAGAAGATTTGCAAGGTCTGCGACCACGCCCTGCGCGTCGGCGCGCCCATCGTGGGCCTCAACGACTCCGGCGGCGCCCGCATCCAGGACGGCGTCGACTCGCTGGCCGGCTACTCCGACTTCTTCCTGCGCAACACGCTGGCCTCGGGCGTCGTGCCGCAAATAGCCGCCGTCATGGGGCCGTGCGCCGGCGGCGCCGTCTACTCCCCCGCGGTGATGGACTTCACCTTCATGGTGGAGGGCAGCTCGTACATGTTCCTCACCGGCCCCGACGTCATCAAGACCGTGATGAACGAGGAGGTCACCTTCGAGGAGCTGGGCGGCGCCCGCGTCCACGCCACCAAGTCCGGCTGCTGTCACGTCGTCGCGACGAACGAAGTGGAGTGCCTGCAAGAGATTCGCCGCCTCCTCTCGTTCCTGCCGCAGAACAACCTCGACGAGCCGCCGTACGTCGAGACCGGCGACGACCCGGCTCGAGCCGACCCGGAGCTCGACGCCCTCCTCCCCGACTCGCCCAATAAGCCCTACGACATGAAAGAGGTCCTCCGGCGCGTCGTCGACAACGGCGACTTCTTCGAGATTCACCGCGACTTCGCGCCCAACATGATATGCGGCTTCGCGCGTATGGCGGGCCGGACCGTGGGCATCAACGCCCACCAGCCGCTGGTGCTGGCGGGCTGCCTGGATATCGACTCGGCCTGCAAGTCCGCGCGCTTCATCCGCTTCTGCGACGCTTTCAACGTACCCATCCTCACCTTCTCCGACGTGCCGGGCTTCCTGCCCGGGACGGCGCAGGAGTACGGCGGCGTCATCAAGCACGGCGCGATGCTGCTGTACGCGTACGGCGAGGCCACCGCCCCCAAGGTCCACGTCATCGTCCGCAAGTCGTACGGCGGCGCGTACGCCGTGACCTCCACCAAGCACATGCGCGGCGACACGGTCTACGCCTGGCCCACGGCGCAAATCGCGGTGATGGGCCCCGAGGGCGCGGTGAACATATTGTACCGGCGCGAGCTGGCGGCGGCGAAGGACCCGGCTAAGCTCCGCGACAAGCTCGTCGCCGAGTTCCGCGAGAAGTTCGCCAACCCCTACATCGCCGCGGAGCTGGGCTACGTCGACGAGGTCATAATGCCGCGCGAGACGCGGCCTCGCATAATCGAAGCGCTCGAGATGCTGCGCAACAAACGCGACCATAACCCGCCCAAGAAGCACGGGAATATACCGTTGTAAACCTATGGGCTTTGGAGACGAATTCTTGGTTATCAGCGCGATAGCGTACGTCGTTCAAATCTTCGGCGCGCTGGCGCTGTTCGCCGCGGCCGCCGCGGCCATCTACTGCGCGGTGCAAATGAAGAAGGTCCTCGCCGAGTTGGGGCGCCAAACCGCGACGCTCCGCCGGCTGGCGGGCGAGCCCCCCGCCGAGGACAAGGTGACCGACGAATGAGCGACGGCGTCGAAATCAGCCTCGGGCCGCTCGAGCCCATGCCCGTCATCCTGGACCTGTGCGCCGGCGGCGAGGGCGTAATCGCCCGGGCGTACCCCGGCCGCGTCATCGGCGTCGACTCGCAGGTCTCGGAGATAAACGAGGCCCGGCGCAAATGCCCGCCCCGCACCATCTTCCTGGTGGGCGACGCCACGCATACGCAGTTCGTCGACAACACCTTCGAGCACGTCACCGTCTTCTTCGGCCTGATGTACGTGAAGGGCGCCGACGCCAAGCGCGCGCTCGTGGCCGAGGCGGCGCGGGTCTTGCGGCCCGGCGGCCGCCTCCACATCTGGGGAACGCCGGTCCCCCCGGGC
This sequence comes from uncultured bacterium, assembly GCA_965602215.1. Taxonomy (GTDB): domain Bacteria; phylum RBG-13-66-14; class B26-G2; order WVWN01; family WVWN01; genus WVWN01. The sequence continues at coordinate 2,186 of CBFCYS010000149.1, forward strand.
GACGACGTCTTCGGCGTCGCCGTTACGGTTACGCTGCCGGGGGGCGAGGCCGTGCGGACGGGATACGGCGTACGGGGCGAAGGCCGCGAGCAGGACCTCGCGATGGTGCGCGACTTCGCCGCCGCCGCGGGCCTGGAGGTCGACGTGGAGGAAGACCACGGCGGCTGGTTCTACCTGCGCTTCACGAAACCGAAGACGTCGCATGTTTAAAAAAGTCCTCGTAGCCAACCGCGGCGAAATAGCCGTACGCGTGATGCGGGCGTGCCGCGAGCTCGGCATCCGGAGCGTGGGAATATATTCCGACGCCGACCGGCCCGCGCCCCACGTCCGCTACGCCAACGAGGTCTACAACGTCGGCCCGGCGCCGGCGAGCGAATCTTACCTCCGCATAGATAAAATAATCGACGTCGCGCGGCGCGCCGGCGCGGAAGCGATACACCCGGGCTACGGCTTCCTGGCCGAGAACGCGGCCTTCGCCGCGGCCTGCCGGGACGCGGGGTTGGTATTCGTCGGGCCGTCGCCGGAGACGATGCGGGCCGTGGGCGACAAGCAGCGCGCCCGGGCGACGATGGCCGCGGCGGGGATTCCGGTGATACCGGGTTCGCCGCCCGAACTCCAACGGGACGAGGATATCGCGAACGCGGCGGCGGGAATAGGCTGGCCGGTGATGATAAAGGCCGCGGCCGGCGGCGGCGGCAAAGGGATGCGCGTGTGCGCCCGCGCCGAGGACTTCGCCGAGCTTCTCCAACACGCCCGCGGCGAGGCCAAAAGCGCCTTCGGCGACGACGCCGTATACGTCGAGAAGTGTATAATCAAACCCCGGCACGTCGAGTTCCAAATCCTCGCCGACGCCCACGGCAACGTCGTGCACCTCCACGAGCGCGAGTGCTCCATCCAGCGCCGGCACCAGAAGCTCATCGAGGAGTCGCCATCGCCCGTCCTCGACGACGAGCTGCGCGCGCGGATGGCGGAGGCCGCCCTCGCCGCGGCCCGCGCCGCAAACTATACCAACGCCGGGACGATAGAGTTCCTGCTCGACGCAGGCCGCGACTTCTACTTCCTGGAAGTGAACGCGCGGCTCCAGGTGGAGCACCCGGTGACGGAGCTGGTAACCGGCGTAGACCTCGTAAAGGAGCAGCTGCGCGTGGCCGCCGGCGAGCCGCTCCGCTTCGCCGCCGAGGACGTGCGGCCTCGCGGCGCGGCGATCGAGTGCCGCATCTCGGCGGAGGACCCGGACAACAACTTCTACCCCGCCACCGGGACCATCTCGCGCCTCCGCATCCCCGAGGGCCCGGGCGTCCGCTTCGACGGCGGCATCGCCCAGGGGTACGAGGTGCCCATATACTACGACCCGCTCATCGCCAAGCTCGTGGTGTGGGCCGAGGACAGGCCGCTGGCCATCGAGCGGATGAGCCGCGCCTTGGGCGAATTCGTCCTCGACGGCGTCGCGACGACGATCCCGTTCCACCGCTGGGTTATGGCGTCAGACGTGTTCCGCAAGGGCGAGTTCGACACCTCTTTCGTGGAGAAATATTTCCGGCCGGAAGCCTCCCACGCCGAACGACAGGAGAAGGCGGCGGCGGTGCTGTGCACCATTCTCAACCACCTCCGCGGCCCGGCTACGGCCGTTAGCCCCGACGGCGCGGGCCCCGCGGCCAACGCCTGGCGGTTGGCCGCCCGCCGCGAGGGCGTGGGCGATTGATGCGCTACTGGACCACCATAGGCAGCCGCACGTACGAACTCACGGTCGAGGGCGAAGGGTCGTCGTTGGCCGTAAGCGTCGACGGCAAGCGCTGCGACGTCGACTACCACGAAGTGGCGCGCGACGCGATCTACTCGCTGATACTCGACGGCAACTCCGCGGAGTTGTGGGTGCGGCGCGACGAGCGCGGCGGCTACGTCGTCTTCGTCGCCGGCCACACCCTCGCGGTCGCGGTGGAGGACGAACGGCAGCGGCGCATCCGCAAGCTTAAGGGGGCGGCGGGCGAGGGCGAACAGGCCGCGGCCGAATTGAAAGCCCCCATGCCCGCCGTGGTGCTGGACGTGATGGTCGCGCCGGGCGACGAGGTGGCCGACGGCCAGGGCCTGTGCGTAATAGAGGCCATGAAGATGGAGAACCTGATGCGCGCGCCCCGCGGCGGCGTCGTAAAGGAAGTTAAAATCGAAAAGGGACAGGGCGTCGCGCTGGGCGACGTACTGGTCGTCATCGAATGACGCGTAAAGATAAAGAGAGCGCCGAACGCGACGTCGCGACGACCTCCGGGATAGGGGTCAAGGGCGTATACAAGCCGGAGGACGCGCCGGTCGACTACGGCCGGGACCTCGGCGAGCCGGGAGCGCCGCCCTTCACGCGCGGTGTCTACGCCGACATGTACCGCGGCCGGCTGTGGACCATGCGCCAGTACGCCGGCTACGCCACGGCGGCGGAGACCAACCAGCGGTACCGCTACCTGTTGTCGCAGGGCCAGACCGGCCTCTCGGTGGCGTTCGACCTGCCGACGCAGTGCGGCTACGACTCGGACGCAACGCTCGCCCGGGGCGAGGTCGGCCGGACGGGCGTCGCGATATCGACGGCGGGCGACATAGCCGCCCTCTTCGACGGAATCCCGCTGGCCGACGTCTCGACGTCGATGACCATAAACGCCACCGCGGCCGCGCTGCTGGCGATGTACGTCGTGCTCGCGAAGCGGCAGGGCGCGGACCCGGCGAAGCTGCGCGGAACGGTCCAGAACGACATCCTCAAGGAGTTCTTCGCCCGCGGCAACTACATCTACCCGCCGGCGCCGTCGCTGCGGCTCGCGACGGACCTCATCCGCTACTGCGCGGCCGAGATGCCGTCCTGGAACAGCATCTCCATCTCGGGGTATCACATCCGCGAGGCCGGCGCCACGGCGGCCCAGGAGGTCGCGTTCACCTTCGCGGACGCCGTCGCGTACGTCGAGGCGGCGCTGGGCGCGGGCCTGGACGTCGACGACTTCGCGCCCCGGCTCAGCTTCTTCTTCGGCGCGCACAACAATCTGCTCGAGGAAGTCGCGAAGTTCCGCGCGGCGCGGCGGATATGGTGCCGGCTGATGGCGGAGCGCTTCGGCGCTCGCGACCCGGCGTCGATGAAGCTCCGCTTCCACACGCAAACGGCAGGCTGCACGTTAACGGCGCAAGAGCCGGCGAACAACGTCGTACGCGTCGCGCTGCAGGCGCTGGCCGCGGTCCTCGGCGGAACGCAGTCGCTGCACACCAACTCCCGCGACGAGGCGCTGGCGCTCCCCTCCGAGGAGTCGGCGCTCATCGCGCTGCGCACGCAGCAGATAATCGCGCACGAGAGCGGCGTAGCGGATACCGCGGACCCGTTGGGCGGCTCGTACTACGTGGAGGCGCTGACGCGCGAGCTCGAGGCAAGGGTCGAGGAATATCTCCAACAGATCGACGCTATGGGGGGCGCGTTGCGGGCGGTGGAGAGCGGCTACTTCGCCGACGAAATCGCCGCGAGCGCATACCAATATCAAAAAGACGTCGAGGCGAAAAAGCGCGTCGTCGTCGGCGTGAACGAATACGTTACCGGGGGCGCGCCGCCGTTCGAGACGCTTCGCCTCGAGCCGGCGCTCGAGCGCGCCCGCGCGGAAGAGCTGGCCGCCTACCGCGAGCACCGCGACGGCGTCAGGCGCGACGAGGCGCTGGCGGCGCTGCGCGAGGCCGCGGCGGCGGACGGCGCACCGTTGATGGAACCTACTATCGCCTGCGTCGAGGCCGCGGCGACGGTGGGCGAAATATCCGACGCGCTGCGCGAGGTATGGGGCGAGTACGACAAGACGAAAGGAAGGCCGTGACGGTAAAGGGCGCGAAGCTCGAGCACGTCGGCGTCGCCGTCAAGAGCATCGCCGAGGC
>CBFCYS010000150.1:0-5989 GCA_965602215.1 uncultured bacterium
GCGAAGTCTTCGTAGGTACTCATCTCCCACGATTTTTCGACTGGACCTGTGTACGTTGCCATTTCGTGCCCTCCTACTTTAACGGTTAACGGTATATCGCTTTAATTTTCCCTAAGGACGTTTCTCTTACCGAAACGTTAGGTTTATATTTCAAGATAACGCCTCCAACCCCTACTATCCACCCATTGTCTACGTTTAAAATATCTATACCGAGTAAACCCTTATCGGTTGGCGCCGTAAAAGAAGTCCAATTATTCCCGTCGAAGAACCCTAAATACGCGCCGTACGACGGGCTAGTTTTAGTCCATCCGCAACACCAACCGAAATCGTTTCCGTAAATATCTAGTTCGGTGATAGTCCGGGCGTCGTTGAATATTTTGTATTGCTGCCAAACCCCGTTATAAACACCAATCCATCCCTTTTCCGTAGGGTTATATCTACCTACAACCCAACCGTTATTTCTATTGATCATGAAAATATCGGCTACGGCCCAATTGGAATTATAAGACTCTTGTACCCAATTACTACCCTCGCGTTTCATAATATAGTTGTAACCGACGGCCCGGCCTTCGTTATCAGAAAACATCTGAATACCCGTCATTATATCCGGCGCATTACCGCCGTATTCCCAATTAGTACTATTAAAACGTAAAAAGTAACCGTTCCCGCCTATCCAACCGCGTGAGGCGTTTATCATATCGATACAATAAACAGCCCCGGTAGGGTTTAGGAACTCTTGCCAATCGGACCCGTTCCAACGCCATATAGCCGGGAGCTCCTTATTTCCATCCCAGCCTACCGCCCAGCCATCGGTTAGCGAGAGCATGTCTATTCCCTCTAAAACGTGGCCGGAGTGACCCGGTATTGCGCTCCACGTACCATTCCGATAACGCAAAGCTATGCTCCGGCCGCCGGCCCAGCCGTTGTTCGCGTCCACGAAATCCACGCAATACAGGTCATTGCCCGTCGGGCTAGGGTAAACCTCCCACGTGCCGGGGGGGTTGGTGGGGTTGTCGTGGCGGGGCGTATACGGGTTGAAGTAGCGCGGCGCGGCGTATGGCGCGGGTGCCGCCGTGTCTTCGGGGGCGGCGGCGGCGCCATCGGCGGGTTCCGCCGCGGTAAATCCGTCGGCGTACGCGCTGAAACCGAAAACGCCCGCCGCGGCTATTACGGTCGCGAGGGCGTATTTGAATACCTTTACGTTAAGCATTTCTTCTCCCCTTCTCTATCGTTAAATACCGCGTATAAGCGTCACGCCGTTCCCTCTATATTTATTATACACCGATTTCCGAAGACGTAAAGCTTATTTTCGAACGTTATAATTCCCATCTTTTTGACCCTCAACAAAGTCAAGACCGTGGCCGGCGTCGCGTACGCGGCGGTGTAATATAACCGTCGGCGAAGAACTCGGCCTGAGCCTTAATCCCTTTACCCTTGACTTAGGCCGCGATTTCGTTTATCATTTACGGACCGCGGGGGTGTGGCGCAGCTGGAAGCGCGTCTGCATGGCATGCAGAAGGTCAGGGGTTCGAATCCCCTCACCTCCAAATGGAAACAGCCTTACGGCCGGCCGCTTCGGCCGGCCTTTACGCCGGAGGTAAAACGTGACGCTGATACCGTGGGTGGTCGAGCAGACGGCCCGGGGCGAACGCCAGTACGACATCTACTCCCGCCTCCTCAAGGACCACGTCATCTTCGTCGGCGACGCCATTGACGACAACGTCGCCAACCTCGTCATCGCCCAGCTCCTCTACCTGGAGAAGGAGGACGCGGAGCGCGACGTCCTGCTGTACATCAATTCGCCGGGCGGCTCGGTGTCCGCGGGCTTCGCCATCTACGACACGATGCAATTCGTGCGCTGCCACGTCGCGACGTACTGCCTGGGAATGGCCGCCAGCATGGCCGCGGTCATCCTGGCCGCCGGCACCAAGGGCAAGCGCTACGCCCTCCCCAACTCGACCATCCTGCTTCACCAGGTCGCCGGCGGCTTCAAGGGCCAGGCCTCCGACATCGACATCCACGCCAAAGAAGTGCTCCGGCTCAAGGATTTGCTCAACCGAGTGTTAGCCGAACACACGGGCCAGGACCTCGCCACCGTCGAGCGCGACACCGACCGCGACAACTTCATGACGCCCGAGGAGGCCGTCGCGTACGGCATCATCGACGAAGTAATCAGTAACCGGGCCGAGATAGACAAAAAAGACCGCAAGTAACGGGCGACCGCGATTTAAACATAAACCGGCGTAAGCCGGTTTTTTACTCTCGAGCCGGGTCGTCGCGCGCCGCTTAATATTTTATACCCAACGCCGTCGTGAACGCCACGCTGCGTCGATACCTCCCGCCGGCCGCCGGCGCCTCGCCGCGGTAGCGGGCCGCGGGCCCTAAGGCCGGCCTGGTTACGAGAAAGGCGGCCCCGACGGGGGCCGTGCGGCGCCGTCGCCGATTATTCTTGTGATTCCCGTAACGATATTTTACACTACTATCCCGATGTAGCATCAAGGGTTAATAGGACGGTTCGCCATGGTTAAAAAATATTTAATGACCCCCGGGCCGACGCCCGTCCCCGCGGAAGTGGCTTCGGCGCAGACGGCGGATATGATCTCGCACCGCGGCCGCGAATTTCACGAGCTCTTCCAGTACGTCACGACGACGCTGCGCGAAGTGGTGGGCACGTCGCAAGACATATACCTCCTTACCGGGTCGGGCACGTCGGCGATGGAGGCCGCGGTCGCCAACCTCATGTCGCCGGGGGATAAGGCGCTGGTCGTGCGCGGCGGCCACTTCGGCAACCGCTGGGCCGACATACTCAAGGAATACGGCGTCATGGTGCGGGCCATAGACGTGGAGTGGGGTCGCGCGGTCAACCCCAAGCTCGTCGCCGAACGGCTGGCCGAGGATACAGAGAATGAAGTCCGCGCCGTCTTCACCACCTTCGTCGATACGTCCACCGGCGTCGTTCAGGACGTCGAAGAGATAGGCCGCATCGTGGCCGAGACGAGCGCGCTCTTCGTCGTCGACGCCGTCTCGGGCCTGGGCGCGATGGACTACCGGATGGACGAGTGGAACGTGGACGTCACGCTCTCGGCCTCGCAGAAGAGCTTTATGACGCCGCCGGGCGTGGCGTTCATATCGCTCAGCGGCAACGCGTGGAAGGTCTGCGAGCGGGCCAAGAGTCCGCGGTACTACTGGGACCTGCGCAAGATTCGCCAGTTCAGCGAGAAGCACGAGACGCCGTACACTCCGGCGGTGGCGACGCTGCGCGCGTTGGCCAAGGCGCTCGAGCTCATGATGGAGGAGGGATTGCCCAACATCTTCGCCCGCCACGAGAAGATGGCGCGGGCTACGCGCGCCGCGGCGAACGCGTTGGCGCTGCGGCTGTTCGCGCTCAACCCGGCGGACGTCCTGACCGTCTTCCGGCCTCCCGACGAAATCGGCGCCGACGAGCTTCGCGGCCACATCGCCCGCACCTACGGCGTATCATTGGCGGGCGGCCAGGGCCAGCTCAAAGACCGCATCATCCGGATCGCCCATATGGGCGGCGTCGGGCCGTTCGACGTCATAACGGCCGTCGCGGCGTTGGAGGCGGGGCTGGCCGACAAAGGTTACGTCTTCGAACCCGGCGTCGGCGTCGGCGCCGCGGAAGAGATTATCAAAGAGATGTGAACGCGGAACGCGCTCGAGCCGAAGCCCCGCGGCGAACGCGGGGCTTTTTTTTACGCGTTGGGACGGGATTACCGTACGTTAGAACGACCACGCTACGCCCGCCTCGCCGAAGGGTCGCGGCTAGCCGTAACCCATCGAGCCCCAGTCGACGGCGACGCGCTGCCGGTCGTTGGGGTCTACCTTGACGGGGACCGTCTCGCCCGGTTGTATATGGGCCACCGCGTAGCGCGGCACGACCGTCTCGAACGCCACGACGTACGGGTCGCCGAAGCCGTCTTCCACTTCCAGCGTCAGCGAGAGCAGCGGCTGGTCGTTGACGGTAACGGTACCGCCCCCGCTCGGCCCGCCCAGGCTCAGGACGGTCGCGCGGCCGGGGTGGCCTACGGCGCGGAGCTTGGCCCGGGCCCTCATCCCTCGGAGCACGTCGAACACCGGCCTCAGGAGGAAGTACATACCCGTCAGAAACATCCCGGCGGCCGAGACGACGGCCGCCACCTGGACGGCGTACGTCGCCATTATCGCCTCGTACCTCCCCGCCCCCAATAACTTGGGCCCCCATTCCACCGACGACTGCCAGATGATGATGGGCACCCAGGCGACGAAGACGAGCAACATGCCGGTGCCGAATCTACTGCGCATAGCGGCTCCTTTGCGGAGTTGTGGGCCGACGCGACCTTGCCTCGGATTATACTAACGGCAAGCGCGGCCGTCAACGGCCAATAAAAAAGGCGGCACAAGGCCGCCTCTTGGTCGCCAACGGTAATCAGGCTACGCCCCTCGCTCTTTAAACTTCTCCAGCGCTTCTTTCTTGAGCAGGTAATAATAGCTGAAAACGCGGCCGTCGTAGACAACGTTGAAGACGCCGTGCGGCGTTACGGCCTGCTCCCGCACGTCCCCCGCGCTCGCGAGCTCGACGACCTTCGTAGGGATCCCCAACTCCGCCGCCGCCGCCGCGACGTTATTCGCGGCGTCCTCCACGTACGGGCACTGCGCCGCGCGCAGTATCGTTAACCCCTCGCCGCACTTCGCCAGCTTCTCGTCCCATCCCGCAAGGAAGGAGGGGTCCGGCGCCCGCCCGAACTTCTTGGCCATAAGCACGAACGCGGGGGGCGACGTCGCCACCGCCTCGAAGTCGTGTCGCGCGAAAAAACTGGGGCACGGCAGCCAATTCCCCTTGCTCGCGACGACGGCGACGCCCTTCGCGCCGGCCTTGCGGGCATCCCGGAGGCAGGCTTGGAGGAGCCTGGAGCCGCAACCTTTTCCCTTGTGCCTCCCCACCACCCAGATGCAGTGGATGAGGATATAACCCGGCGCCTTTACCCCTCGCCATCCGCGCTCCGCCGGGACGTATTCGACGAACCCCCGCGACACCAGCTCGCCTTTGCCCTCGTCCGCCAGGAGCAGCTTAAGGCGCAGGCCCTCTTTATATCGCTCCTTAAACCAGCTTGCCTTTTGTTCGTACCCGGCGTTCTTGGCCTTCGACTTCTGGCAGAATAAGTCGTACCGGCTAAGGTTCTCCGGCGTAACGTTTACGATTTCGTACCCGCCCATTTCCTCCTCCGCGACTTCTCCTTCGCGCCGCCTCTCGCCTGATTCAAGCTCCAAACCCTACCCTTACTATAACACGAGAGTTGAAATAAAACAAGGCGGCCCGGGGCCGCCGTTCAACGTAGGCGCCGACCTTTAGGTCGAGCCCCGGGAATATTTAAACGATATGAAAAACGCCCGGCCGGCCGCCTTAACGGAATAGCGCCTTGACCGCGCCGAGGGAAGCCGGCGCGACGGCCGGATTGGCGTTCCCCAGGTCTATCTGATACGCGCTGCGCCAGATGAAGTCGGTCCGGAGGACGAGCCACAACGTCGTCCCGAACGACGCCGGGTAGCCGTCGCCCGCGACGGCGCCGTAGCGCTCGTCCATCGTCGGGTAGGGGCCGCTGACGGTGAACGAGGCCACGAACGAGCCGGCGCCGGTATACACCCGCGTCGGGTGAATCCCCTGCGCCTTGGGATTGACGATTACGTACTCGCCCGGCTGCCCCGCGAAAGTCCCCGTGGTGGCGAGGGTCCCGGCGTCCGGGCCGCCGCTGAAGGAGCCGACCAGGCTGCCGGCCGTGGTGGTCCGGTAGATATAATTATCGGCGGAGCCGTAATAATAACCGCTCGTCGTGGCGTAAGCGAGGCCGTCGGCGGTCGCCATCGGGATGGGTACCGAGCCGAGGAGGGACCCGCTCGCGACGTGGTACGCGCGGAGCAACGTCCCGTTATCCAGTACCATCACGTACCCGGCGCCGAGGTGGCAGGGGCTGGCGTCAATAGGCCGCGTCAT
>CBFCYS010000151.1:0-5983 GCA_965602215.1 uncultured bacterium
GAGCCAGTACGACGTGGAAAATCCAAGGAGTACGCACAAGGAAGATTTTCCGACCGAAAAGGTGGATACCTTAACGATCGAGCTTAAGGTGGATGAATCATGGTACCCGGCCGAGGATTCTTCGGCCGTAATCATAGATACCTCGACGGGTACGAGTGCTGAGGACACCTCAACTAATACCTCGACGAGCCCGCACGAGGTGGATATTTCAGGGGAGGCGGCCAAGGGTTATTCGACCGAATCGCTGGATACCTCGACGAGTACGGACGAGGCAAATAATCCGACCGAAGAAGATAATTAGCAATCGGCGCCAATGAACGTGAAGTTGACCGGTAGGCAAGCGCAGCGTATTCAGGCGAATAAATCTACGGCGAGCGTCGTCGCGTCGTTCCAGAGCCCCGACAGCTAGGCCACCGACCTCGGCATACAGGGAAATTGCCTGTGGGTCTCGGGCTTTACTACCAAGACGATTTATTCCGTCGACATAGATTATAACAAGGCCGTCGCACCAACCTCGCTGGGCAAGGTCAAGGCGCTGTTCCGGTAGGCGTATATTTTAGGTTGTCAACTCGAGACGATTCCCTAGGAGGAATCTATGCCCGATTACGACGTGGAGGCCGTGCATCAGGACACCATCGAGTACTACCGCCTGACGCTCGCGCTCCATAGAAAGGACCCGCACGCGGCCGAGACGGTGAAGGCGGACGAGGCGGTCCTGGCGATGGTCCGCGAGACGCCCGACATAATCGAGATGAACAAGCAGATGATGGAGGGCGGCCTGGCGTTCGCCGTGGCGCGGGCCATAGCCGTCGACGGCGCCAACTTCCAGGCCGAGGTCTACGAGGGGTTGGACGAGACGCCGCTGGCCGAGCTGTGGCGCAAGCGCGCCCGGGCGCTCGCGGCCTCCGCCGATATGGACGAGCTCTACGACGTCTCGAGCAAGATGGATGCCGAGGAGGCGCCGGTCAAGGAGAACGAGGCGCGGCTCAGGTCGCTCGTGCCGACGATAATCGAGAAGCTGCTGCTGGTGGAGGCGAGCCCCGCCGGCACCGACCTCGACGAGCAGCCCAAGACGACGCTGGTGGCCTCCCTCGACGAGCTCGCGCAGCGGTTCCCCGGCGTGCGCTTCGCCGACGCGCTCAAGCTGCCGCGCGTCCGCCAGCGCCTTTTTTATCCCGATAAGGAGCTCGCGCGCCTGGCCGAACTCTTCGAGAAGGTCAATCGCGAGCGCTTAGGGGGGCGGTACTAATGGACCCGGCCGTAAAGCAGATGATCGACGGCTTCAGGATGGGCGTGGACGCCCAGTCCGGCATGATAAGCGACAAGTCGCTTTTGGAACCCGTACGCGAAGTGATAACGGAGATGGAAGCTATAGCCGCGGAGCCCGGAATGGACATGATGAAGTTCCAGGAGCGCCTCCAGTCCTCGGGCCTGATGGGCAAGTACGGCGAAACGATAGCGAAGCTGAGCGAGGCGCAGGTGGCGGCGATGGAAGGGAAGATCGAACAGATGGACGAATACGCCGCGGAGGCGGGGCCCGTCGACTTGAAGACGCTCGACATCACGGACCTGGAAGTCGTCCTCGGCCCCCAGCGCCAGGTGTACAACACCACCGTCAAGGACAACGACACCCTCCCGCACCATAAGGCCGCGTACGAGGCGTTCTTCGCGCTGGGGGAAGAGTGCAAGACCATACCGGAGTTCAATCGCCGCGCCAAGGCCGAGGGCCACTACGACCACCTGGGCATGTCGGCGACGTGGGACGGCAACGTGAACACGTTTAACGTTGAGGTACAGCACAAGCAGCCGGATATGACGACGTACGCGTTGGACGCGCTGGAGGCCGTCCGCGACAACCCCTTCGCCGAGACCGTCGTCTACGCGCTCAACCGGCTGGCGCTCCTCAACGAGCGCAAGATGGCCGTTCGCCAGAGCCGCTTCGAGCCGGTGAGCGGTTTCGGCGCCGAGTTGGCCGCGTACCTTATATTGGTGCACACCGAGGAGCAACGCCAGAAGGCCGCCAACATGTACGGCCTGATGAAGGAGCTCACCGGCCTCGATATCGACGGCGCCTTCGCGCAGCCGTACTTCCGCCAACTGCTGGAGATGGGCGACGCCGGGCAGCGCGCCGAACTCGGCCCGGACTACCTGGGGATAATCGCCTTCCTACGGGCCGGCTGGTTCCTCGACGCCTCGCTCAGCCCCGAGCAGAAGAAGGAGTACGCCGACAAAAAGGAGATCCCCCGGCCGCCGGCCTGCCCCTACCCCTACCGCACCGGCCCCGTGGGCGGCGTCGAGCTGACGCCGGCCGAGCCGCCCTTCGCCGTCCCCACCGACGGCCCCAATCCCGTTAAGCTGACTATAACGAACAACGCTCCCGAGGCGCGCCAACTCGATACCAAGAAAGGCCTGCGGATGTGGGTCTTTTCCGAAGAGGGCGTGGAGGCGAAGGTGGTCAAGGTTAAGCTGCCGGCGGAGCTCGCGCCGGGGGCTTCGGAGGTTGTCGAGGGCGACCTCTTCGCGTGGGGGCTGCCTAAGGACGAGCGGCTGTATATGGTGGCGTTCGACGTCGGCGTGGCGGGGGATTACGGCTGCGACCTGGCCGCGAAGTACGCCGAGGTGAAGGGCCTCTCGCCGGCGATGATTCCGAACCACTTCCTCGAGCCGCTCGAGGGCGGCGCCGCGACGGCCCCGGCCTTCGCCTTCCCCCATCGCCCCGTCCCCGCCTACCCGTTCCCGATGCCGATAGAATAGGGGTAACGCCGGCTTAGTATTCCCTACTAATATCGCCGCGCCGGTACCGAGAAAACGAATCGTCCGCTACCGGCCAACAGAAAGCCGCCCCGACGGGGGCGGCTTTTTGTTAACGCCGATTACAATGGGTATTATTGTTAAAGTAAGATAACGGGAAAAACTAATAATAGAGCGAAACGCCGTTCGAAAGGGACTACTAATACTAGCCGAACGTAAAAAAGGGAGGTACGAGCTTTGAGATACGAAAGGTTACTTCTCTTTATCGGGCTTTTTTTGCCGTTATTACGGTAAGTTGTACTTCTGAGTACGAAGAAGTGTATGCCAGGCCATGGATTCATTCGGTTATCGAACGTAAGGGTGTGGTCGAAATAACGTGGTCGTCTTTTACGGGAGACGACGAATTATTACGCTTCAAACTAGACGAAAGAAAAGGGGTCTGGGAGTTAGAATACAAGACGAACCCGAAAACGCAACGTTATTTGGATGATTATAACTTGAAATCGAGGGCTGTTTACGGTTACGTAGTCGTTAACGGGGTAGGTTCCGGGTCCCGGCTTAAGGCGATAAGGTACATGGGCTGGTATAATATCAACGCCGGAAAATAATTACCGGCGGCCGGGTTACTACCAATAAATCGGGCCGATGAGGTTGTGCCGAACGTTGCCGGCCTATAGGAAGCCGTCTCGACAGGGAACCTTATAATCGAGGAGCCTGATGGTAAAGGTTATTAAGGCCAACCTTTGTTTAATAGCGTTAGCGCTTATGGCGTTGGCGATTTGCCCGGGTTGTGACCCCGTTTACGTTTACGCAAGGCCGGATATCCGTGGTTTGGAAGAGATCGACGGCGAGATAAAGGTTCGTTGGGAAAGCATGAATCCGGTAACGACTATTACCAGGTATAATTGGAACGACCGAAAGGGGGGGTGGGATATTGAATTCGAAGACCGCGTTACGAATCCTTATTATTACCATGATGCGGAAAATTTGATACCGGGTAATATTTACGGTTACGTTGTATATGATGATATAGAATACTCGGGAATGAGGAGTATTACATATAAGGGTTCTGATACGACAAAGGACTAGGCGTAGCTGCCGGCGGAGGCCGCGCCGGTACCGAGAAAACGAATCGTCCGCTGCCGGCAAAGAAAGCCGCCCCTCGCGGGGCGGCTTTTATTATCGGCCTGGGATGGGGCGGGTATAAAAAGTTGAGAGAGCCGGCCAAAAGGACGGCTCTCTCGGTATAGGGAGGGAGGGTTCTAAGATAACTAACGGCCCCCGAATAATTCGCCTCAGCATCTATATTATAACTTAAAACATCATAATTAGTCAAGAAAAAAATAACGCGGCCCGCGCGCGCGGCTGCGGCCTTGGCCGGCGCCGGAGCGTTCGGCCCGGGCGTAGCCGAAAGCCGCCCCGATGGGGGCGGCTTTTTATAAGGAGGTAATCAGCGTTAGCGGTAAAGCGCTTTGACGCGCCCCACCGAGGTGGGCGTTACGGCTACGCCCTCTACGAGTTTGGTCGCGCGGCCGTTGAGGATATGTTTGCCGGCATAGTTCTGGACCCAGACGGAGACGCCCAGATTGGCCTTGTTCCAACTTCCGTCCAGCGTGAAGGTTCGCTTGATCTCTTGTTCGTCGTTGGCGTTCTTTATCGTGATGACTTCGTATTGGGCCATCCGCCGCTCGACGAAGTTGTACTGGCCTGCGACTTTGTCCTCCCAGAGAATTACGTGGCATACGTGGCCCTCGCCGAGGTTTTCTTCGAGCTTGACCTTGACTTTTACGGAGGCGTGTTCGCCAGCGTACGAGTTGGCGAGGAACTCTATGGAGAGCGGGCTCGCTACGTTTTTACGGTTGTTGTATATTGCCAAATAGGCGGCGTACGGCCCGGACCCGCCGCGATAGTTTTCGGTCCCGTCGAAGAAGCACCAGGGATAAACGTTTGCACCGTAGTAAGACATCCTCCCGGCCGCCTCAACGGTGTAGTAAGGATCGCTACCGGATGCGTGCCACGCTACGGGTACGAACTTGTCGAGGCCCTCGGCATCGGCGATCGTCCTGATCGCCGCTTCGGCCGGCGGTCAATAAGGACACCACGTCGCCGTCATCAACTCCGCTACCACGCCTCGTTGAGCAGCCCAAATAGGCGATACGCAGGCCGCAACCAACACTACTGTTAGTAATACCTTTTTCACGATATCCGCTCCTTTCGGGAATAATGTTCCCTTTGCTTAGTATTATAACCGATTTGCTTATAAATGGTCAAGAAAAAAACGCGGCCCGAAGCCGCGTCCGCGCGCCCTTTAGGCCGGCGGTTATAAGATAAGAAAGCCGCCCAAAAGGACGGCTTTCTCAGTATAGGGAGGGAGGGTTCTTAGTTGATAATACCTCTTCCTCAAGTTCCGGATACATTCTAACAAATCACAACTATTAAGTCAAGCAAAAAAATCAACTTTGGCCGGTTCGGCGAAATTTTTTTTTAGGGGGGTCGGCTCCCCCCGTTTAGCGGGCGACGGGGCTCGAACCCGTGACCCTCAGCTTGGAAGGCTGATGCTCTAGCCAATTGAGCTACGCCCGCATTTATGTGGGGAGGGGAGGATTCGAACCTCCGAAGGCGTACGCCAGCAGATTTACAGTCTGCCCCCGTTGGCCGCTTGGGTACCTCCCCGGTACCTCGTCTAAGCCGGCGGCGGGGTTCGAACCCACGACCTGCTGATTACAAATCAGCTGCTCTGGCCGCTGAGCTACGCCGGCGCGTCAACGGGTATTATATATTATAAGGCCCCGGCCGTCAAGCGACGCGGGAATATATTTTCGCGTCATTCGGCGGGACGGCCCGGAGGTGGCGCGGTGGGCCGCCGAGGCCGAGGCGGACTACGAGGTGGCCGACGTACGCGACGTGGTGCCGTTGCTCGAGCGCATCATCGGCGACGGTTAGGTCCGTTTATCCAACGAAGCTCACGGCGCCCGCGCGGGCGCTTTTTTTGTGGAATTGTAAAAGCCCCCGTGCTATAGTTTAGGGTAAGGGATAATAATAGAAGGAGGTCTGGTGAAATGAAGAAGGTAACGACGATTGCGGCCGCGGCGCTGGCGCCGGCGGCCGTTTATGTCTTCGGCGATTGGGTCTACGAGGGGCAGTGGGACTTCTCCGACGGCAAACTCACCGCGACTAAGCACAACTACAAGCCGGCCCTCGAAGACGACGTTGTAGTAGGAGAACAGTAAAT
>CBFCYS010000152.1:0-5804 GCA_965602215.1 uncultured bacterium
CGGAAGTCGAGGCAGAATATCATCGACAGCGGCGCGTTCTTGACCCACGGCTGGCTGCCCACCATCTCGCCGAGCCGGGCGCGCCGCTCCGCCTCCCGGACGACGATTATGGAGAGCGGCTGCATGTTGCCGCCGGTGGGGGCGTTGTTGGCGGCCTCCAGGAGCTTTTCCACCACGTCCCCGGGGACGTCATCATCCTTGAAATTCCTGACGGACCGCCGCCGCATCAACAATTCGTGTAGTTCCACGCTCGCCTCTCTTTCGCAAACAATCAACGGCGGGAGCGGCTTTCCCCCGCCGGCCTTTTTTCTTCGGCAGCTGCCCTATCCTCTCACTTAAAGCAATCGAAGCCGGCGTTTCGGAAAATATCGATGGCCTCCGCGTTATGCTCGACCATAAGATCGGCCCGATACCGGATTTTAAATACGAATTCGGCGTTGCTCTTAACGGCCAGCTTAGTCATCCGCGCGCGGGACCCCTCGAGCCAACCCCCCTCCCCCTGCTCGTCCGCCTCCACCGCCTCGACCAAAACCCGTTCGAAGTACCGTTCGGCTTTCTTTTCGAAGGAGCCGTATTTCTCGTCGAAGGCGTTTCGAATTTCGTCGTCGCTCAACGCCCGGTACCGTTCCTCATGCCGTATTACCGCCGGCCTCAACTTGGGGACGCTGCGGGGGACGGTTTTGGGATACCCCAGACACAACAACATCAGCGGAAAGACGTACGTCGGCATCCCGAAATACTCCCGGGCCTCGTCGGCGACGTACGGGAGTCTGCCGACGTACACCGACCCCAGGCCGAAACTCTCCGCCAGTATCACGACGGTCTGCGCCGCGCACATGACGTCGGCGTAGCCGAGGAGGAAATGGCTGAACGCGTCGTGGCCGCGGAAATCCACCGCCGATAGTTCGGCCCACCTCTTGAGCCGCCGGAAGTCGAGGCAGAATATCATCGACAGCGGCGCGTTCTTGACCCACGGCTGGCGTTTGACCATGTGGGCGAGCTTCGCCCGGCGCTCCGGCTCCTGAACCGTCACGACCGACAGCGGCTGGATGTTGCAGCCGGTGGGGGCGTTGTTGGCGGCGTCGACCAGCTTGTCTACGACTTCGTCCGGAACGGGGCGGTCCTCGAAGTTTCGGACGGACCGCCGCTTCATCAACAGCTCGAATAAATCCATGGGACACCTTCCGACGGGAGTGGGAATCGATAACCTCGGCGCGGGCGAGGTTATTTCGCGCCGTGCGGCACCAGGCACAGGAAGCGCAGCGGCCCCGTGCCGGCGTTCTTGAAGTTGTGCATCTCGCCGGGCGGCACCAAAACCGCCGTCCCCGGCTCGAGCGGGAATTCGCCCTCCTCGCCGACGACGACGCCTTCCCCCGCGAGGACGTATACCTCGTGCTCCCAGTCGTGGGCGTGGAAGGGCGTGTGGCCTCCCGGCGCCAGCTCGAACTCGCGCATGGCGAAGCTCGGGGCGCCGTCCTCACTCGTAATAATCCAGCGGATCTTGACGCCGGCCGCGCCCTCCGCGTCGACGTCGTCCTGGCGGACGTCGTCCACCTTGCGAACTAACATCGGTCCTCCTAAGTATAGCGTTACAACCCGTAGCGGATTTTGGCTATCGCCGCGCAGCCCGCCGCTTCCTCCAAGGCGAGCAGCCACTCGACCTCCGCCTCCATTCATTTCCCCCGACAGCCCGGGCTAATATTCGCGGCCGAGGTCGACGACGTTCAACAACTCCCCACGGCCGGAGGCGAAGCGTTTCAAGTTCTCTACGACCTCGTCCCACCGCGCCAGGTCGCCGAAGGGCGAAGCGGCGCGATGAGGCGATAGGACGACGTTGTCGAGGTTGTGGAACGGATAATAGTACGGGTACTTCCGGCCGCCCTTGTCCGCCTCCGGACGGTACTCGTACCACACGTCGAGGGCCGCGCCGGCGATCGTACCGTCTCGCAGCGCTTCGTAGAGGCTCGCCTCGTCGACCGCGGCGCCGCGCGCGACGTTTATCAGCAATCCCTCCGCGCCGAGCAGCGCCAGCTCGGCCGCGCCGATCAAGCCGCGGGTCCGCGCCGTTTCGGGAACCGAGAGCACCAACGTGTCCACGTATTCGAGAAACGGATTAAGCTCGCCCTCCGCAAACTTCCGCAGCGGCGTCGGCGGTTCCTCCCCGGCGGCGGGCCACGCCGCGCGCAGGGCGGCGAATTCGACGTCGAAGCCGGCCAGGAAACGGTGGACCTGGCGGTTAACGTGGCCGTAGCCGAGTAAGCCCACGCGCCGGCCGCGCAGCGGTATCGACGCCGCCTCCGCGTCGCCGAGGCGCCACCTCCCGCCGGCCATCCAATTGTGGTGCAGGACAACGCGGTTCGTCAACGCCAACAGGAGCGCGACGGCGTGTTGCGCGGTGAAGTAGGAGTTGCCGTGGCCGTTAACCAGCGTGACCGGCCGTTTCTCGTTCAATTCGCGGAAGGGTCCGATAAGGTGTTGGACGCCGGCGCCGGGGTTGATGAAGAGCGATAGATTCCGGGCGGCCGCCAGCAGCTCCGCCGTGGGCCGCCACCCGACCATGACTTGGGCCCGGGGCGCCAACGCGAGCAGCTCCTCCTCGCTCGCCGCCGGCGGAAATACCAGCTCGATCTCCGGAGACGCGGCGACGCCGTCGGCGAGGTGAGCGCGGAGGGGGGCTTCCAGGGGCCACAGGAAGAGAACTTTCGTCACGGCCGCGGCCCGACCTTCCGGGCCGCGTAAACGACGAGCTCGCCCATCGCCTCCACCGTCGGCCCGGGGAAGTCCGGCCGCGACGCGACGTCGTCGAAGCCGACGTCCCGCAACAACTCCCGGTACTCCTCGTCCGCATACCCCTGGAACGTCTGGGCGTGCCGGATGACGTCGGCGGTCGCCGCGTCGATAATGTAATAGCGCGTGGTCGCGGTTGCGCTCTCCTCGTCCCAGAAGTTTTCGTCCAGACGGAGGTAAGGCCGGTCGGAGAAGAGGCCCGCCTCCTCGGCGCGCCAGGAGGCCGGCGTGGTGCCGATGTGTTTAACGACCTCCCGGGGGTGGACCTCGAGGAGTATTATGCCGCCCGGCGCCAGGGCCCGGTACATATTGTCGAGGACGGCCCGGCCGTCCCCCGGCCTGAAGGTATTGAACTCGCCGAATATAATATAAGCCAGGCCGTAACCGTCGCCGTAATCGCCGGTCCGAACGTCGCGGCGCTCGTACGTGGCGGCCAGGCCCTCGCGGCGCGCCTCGGCCTCGGCGTACTCTATCGACGCCGGGGAATAATCGATTCCCACGACGTCGTGGCCGCGGCGGGCGAGCCGGCTCGCGTACAGGCCCGGGCCGCAGCACACGTCGAGGACTTTTACCGTTTTCCCGGAGAGTATTACGTCGTGGATCCAGGCCACCTGCTCGTCGACGATATCGAAGCGGCGGCTGGCGGCGTCGTGCTCCTGGCTTAAGTGCTCGGCCAGCATCCGGGCGCTGAACGCCGGCTCATCCCAGGGGATGTTCTCGCCCTCGGCCCAGGGCTCCGGCGGAACCCGCCGCTCTACTACGTCGTGTAAGTTCATGAGGAAATCTACCATAACGCGGCGCCGCAACCCAAACATATTTTCCTCGAAAAAAAACGCGGCCCGAAGGCCGCGGCGGACGTTCGTACCCCGCTAATCCCGCGGGACGACCTTGATCTCGAACAGCCGCGGCCAGAACTTCCCGGTTACGAACAGGCGGCCGCCGGCGGCGTCGTACGCGATGCCGTTCAGGCATTCCGACTCGCCCGGGCGGAAGCCGCCGCGCTTCGGCAGGCCGGCCAGCTCGAGCCACCGGCCTACCCGGCCGGTATCGGGGGATATCACCGCGACGCGGTCGGTGGGCCAGACGTTGGCGTAGACGTAGCCGCCGACGCACTCGAGCTCGTTGAGCTTTTTAACGGGGCCGTCGTCGTCGAAGACGTCGACGCTCCCGATCTCCTCGTACGTCTCGGGATGCAGGAAGCGCAGCGTCGCGGTGCCGTCGCTCATGATGAAGTGCTTGCCGTCGTGCGTCAAACCCCACCCGGAGGAAGCGTACGCGAACTCGCCCTTCGGCTCGAAGGTCTCGCGGTCGTAGACGAAGCCGCGGCGCTCGAGCCACGTCAGCTGGACCAGGCGGTCGTCCAATACGGCCAACCCTTCGGCGAAGTACTCCTCGGCCAGTTCGCGCTTCTGGAGGATTTCGCCGGTCTCCAACCGTACCCGCCGCAGCGACGAGCGGCCGTACAGGCCCGTGCTCTCGTAGAGGTAGCCGTCGGCGAACGCGAGGCCCTGCGTCCAGGCATCCGCGTCGTGGGGGTACACGTTCACGACCTCGTACGTGTAGACCGGAACGCCGCCCGCCGGCGCGTCGGCCTCGGAGCAGGCGGAAAGACCGAGGACGCCCGCCCAGACGAAAAGACGAAGCGCCGCTTGGACGCCGGCGCGCTTCAACGCTCCTCCTCTCGCCGCGTCTTCGGAACGTAGGCCAGTATCTCCCGGGCGCCGGGGAGGTGCTCCCGCTTCGAAATCCAGAAGCTCAGCGCGTTGTACGTGCCCGACGTCTTGCGGAACGAGCCCTCCCAGAACCGGAACTTCTCCACGTCGAACGTCGCCTCGGCCTCGAAGAGCGCCCCCGCCTCCGGGTGCACGTACACGCGCAGGTTTTTGCGGCACACGTTGACCGTCAGGAACGGCCGGCCCCGCGAGAGGAAGATGACGCCCTCGCCGCCAACCGTCTTCACCTCGTCGACGCGCCGCGCCCACCCGTCCACAACGCAGGCGACGAGTTCGCGCAGGACATCCGCGGCCTCCTCGTCCGGAAGCCGGCTCGAGCTCTCGCGCCAGAATTCCTGCCCTACGGCGCGCCCCAGCGACCTCTTATCCATCCGCCTCTCCACACATATCCTTGGCGAACCCTCTCTTTTTCCTACGCAATCGAAGCTCTCGTAGAACTCGTGCGCGCCGCCGCGCGGAGGCGCTTTCTTCGCCTCTTGGCCCGCCGGATGATGCGCGGCAGGCCGAAGATAAGGCGGAGGTAAAATATCCACCCCGGGAAGCCGATACGCAGGCCCTTCCTGGCCAGGGCCCAAATTTGACCGCGGTCGAAAAAGCCGGAGCTTATTTGCTTCACTATGCGGTTGATGTCGTCCGGGCCGTACCACTTCGAAAACACGCGGTTGCCCTCGCCGACGTAGTAATCGTCGCTCTCGTCTACCAGCCGGGCCAGGCCGGAATACTTCTCGTACCGCAGGCGGTTGGGGCTTATCAAATCGATGCCGATCTCCCGGGCGAAGGGGACGATCTGCAGCATCTCCTCCTCAGTCTCGCCCATAAGGCCCACGATAAAATAGCCGTTGGTCAGCATCTTCGCCCCGCGCAGGACCGCGAACGCCTTCCGCACGTCCGCCGTCTTGAAGCCCTTGTCCAGCTGCTTCAGGCTCTTGTCCTGGGCGGACTCCAGGCCGATCATCAGCAGGCGGAAGCCGGCACGGTACATCTTCTCCAGCAGCTCGGGACGGTTCGCTATAGTGATACGCGCGTTGGCCAAAAATATCTTGTCCAGCTTCGCCTCGATAATGAGGTCGCAAATCTCGTCCACCCGCTTGACGTCCGCGAAGAAGTTGTCGTCGACGAACGCGACCACGCGGGCGTCTATCTCCCTCAGCTCCGCGAGCACCGACGCCGGCGACCGCGCCGACCAGTCGCGCTTCTGCCCCAGCGGGTTCATCTTGAACGAGCAGAACTTGCACTTGAACGGGCAGCCCTGCGAGCTTACCATCGAGTCGAAGCTGTACCCCA
>CBFCYS010000153.1:0-5789 GCA_965602215.1 uncultured bacterium
GCTCGCGCGGGCGGGGGCGGCGGCGGCGCTGGGGACCAAAGAGGCGGCCGCCGCCAACCGCCGCGCGACGGAGTGAACCTGCCCCGGTAACGAATAAAAAAAGCCCGCCGACAGGCGGGTTTTATTTTAAGAAAGAAAAAAGCTTAATACGCGCCGCGCATCAAGACCACTACCGGGATCGTTTTTAAGAGGATCTTGAGGTCGAGCCACAGCGACCAGTTCTCGATGTAGTAGATGTCGAGGCGGACCATCTCCTCGAACGTCAACAGGTTCCGGCCGCTGACCTGCCACAGGCCCGTGACGCCCTGCGGGACCGTCAAGCGCTTCATCTGCCAGCGCTCGTACTTTTCGACCTCCTCCGGTATAGGGGGCCGCGGCCCCACGAGCGACATATCCCCCTTCAGCACGTTGAGGAGCTGGGGGAACTCGTCGACGCTGAACTTCCGCAGCAGCCTGCCCACGCCGGTAACGCGCGGGTCCTTCTTGATCTTGAATATCGGCCCGTCCATCTCGTTGAAGTCGGCGAGCTCCGGCAGCATCTCGTCGGCGCCGACCACCATTGAGCGGAATTTATAAATCCGGAACGGCCTGCCGTCCTTGCCCAGACGTTCCTGGCGGTAGAACACCGACCCCCGGGACCCTATCTTTATGAGGGTGATTATTAGAATCCATAACGGCATCAAAAATACGACGCCCGCCAGCGCGCCGGCGATGTCTATGGCCCGCTTGATGTACCCCTGCCACCCCTCGAGCGGCGATCGCCACAGACGCAGGAGAGGAATGGAGCCGATCTGCGTTACCGTAACGCGGCGCGTCACGAGCTCGAAGAGGTCCGCGATGACCATGAACGGTATCCGCCTCTCGCGGAGCTCGAAGACGATGTTCAACAGGTGGCGGTGGGTCGCGGAGGGAATCGCCACCAACACTTCGTCCGCGTCGCGGGAGACTATTATTTCGGGCAGTTTCTTGAAGGGCCCCAGCACTTCCACGTCCTCGTAAACCTGACCCTTCTTGGTCGGGTCGTCGTCTATGAAGCCGACCACCGAATACCCGAACTCGGGGTGCAGTTTGATCTGGTTGGAGAGTATGCGGCCGCTCTTGCCGGCGCCGTAGATAACGGCTCGCATCGACCCCACGCCGCGCTTCGCGAGGAAGCCGACGACCTTGCGTAAAGTGATGCGCCAGAGATCGATGAAGAGAAGGCTCAGGAAGAAATTGCTCACGATAATGGCGCGGGTGTACGGCAGCTGGGGGAATAAAACCGAAATCGCCATCATACAGAACGCGGAGATAATAAGCGCTTTCATGACGAGATAGAGCTCGTCGAGCCGCGCCATCGAACGTTGGCGGACGTACAGGCCGCGGTTGAAGAACACCGCGACGGATACGAAACTGTAAACCAGCGAGACTTTAAGGTAGGTAGCGAGACCGAAGGTTTGCGCCGCGGCGGGGTCGATCAGCGGCTCGCGTAAAAAGCCGGCGACGCCTAAAATCTTTTCCTGGAATAATAGGATTATCAACGTCGAGAGATTGAGCAGCAGGAAATCCCCCACCAGCTTGACGAGGCCGACGACGCGGTGGTAAATCCTTTCGCCTGCGATAACGGTTTCGGGCGACATATATTTAAAAGACGGCGCCGGCGCCGGTGCAAGCGCGGACGCATACGCCGCATATGTACTGGTTCGTAATCCTCTTTTTGAAATCGCGCAACTGCTCGAGACAACCGGCGCGGTCCCAATCCTCGGGGCTTTCGCCTATGGCCCCCGCCGGGCACGCCGAACGGCACGCGTAGCAATCGCCGCAATCGCCCGCGGCCGGCGCGTCCGCTTCGAGCGGCGCGTCCGTAAAAACGCTCACCAACCGCACCGCGGCGCCGAACTGCGGCGTAACGAGCATGTTGTGGCGGCCCACGAAACCGAGGCCCGCGAGCTGCGCCAGCCGGGGATGGCTTACCGCGCCGAGGACGCGGTCCCAATCCACTATCTGCGACGCCGGCACCGCCAGCGTCACGTAACCCCGGTTCTCTAAAAACGACGCCACCCGGCAAGCGACGTTATCCAAGGCGGCGTTTACGACGCGATAGTGATAACCGTATATGCGCGTCGGCGCCGTTACGCACGTCCGCAACACGCCCCGCGACAACGGGACGGCCGCGACGACGGCGCGCGGCAAACCGGCGAATTCTTCGGGTACCCCTTCCTCCACGGCCGCGACGCCGACGAGGGCGGCACCGCCGGCCCGGGCTACCCCTTCCACCTCGGACCTAACCAACTCCACGCCCTTCGCGGCCGCCACGGGTAAACCGCTCTAGCCGGCGATCCCGACCGCCAACCGCTGGCGCGCGGCCTCTATCTTGCGTACCGCTTCGGCCGGAATCAACGAACGGTTGTTGTCGTCGATGGGATAGGAAATGTAGTCGCTCGCTATACTTATCTCGCGCTCGCCGCCTTTGGAATCGCCGGACGCGACCTCGCGCAACTCCTCGAACACGACGTTGTCCCACCTGATATTCAACGACGTGATGACGTAACCCGGCTCGAGATAATTCTGATTCGACTCGTAACCTATAACGAGCTTATCCCTCTCTTTGGCGACGGCGGCGACGTCGGCGTTGGCGATACCTGCGGCCGCGAAGATTACGGCGGCGCCGTCGTCGTAAAGGCCGCCGGCGAGGACGCGGACCCGGTCCCGCGCGACGGGGGCGGCGAAGTCTTCGCCGGCGTAAACCACCGCCACCGACGACGACGGGTTCTCCGACTCGATACCCCTGCGGTACCCGGCGGCGAGTTCCTTCGTCGGGCCGTCCTCGCGGCCCCCCAGAAACGCGTAACTGCCCGCCGGGACCGCGGCCGCGGCGGCCACGCCCATTAAGTATCCGGCGTCGGCGGCGGGAAAGCTCAACGACTTGACGTTGGCCGCGCCCTTCTCGCCGTCCACGACGACGTAGAACGTGCGCCGATGGTCCCGGGCCAGGCTGTGGACGTAAGCCTCCCACACCGGCGACGCGACGATTATTACGTCGGCGCGGTCTTCGCTCGCCTCGCGCAGGTATCCGCGGCCCTCGTCCTCGCTAACCGGCTCGTAGTTGCAAACCCGGGCCGCGACGCCGCTCTCCTCCGCGAAACGCTGGCAACCCCGCCAGACCATGTCGTTCTTTCCCTTGTCCCCCAGGCCGCCGGCGTCCATCACCACCGCTACGTCGAAGCACTCGGCGTCACGCGAACCCCGGCCGCATCCGATTAAGGCCGCGGCAACGAGCGCGGCCGAAATTACCTTCGTTATAGTCGACATATTCCGGTACTTCTCGCGAAAAAAACCCGTCGTCGGACGGTTGTTTTTTACCATTAGCGTTCGCTTGAAACAACCGAACTCGCTATTCAATAACGCCCGCGCAAAACGGCGATAGCCGCCCACGGCAGCCAGCGCGTTAAATTTTAATAACGTATACGTTCCGTGTCAAGGTATTTCGTCGCCCCCGGCGGCCTCGCGGAGGTTAAATAATACTTGCTTTTAAGTCATCTATTTTATAATATATCCGCAAGGAAGCTAACCTCAAACTAGGAGGAGAAAAGCATGAAATTATCGCGCTTAGTTTTACTGTCGGCTCTACCCTTCATAGCCGTAGGTGCGGCTTTCGGTTATACCATGCCGGACAAAGCCCCCTACGACGGCCTCATCTCCGTCGACCCGGGCGGCCTGCCCATCATACCGGAATGCCTCCACATAAACGGCGGCGCCGGGTATTGGAGCGCTACCAAAGAGTTTGACGACGACGGTAACAGCGAGGCCAAGAACGCCGAACCGAACGCTCTCCTCGTCCCGCTGGACATCGGCTACGCGTTCAACGAGCACATTATGGCGGACGTTACGCTGCAGATACTTCGCCCGAGCAAGACCCTAATCGAAGTAGACCCTCTAACCCAAGCCGAAGAGGAAAAGACGGTTAACAATATGGGCCTGGGCGACATCTGGGTCAAGGCCCGCGGCCTCTGGGAAACGGCCACCGACTTCTACCTCGGCCCCCGCCTCGCCGTAAAAATCCCGGTCGGCAAGGTCGACCATGAATCGGAAAAACCCGATCTGGGCGACGACCAAATGGATATCGACGTGGCCCTGGTGGCCGGCAAGTACGGCGATTCCACGATGTTCATGATGAGCGGCCAGGCCGGCTTCCGCTACCGGATGAAACGGACCCTCCCGAAGACGGTCACCGACCCCGCCACTGAAGAGCTCTTAACTATCGACGTAGACGAGACGCCCGGTATGATGATATATCTGCACGCCGAGCCGGGTATCGCCGTCAGCCGCGACCAGGCGTTCCAGCTCTACGTGCCCATCGGTTACGAGATGTCTTTGGAGGATAAGTACGACGTGCCGAGCACCTGGCCTACGGGAGCCCCCGAACCCGATGGATTGACCCACTCTTCGCTGTACTTGGGCCTATACCCCAAGTACCAACTCGACGAGCGCAACGCCCTGGGCCTGAAGTTCCTGTACCCGGTAATGGGCAACAACTCGCCGCAGGGTATGTACTTCACGCTCACGTACGGCGGGTACATCAAGATGTAACGCTCAGTACGCGCAATCGTTCTTTCGGGCGGCCTTACGGCCGCCCTTTTTTTATACCGCGGTAATTAACCCCGCGGAACGCTTTCGACGCGCAGTTTTCGAAACGCTACAGCCATTAAACCGAGAATCCCGCTTAACACCGAACTCAATCTTAACAAAACGTATCATATATAAGAAAACTCTTGACATTAGAAAGAGCGTTAGGTATTTTGAAATAACTACGACACTAATTTATTTAAAATAATCTTATTTAAAGAGGAGGTTCCGAGGATGGGTCGGACTTTAAAGGTTAACGGAGCGTTCGTACTTATACTTGCATCAGCGCTTTTGTGGGCGAATATCGCGTGGGCCGTACCGTGGAACCGCCTAAGCGAAGAAGTCGAACCGACAGTCGCCGAAGAACTCCCCATAATCGAATACGATCCGCTTACGTACGCGCAAATTACGTACGACGAGATATTGCCGGAGATATTCGTTGTCGCCGCCGCCGGAGAGACCTGGACGTGCGTTAACTGCGGCCGCGTAAACCCGGCCGACGCGAAGTACTGCTCGGCGTGCGGTACGACAAAGGAAGGGGGCTCGGCCGGCAGCGGCCTGTCGGACGCGAGGGTGTGCCCCAAGTGTGGGTTCGTAAACGAAAAGAGCGCCAAGTTCTGCGGCGATTGCCGGTATAACTTCGCCCGCCCGGCAGGCACCGCGGCCGGGATCGAGACGGCCTACGTGCCCGGGAGAGGTTACGTCCCCCGGGGAGCGATGATCGAGCCGGGCCACGCGAGGACGGGATTGTGGGTCACCGGCCTCTTGATGTGGCTCTTAGTCGGCCCCGGCCTCGTGATCGCGGGCATAGAAAACAACTCGGGAGCGCTTTACATCGGAGGCGGCAACATATACTTAGTGGGTCAAATCCTGTTCATCGTGGGCATCGGCGCTAAAACCAAGCCGGTCTACGCGTCGCGCACAGGTATGGACGACGACGTTCAACCGCGCCTGGCCTGCGCCCGGAGATCATTGGAGCCGGAAGGCCTCGCCGTTAAAGTGGAGCTGCCGCTATTTAGCTTCTAATAGGAATATAACGCGAGCGATGGGATAAGGAGCCGACAGCCGGCCCGGCGGTAGGCTGTCGCGAGCCGCGGCCTACCCCGAGAACGTTTCGGAAGGGAAAAGGATACAAGGAATAGGCACATGAATAGATGGGCCCTATTATTATTATTATCAGCCGT
>CBFCYS010000154.1:0-5777 GCA_965602215.1 uncultured bacterium
CTTCAGTTTTCAAAGATCGAGTGCCCCTAAGGGCAGCTACATATATAACATAGGGCATTTACGATGTCAAGAAAAATCGTCGAAATTTGGGGTCGGGCCGGCGCCGGCGTAACCCCGACGGGCCCGGACGTCGTATCCGGTAAGCGTGTACCCGGTAGGAGCGTATCCGGTAGGGCGAACCGGCCGGTCGCCCCTACGTCCCGGGCGGGGGCCGCGGCGTTCACGCCGAGGTGTCTCAGCGGCCCAACGCCGTCGCCGACGCATAGTAAAAAGGGCGAGCTTAGCGCTCGCCCCGTTACGTACGTACGCAACTACATCCGGATTAACTCTTACTCGAACAGCGCTTTTACGCGACCCAACGACGTGGGCGCGACGGCCACGCTGTACTTCTTGGCGCCGATGTCCTTCCCGCCTTCGCCGGCCTTGCGGCAAGGCGAACTCTCGGACAGGTAGTAATTATTTTGGGTGGGGTTAACGAAGAGGGGGTCGGCGTGAATCTCGCCGGTTCCGGGTGACGGTACGAAGCTGTACCAAGTACCGCCGCCTCAACCCGGGCAAAAGTACATGTAGTTCCCGCTCTTGTTGTTATCTACGTCGTTGTATAGGATATTGGTGGTGCCGGTGTTCTGGTGCTTGGCTACGCCGTACGTGGCGTTGCCCCAGATGATGTTGTTTTTAAGAGTAGCTGTGGCGTACTCCCAAACGCGGATGCCGGCAATACCATTGGACTTGGTAATGGTGTTTCCGTCGGCAGTAACGTTAGCGAAGTCCGTAACGTTAATGGCGCCGTAGTATCCGGCGTTAATAAGGCAGCAGGCGGAGATGTCCAGCTGAGTCCCGCTCCCGCCGGCCTGGATGTTGCCGCCGTCGAGGTCGACGAGGGCGCCGTTTCCGCGGATACAAGACTTCTTTCCTATCAAGACGCCGCAACTACCGGTGTACGTCTCGTTTGGGTCGAGGACCAGAAGTTTGTCGTAACCGTCGCCCGGGCCCGCTTTGTCGTACGATGTCTGGAGCTTGACGCCGAACGCGGCCACGGTGGCCATTAGGAAGCAAACCGTAAAAATAAGCAATTTCTTCAAGGTCTCACCTCCTTTCTTTTTTAGTATACCAGCTTGCCGGCCTATGTCAAGTGTTTTTATATATATGGTAAAGGAAAACAGGTTTAGTTCGCGGCTTGAGGGCGTTCCGCGGGACGGTTGGTCCGTTCGCCGAGTCCGGGGCCGGCGGGCCGTCAGTTGGTATAACCCAAAGACCTTAACGCGTCGGCCAGGTCTCCGTCGACCCGGCCGGAGATGGCGAACGCCGCTTTTTCGATATGGCTGGTTAATTCGCTGCGGTAGTTTTCGTACGCCGGGTCGTCGACGCGCCCGGAGAGGTTGCGGTTTTCGGCGGGGTCGGTCGTGAGGTCGTAGTATTCGTACCGTTGGGTTTCGACGTTAAAAATGAGTTTCATATCGGCGGACCGCAAGCAGTACTCGCGGCTCACCGTTAGGCCGTCCGGTAACGTCGTTTTGTCGTTGGTTTGCGAAAAACCCCACGCGGCCGCAGCCGCCGGGTTTTCGCTTACCGCCAGGAGGTCGATCCGTTTGCCGCGGTAACCGTCAGTAGGCGCGCCCGCCGCGGCCAGGACCGTATCGGCCAAGCACAGCGTCTCAACTTGGCCTCGGACGCGTTCGCCGCTTCCGCCGCCTACCGGTTTTACCAACAGACAAACGTGCGTCTCCGTGTCGTATACCGTTTTGCCGTGAAATTTATATTCGTGTTCGCCGAAGGATTCGCCGTGGTCGCTCGTGACGACGACGAGGGTACGGTCGTACGCATCGCCGCGCCGCAACTCATCCAGTAACCTCCCTACGGCCCGGTCCGCGTATAGGATCTCGTCGTCGTAGAGCGCTTCGATAGCCGGCGTGCATTCCGGGCGGGGCGTACCGTCTGCGTATTTATTCCACCGTCGCTTCAACTCGAGTTGCCGTTTCTCGAAGTCCAACGGTTCCGGGCCGTCGTAGAAGCGTTCGGCGGCGCCGCGGTAGTGGTACGGGGAGTGGGGGTCGAAATAATGTACGAACAGGAAAAGGGGTCGGCTCCGCTTTCGCTCGAGTACCCGTAAGGCGGACGCCGTTACGGTCGGCGCCTGACGCAACGTACCGTATAATTTGTCGTCGGCCGCGATCGCGGAACGATAAAGGAGGGTGTGTCTGAAGTGAGACCACGGGTTGATGTAATCGTCGTAATACCGGAACCCGCGCGCGAGGGTCGAAATGCGGCGGTCTAAAATGAAGCCGCCCGTAATGCCGACGGTCTTGTAACCGTACGCGGCCAGCAGCTCGGGGAGGGTGGCCGCGTCGGATTGCATACGCACGAAATTGGAAACGACGCCGTGCTCCGCCGGGTATAACCCGGTAAACATACTAACGTGGGAGGGGTTGGTAGTGGGTTGGACGCAGATGGCGTTCTCGAAAAGTACCGCTTCGCGCGCAAACCGGTCTATGTTAGGCGACGTGTCCCGCCGGTACCCGTAGCAACCCAAGTGGTCGGCGCGAACCGTATCGAGAGATACGAAGATTACGTCCGGCCCTATCGCTCGGGGACGGGCGGCCCATTTTAACTCCGGGACAACGAAAATTACGGCGGAAGCGGCTACGTACGCGGCCGCCGCCGATATTAATACCGGCTTCCTCGCAATGACGCCCCTTAGCGCGCGCCATCCGGCGGCCACGGCGAGCGCAGCCAGACCGCATGCGGCGAACGCCGCGAGTTTGTAAGGGTGGGTAAGCGGCAGGCCGAATACGACCTTGCTTCTAACGATCAATACGGCGTTAAAAGCTAATATGACTGAAACCAACCCGATTTCGGCGACGGCCGCGGCCCGTCGCCGCACGGGAGGTATTACCTTACCTGCTACGAGGGCGGTACCGTAAAACGCTAAGGCTAAGGCCAGGGCGGCGACTACGTCGGCGGCCAGCGTCGTCGCGTATATCACGGTCCGCGTGCCGGCGGGGGCTTGCGAGCCATGTCCGGCGAGCATAATCAACGTTTCGACGGCGCCCAGCGCCAAGCCGTAGCCTATCCCGACTTTCACTACGCGTAATAAGTTCCGCGATTTGGTACCGGCCCGGTCCGCGGCCATAAATTCTACCCCTTTTTCTTTTTTAAGTGGCCTTCGTTGCCGGCAATCTGTTCACGGCGTCGCAGACGAGCCATATTATTACCGCGTCGAAGAGAAGTTGCGCGGATTTGGTCGCCTGCGATATAGAGAGAAGCGTTAGCTCGCGGCCGTAGAAGTCTATCTTTAATATGTGTCCCGGGTTGACGGCCACGGCAGCGACCGTGAATATACAATAAACCAAGAAGAGTTTATCGTTTAGGGGGGTAAGGTTCAAGTTTTTTTCGCGGGCGTAATGATTGTACGCCTTGGGCCAACCCCAGACGGCTCGGAAGAACCAGTACAGGTTGTATAACGGCACCAGCAAGAGGAGGGCCATCCTGGCCGGGTTGAACTTTTGCGGGCCGCCCGCGATGGGTTTCCAGGCCCGGTACCATAATAGGATGAATATCGCGAAGGCGTAGAACGAAGCGATCATACTCCAGGCGCGGACCGGCGACGGGTCGAAGCCGAACGCGTCGACGTTTACGAACCACGAGGCGACCATAAAGGCCGCGGGGACCGCTACGATCGAGGCAAGATAAAAAGGTTTCGACATCCGGGTCACGACGCCGCTCCTTCCTTTTCCCTGAGCCGCCTTACGGTACGTAAGTTTTTACCGTCCCAATCGCTCTCTTGCGGCGTCTCCAGCACCATGGGGAGGTCGCGGAGCGCCCGGTGATTAATAAGTCGCCTGAAGCCTTCGCGGCCTATGGTCCCGCGCCCTACGTGCGCGTGGCGGTCGAGGCCGCCTCCGGCTTCCCCCCTGGCGTCGTTGAGGTGGAGTAGTTTAATTTTACCTGCGCCGACGAACGCGTCGACTTCCGCCAGGATGCGCTCGAGGCCGGTTCCGCCGGCGGCCAGGTCGTAACCCATAGCGTGGGCGTGGCAGGTGTCGACGCACAACCCTACGCGCCGCCGGCTTTTCTTGCCGATCATTTTATATAATTCCGTGATCTCCGTAAAGGTGGTTCCTACCTGGTTCGACTTCCCGGCGGCGTTCTCCATTAAAATAGTGACGCCGGCTCGAGGTGTCGCTTCAACGGCGCGACGCATCGCCGCCGCGGCGCGCTCCCGGCCTGTTTCCGCGCCGGCGCCGCGGTGGCTGCCGAGGTGCGTTACGAGGTAGCGGCCTCCCAGCGACGCCGTCGTTTCGACCGCTTCGGTCAAAGCGGCCACGGACTTCTCGTAAAGCGCGTCGTCGGGAGTAGCGAGGTTGGGGAGGTACGGCATGTGGACGAAGAACGGCTCGAGTTCATTACGCGTCACGCCGAGTTTAAAGGCCTCGACCTTTTCGGGGGGGTGGCTTTTTTGGCGCCAGCCGCGCGGGTTGGACGGGAATATCTGGAAAGTGGTGCAGCCGAGCGCCTGGGCGCGTTCCACGGCGAGGTGGACGCCGCCGGAGATAGAAACGTGAACGCCGAGGAGGAACTTGGTTTTGGACACCGTCGCCGCCGCGAAATTAAAAAGCCGCCCTGCGGGCGGCTTGAATGGGATTCGATTTTTATTCGGTAGAAGCCGGTGCTTCTTCCGGAGGTTTTTCGGTTTTCGGGGGTTCGCTCGGTTTCGTCGGTTCGGTCGTTTTCCAGGGCCGCGACGGCGTGGCCGGCGTTTTTTCCGTCGTCTTCGTTTTCCGGTCTTCCATTACGGACTTGCCGCCCCGCGGCATCGCCGACAACTTCGCGAGTACGAGGCACGTTACCATAAACATTACGGCCGCGACGGTGGTGAGCTTGGTCAGGAACGTACCGGGTCCCCGGCCGCCGAAGAAGGATTCCGACGCGGCGCCGCCTGCGCCGAATACCCCCGAGAGGCCGGCGCCCTTACCCGTTTGCAGGAGGACGACCGCGATCATCGCTACCGCGAAGATTATGTGAGCTACTATAACTACTGGGTGAAATATGTCCATTTCAAACTCCTATGCGAAACTATAACATGTTTCAGGCCGACCGTCAATCGCCCTTTCTAGCCGCGGAACTTTATTATGGGAACGAACGTCTCGGCCTTGAGGCTCGCGCCGCCCACCAGCGCGCCGTCGATGTCGGGTTCCGCCATGAGTTCGCGGGCGTTGTCGGGCTTGACGCTGCCGCCGTATAATATCCGTACGGCTTCGGCGGCGCCGGCGCCGAACGCCTCGCTTATCGTTTCCCGGATGAGGGCGTGAGCTTCGCCCGCTACGGCGGGCGTTGCGGTCAGGCCGGTGCCTATGGCCCATACCGGCTCGTATGCCAGCGTTACCGTCGCGACGGCGTCCGCCTCCACGTCGTTCAGGCCGGCGATTACCTGGCCGCGGACGAGGTCTTTCCACCCGTCGCCCGCTTCGCGCTCCGCTTGTTTTTCGCCGACGCAGAGGACGGGTTGGAGGCCGCCTCGGAGAGCGGCCCGGACTTTCTTATTTATTACCTCGTCCGTGTCGTGGAAATATTGCCGCCGTTCGGAGTGGCCTACGATAACGTATTCCACGCCCAACGCCGCGAGCATCGGCGGCGAGATTTCTCCCGTGAAGGCGCCTTTTTCCTCGTAAAAAACGTTCTGCGCGCCCAGTTTGACGGCCGAGCCGGCGAGCTCTTCGGCGGCCGCGGCCAGCGACGTAAAAGGCGGACACAGGAGGACGTCGACGTTCTCGACGCCG
>CBFCYS010000155.1:0-5750 GCA_965602215.1 uncultured bacterium
GGAGGGGGTAGCCGGCGCCGACTCCTACGAGGCGCTGCCCGCGGCGGCCAAGGACTACATTAAATTCATCGAGGACTACGCGGGGGCGGAGGTGGCGTTCGTATCGACGGGGCCCAGCCGGGAGGAGGGATTCCGCCGGCTCGAGGTATTCGCGTAAGGGCGGGGTTGCGTAATTATACGAAATTTGTTATAACGTACGCGAAATGAGCCGCTAGCTCAGTTGGTCAGAGCACCGGCCTTTTAAGCCGGGAGTCCTGGGTTCGAGTCCCAGGCGGCTCGAATTAAAACCGCCCCGCGGGGCGGTTTCTTGATTTGCCCAAGTCCCGCGTTCACGACGGGTCGTCGGCCTCGTCCTTCTGCAGCGCGTTATAGATCTTCGCCAATACGCCGCCGTCCATCGCGAGCTCGAAGTGGTCGAGGTCGAAGTAGAAAACCTCGGCTCGAGCGTCCTCGCCGTACGGCCCCACCGCGGACGGTACGGCCACCATCCCGTCGCCGAAGTCGAGCGGCCCCTCGCCCATATAGTTGTCGTACTTGCTGCCGACGATGACGCACACCGGCGGCCTTTTATATCCTTTAGCCTCGGCGTTGCTTCGCCCCTCCTCAAGCCAGGTGACGAAGTCGCCGTTCTCCTTCATCTCGAACAGCGCCGGGCTCCGGTAGTCGCGGCCGTCCTCTTTGAGGTTGCCGAAATTCGGCGTCGCGATGAGGACGAGCCTGGCCACGTCGTAGCCGTACCGCAAGCGCTCCATTTCGAAGTCGGACACGCTGAAGAAGCGGTTCCAGATGTAATCGCTCTTCTCTTTGGAGGGGAACTGGTAGTTCTTGCGGCCGGGCTGGCCCGATTCCACGTAGTACCGGCAGATAAGGCCGCCGGTGCTGTGGCCTATCAGTATGACCTTATCCTTAATGAACCGTTCCTTGGTCCATTTTATGACGCGGGCGAGGTCGTACGCCTGGTACTCCAGCGGCCGGTTGCGCGAGTCGGGGTAGGTGTAGGTGACGACGTCGTAGCCCAGGTCGGCCAACCCCTGGGCGTGACCCACGGCGGAGATGTTGCGCTGCTCGGAGTAGATGAAGCCGGCGAACACCTCCACCTCGCCGCGCACGCGCCAGAAATAGGCGTCGGAGGTCCCCATGCCGTGCACGAGGATAACGGGCGGGCCGTGGTATTTCGGATGGTCGAAGTGCTTGATGCGCAGCGGGTAGACGCCGGCGGTGCCGTGGACGCCGAAGCTGGTAACGCGGTAGTCGCCGCCGATCCCGGCGAAGAGGCGGTCCTCGGGGGACGGCAGGTCGCTCTGGGTCCCCATCGCGACCAGCATGAAGATGCCGATCAGCAAGACCGGCAGCGCCGCCGCGTCGCGCAGGACGCAGCCGCTACTTCTCATAAAAGCCCTCATACGTCCGTCGTTTGGCTATACAACGGCCTGCCGCGACCTTCGTAAATCGCCGCGACCTCGGCGCCGTATTCGTCGGGGGCGTCGCATACCACGAGCGGCCGCATTACGACCGTTCCGCGCGAGCCCCCCAAACGCGCCGCGACCAGAACCAGGTTCGCCGCCTTGCCTTCGCGCGGCTGGACGAAGCGGAGCCGCTCGACGTTGAACCCCTGGTCGCCGAGGGCCGAAAAGATTTCGGCCAGCCGGCGCGGCTGGTGCACGAAGTAAAACCGGCCTCGTTTCTTCAGGGTAAACGCCGCCGCCAACGCGAGCTCGTCCACGGTCAGCGTCAGCTCGTGGCGGGCCGCGGCCTTGGCCGCGGACGGGTTCAACCGGCCGGCGCCGGCCTCCCGGAACGGCGGGTTGGAACACACCACGTCGAAGCGATTGCCGAACGCCGGCGGCAGCCGTCGCAGGTCGGCCTCCTCTACCGCTACCCAGGCCGACGCGCCGTTCGCGACCACGTTCTCCCGGGCGAGGGCGGCCAAATCCGGTTGAAGCTCGACGCCGGTAACGTCGCGGGCGCCCCGGCAGCGCGCCAGAGCCAGGCCCACGACGCCCACGCCGCACCCCGCGTCCAGGACGCGGTCGTCCGCCTCGAACTCCACCCACCACGCCAGCAAGATAGAGTCCAAAGAGAAGCGGTAGCCTTCGCGCGGCTGCGCCAGCGTCAGCCGGCCGCCGAAGAGCTCGCACTTATCCACGGCCTCGGGTTGCGGCGCTTTAACTTTCATCCGCCTTTCCCCCTTCGGCGAGGCCCTCCCGCGGTATAAGCTTCGCGGCCAGCTTCTCGCGGTTATGGCGTCGCGCACATCCTCCGCCGTGACCTCTACGTTCTCGCGGCGAGCCAGCTCGCGTACGATGAAATAGCGGCCCAGCTCGCGGCGCGCCTCCGCCGTACGCTCGTCGGGGCTCTTGCCGCCCTCCGCCTCGTCGTCCTCGGGTAAAAACTGCTCCACGAAGGCGTCGTCCAACGGAACTTCGGCGTGCGCGGCGACGTCCTCCACGAAGCGGCCGTACGCGTTGGCGTACGATATCTCGTCGGCTCGAGCCTCCAACCGCACCTTCACCTTCGCCTTCAACTCGTCCAGGCCGTCCTCACCCAGGTCCTTGGCGAACTCGTCGCCCAACTCGGGTAATACCCGCTTCTTGACCTCGGCGACCTCCACCGGCGCGTCCACCTTCTTGCCGGCGTGCCGTTTGGATGGGTAGTCGGCCGGATACTCGACGGCCAGCGCAAACGTGTCCCCCGGCGCCTTGCCCATCACCTGGCGCGCGAAGGAATCCCCCTCGTCGCGGACGCTCGCCCATACGCCCACCGTGGCCTGCGAGAAACCTTCGGGCGGCTCCTTGTCGAGGAACTTCAAAATAACGAGGTCGCCGTCGAGGCTGCCGCGCCCCTCGATCGGCTCAAGCCGCGCGTTGGCCTGCCGCAGGTTCTCGAGCGCCTTCGCGACGTCGTCGTCCGTCACCTCGGGCCGCTCGCGCTTCACGACGAACCCGGCGTAATCGGGCAGCGTCATCTCGGGGAAGACGGCCACCTCGGCCGCGAACGAGATGGGCCCCTCCTCGGAGGCGGACGCGACGTTATACCGCGGCGAGCTTACGGCGTCGAGGCCGAGCTCGGCGGCGGCGCGCTCGAAAGCCACCGGCACCAGCTCGTCCACCACCGTCTGGAGGACGCGTTCGGCGTACGAACGCTGGAGGATGCGCCGCGGGGCCTTCCCCTTCCGGAACCCCGGGACATTGACGGTGCGGGCGAGCTCGGCGTAGACCGCGGCCGCTTTGGCCCGGACCTCCGCCGGCGGGATCTCCACGTCGACGCGGACCGTATTCTTGCCTATCTTCTTCGCTTCGACCATACTTTCCTCGTTAAATTTATTTGCGAGAGGCGGGACTCGAACCCGCACGGGTTAACCCACTGGAACCTAAATCCAGCGCGTCTGCCAGTTCCGCCACTCTCGCGACTTGGACCGTTCGCGGTTTCGGCCTCGCCCTTGCGCCCGCGGCGCTGACGGAACGAGGCCGACGTCCACCGGCCGTATGTGATTATATAACAGTTTGAGCGCCACGGCAACCCGCGCGTTTACGCCGGCGCTAGCGCCGGCCCGCTAGCTGGGAGGCGAGCTCCCGCACGCGGCCCTCCACGTGGTTGAAAAATTTCTTGTAGCCGACGCAAAGGTAGTTGTGGCCCGGCTCGCCCTCCGGCGTGCGGAGGAAGCGGTTTTTGCAGCATTCGCCGTAGCACCACTTCAGGAATTTGCAGGATTGGCACAGCCGCGTCAGCGCCTGCTTCCCGTTGGCGAAGGCCCGCTGCCGCTCCGAAAACGCCAGCTCGACGATGGGCTTGGTAAGGATATTGCCGAGGCGGTATTCCGGATAGACGTAATGGTCGCACGAGTACAGGCCGCCGTCGGCCTCGAGCGCCAGGCACTTCCCGCACAGCGGCGCGAATATGCAGAGCGGCGAAAACTGCCCCGACGCCGTACAGACCGCGGACTCGAACAAATATACCCACGTTTTGCCGACGTCGCGCTTGTACCACTCGTCGAATATCACCCGCAGAAAGGTCCCCCAGTCGTCCGGGTCCACGGACCAATCCGTCACGAACGAATCGGCGGTGCCGGGGAGCGCGGCCGTCGTTCCCAGTATCGGCATCTCCTCGGCGGGCCAATGCTGCGGCGGCGTCCGCTCGAAGCTCCTGGGCTCGACGATGGGGATGAACTGCATCGTGACGGCGCCGAGCTTATCGCGGAGGAAGCGATACACCGCCAAGGGGTCGCGGGCGTTGTCGCGGTTCACGCTGGTCAGCGTGTTGAAGCGGACGCCGTGCTGGCGGAGGAGGCGCGCCGCCTCCACCACGCGCTCGAACGAGCCGTTCCCGGCGCGGTCGACGCGGTACTTGTCGTGGAAGTGGCGGGGGCCGTCGACGCTCAAGCCCACCAGGAAGTCGTTCTCCTTCAAGAAGCGGCACCACTCGTCGTCGAGGAGGATGCCGTTGGTCTGGAGGTCGTTCTCCACGCGCACGCCGGCGCGGGCGTACTTCTTCTCCAGCGCGACGACTCTTTCGAAAAAGGCCAACCCCAGGAGCGTCGGCTCGCCGCCCTGCCACGAGAAGACGACCTCCTCGGCGCCGGTCTGCCCCTCAATATTCTGCCGGATGTACGCCTCCAGGACGTCGTCCGAGATCCGCGCGTCGCCGATTTGACCGAGGAGGTCTTTCTTACTCAGGTAATAGCAGTACGTACACGCGAGGTTGCAGGCCGACGCTATCGGCTTGCACATCACGTGATACCGGACGGTGGCCTCGTCCCAGCGGAATTCGAAATCCGTCATATTGTTTCCGTGCGGCCGCTACGCGAGGCGCCTACGGCCGGTAGGGGTCCGGCGTACCCGGCGGAATGGGCGGATATTTCTTAAAGCTCGCCTCCAGCTCCACGACGATCCTCTCGCCGGGATAGGCCACCCACGAGTTGGGGATGGCGGTGCTGCGCTCCTCCTTGGGGTCGGTCAACAGGTTGAACACCCGGCCCAGCGGCAGTTTCTCGGGGACGTCGTACATCTCCTCTTGCCAATAGAGGTGTATCTTCCAGTTGCGCCACTTCACGGCCTGCAGACGGTCCGATACGAACGCCGGGAAGCCCTCGCGGTTCGACTTCTCCCGGTCGCCGAGGAGAAAGTCGAGCTGGTCGACGCCGTCGACGGGGCGGTCGTTCGGGACGTTCGCGCCCGCGACGCCCGCCAGCGTGGTATAGAGGTCCACGACGTGGACGATCTCGTTCGTGACGCGGCCCGCCGGGACCCGGCCCGGCCAGCGGATGATGCACGGCGCGCGCAACGAGCCCTCCATCGCGGTGAAGTACGTGCCCCGCCACGGCCCGCCCCACCCGCGCCACGGGAAGTTCGCCTCCGGGCCGTTGTCGCTGGCGAATATGACGATGGTGTCCTCGGCCAGGCCCAGCTCCTTGACGGCGTCGAGGATTTGGCCGACGTTGTGGTCCATTTCGGCCAGGCAGTCCGCCCAGTCGCCGTTGCCGGTCTTGCCGGCGAAGGCCGGGTTGGGAAGCGTGGGCATGTGCACCAGCGTGTACGGCAGGTACAGGAAGAACGGCTTGCCGGCCTCGGCCTGCCGCCGCATAAACTCCACGCTGCGGCGCGTCAACTCGGCATCTATGAGCCGGCGCTGCTCCTCGTCGTACACTTTTACGTTGCGCGACTTCTCGCCCTTGCGGCCTTCCATAATATACTCCGGCGGCGCGACCTCCGGGTCCCACACGTCCTTGCACCGCGACGGCCACATACACTCGT
>CBFCYS010000156.1:0-5577 GCA_965602215.1 uncultured bacterium
TTAAGGTCAAGGTAATATCCTAAATAACCCTACTCGCGCCCTTTCGACACCGAAGCTGAAGGAGTCGCGGCAAGGCCGTCTTACGCCGGACTATTACGATAGCGGGAATTCGAAACGCTGCGCCGTTTCCTCGCCCGAGAAAAGCCACAAAAAAAGGGAGCCTTGCGGCTCCCTTTTAAGTATCCGGTGCTAATTGCTACCTGAACAACGCTTTTACCTTGCCGATGGAGGCCGGCGCGACGTCGACGCCGCTCCACTTCATCTGGTAGACCCAATCGTTGCCGCCGTCGGCGAACCAGACGTGCTTGCCGTCCCACGCCACGCCGGTAGGCCGGCGGCCTTGCATAAATATGGAAAACACGACCGAGCCCGCGGTCGTCATCTGGTAGATAAAACCGCCGGCGCTGCTCGATTGCGCGAGCCACAAATACGAGCCGCCCCAGTCGACGTCCCTATTCAGGAAGCCGCTGCCGTGAGGCGCCTGGAACGACGAGACCACGGACCCCTGTTTCGTCAACCTGTAGACGTAATTCCAGTTGTGGTTGCCGGCCGTGGAATACCAAAGAGACTCGCCGTCGTACGTGACGCCGTAGCCGTTGGACGGCGCGGCGAAGCTGGCGGTTATGCTGCCGGCCTCGTTGACGCGGTATATGCGGTCGCGCGGGACCTGAGGCCAAAAGGTGTACGCCCAGTACACTGTCCCCGTGAAATCCACTCCCACCGCGTACGCCGGCTCCTTCAACGACGATACCACCGAACCGGCGACGTTGGTCTTCAGAACCTCGCACGGGCCGTTGAAGTTGGCGTGGTATAAGTACCCGCCGCGATAATCGATGCCGTCGGTGCGGTCGTTGCAGGGCGATTCGAACGAGCGGATTATGGAGCCGCCGGTTGCCGCGGCGCCGCTAGCCAACACGGCTATTAAAAACGCGATTGGAAAGCATTTTTTCGCCATAGGTCTCACCACCTTAAACCTGTCATTTTCGCTTATAAATTATAGCATGGGAAACCGCCGCCGTCAAAAAAAGCCGCGGCCTAAACCGCTGAAACTCTATAATTTACCGCAAGAAAACGCCGCGTTAAAAACGGGGGAAGGGAGCCCCGAGGGCTCCCCTCCCAACGCCGATTCGCCCTTTATTATCTAAAAAGCGCCTTGACTTTACCGAAGGACGCCGGCTCCACGGCGTTCCCGCTTATCGTCACCCGGTAGCAGTTCTTGGGATTGGCCATGCTGTCGTACCAGACGTACGTGCCGTCGAAGGCGACGCCGTACACGCGTCCCGTCGGTACTTTAAACTGCCAGAGCACCGAGCCCGTCGTCGTGAGTCGATATAACGAGGAATCCGTCGTCGCCGCGTCGGCCAGCCACAGGTAGCGGCCGTCCCAGTCCAGGCCGGCGGCATCGCCGCCGGGCGCGGCGAAGGACGCGACGAGCGAGCCGGTGGTGGTTATCCGGTAGACGTAATTCGTGGTCGACGACGAAACCCACAGGTACGTCGCGTCGAGGGTGATGCCGGTGGCGTTCGCCGGCGCCAGGAACGACGACTCGACGCTACCGCTCGTGTTGATGCGGTAGATGATGCCGGTGGAGGAGTACGTGCAGGTCCAGAAGTAGTCCTCGCCGGCTTCCACGTCCCGGGTGTCGCCCGGACAGGCGAACGACCCCACCACCGAGCCGTCCGTATTAGTGGCGTAGATCGTGTTCCTCGTGCTCGATACGTGGTACAGGCGGCTGGACGGCGAGGCGTACGCCATCCCCCGCGGTATGCCCGAGGCGTGCGGCGAGCGGAACGAGGCGACGACGGAGCCGCCGGTCGCGCCGGCGCAACCTACGCCGGTCAATGTCAGCGCTAGCGCGATTAAGAACTTTCTCGACATATATTTTCACCCTTTCGAGTTAACGGTTGCCTTATTGTCTATATCGTACTAGGACCACGCCTGGCGGTCCAGCGTGCGATACTGTATGGCTTCGGAGACGTGGCCCGCCGCCAGCGCCTCGTCGCCGGCCAGGTCCGCGATGGTACGCGCGAGCTTGAGGACGCGGTGGTACGCCCGCGCCGTCAGGCCCAGCTTCTCTATGGCGGTGCGTATCAGGTTCTCACCCTCGTCGTCGGGCCGACACCAGCGCTCGACGTCGCGCGTCGTCATCTGCGCGTTGCAGTGGATGTCCCGGCCGGCGAAGCGCCGCCGCTGGACCTCGCGGGCGCGGTTGACGCGCTCTCTTATCATAGCCGACGGCTCGCCGCGGCGCTCGTCGGTCAGCTCCTTGTAGCGCACCGCCGGGACCTCGAGGTGGATGTCGATGCGGTCGAGCAGCGGCCCCGATATGCGGTTGAGGTAGTTCGCTACCTGGTGGCCCGAGCAGCGGCACCGCCGCGACGGCGAACCCAGCCAGCCGCACGGGCACGGGTTCATCGCCGCCGCCAGCATGAAACCCGACGGGAACGACAGCGACATCTTGGCCCGCGATATCGTAACGAAGCCGTCCTCCAGCGGCTGGCGCAGGACCTCCAGCGCGGGCCGCCTGAACTCGGGCAGCTCGTCCAGGAAGAGGACGCCGTTGTGCGCCAGCGAGACCTCCCCCGGCCGGGGGATGGAGCCGCCGCCCACCAGCCCCGCCTCGGACACGGTGTGGTGCGGGGAGCGGAAGGGCCGGGCGGCGACCAGCGCCCGCTCCTTGGGCAGCAAGCCCGCGACGGAGTGTACCTTCGTCGTCTCCAGCGCCTCCTCCAGCGACATATCCGGTATTATCGTCGGGAGGCGCTTGGCGAGCATGGTCTTGCCGGAGCCGGGCGGCCCGATCATCAGCACGTGATGGCCCCCGGCGGCGGCCACCTCCACCGCGCGCTTGGCGTGCTCCTGGCCTTTAACGTCCGAGAAATCCGCCACGTACACCCGGGCGGTGTCGAAGGTCGCGCCCAGGTCCACCCGCCACGGCGCTATGTCGCCGTCCCCCGCCAGGAAATCCGCCGCTTCCTTGACCGTCTCGACCGGGATAACGTCGACGCCGTCCACCACCGCGGCCTCGTCAGCGTTGGCCGCCGGTACTATAAGCCCCCGGCACCCCAAATCGCGGGCGCACACCGCGACCGGTAGCGCCCCCCGCACCGGCCTGACCGCGCCGTCCAGCGCCAGCTCGCCCACCACCAGGTAGTCGCCGTCGCGGCCGAACTCCAGCTTCCCGTCGGCGGCGAGCATCCCCAGCGCGATGGGCAGGTCGAAGGAGGGGCCCTCCTTGCGCACGTCGGCCGGCGCCAGGTTCACGGTCCACTTCCTCCAGCTGACGTTGAGGCGCGAGTTCTTGAGCGCGGCCTGGACGCGGTCGCGGGACTCCTTGACCGCGGCGTCCGGCAGGCCCACCACGACGAAGAGATTCTGGACGCCGCGGCCTGCGTCCACCTCCACCTCGACCTTATACGCGTCGATGCCCAAAAGGCCCGCTGATATTATTTTAGCGTGCATTCAGCTACCCCAAAACTAACCTACTTTTCAAGACAGGTAAAAGCGTTCACGTGTTTTCGCAGCAACCAAAGGCCCCTTTTTTCAAGCAAGACAGGGCCTTTCAACCTTAAACCCGACGCGGCCAGCAACGCCTCGAGCGACGCCGCATTATATATGCGGTAATACGAACGGTCCTCTTCGGAATATTCTTTGGGCCTACGGGAATTGAACTCGGTCGTCAGCAGTAGGCGTCCGCCCTGCTTCAATACCCTCGCCAATTCCGCCACAGCCTTGAAATCCTCCAGAACGTGCTCTACCGTGCTGACGCAGAGGACTTTATCGAACATGCCGTCTCGGTACGGGAGGTCCGTCACGCCCGCCTTCTCGCCGACTATTTTCGCGTTTCCCTTCCGCTCGACATATTCTACCCATCCTGCGGGCGTGAACAACCTCTCCCTGGTCATATAATCTCTGTCGGCCCAATAGAAGTTGTCGGTGGCGTATATCTTTTTAACGAATTGCGACAAAAAAATGCAGAAATAGGTATGCATAGCGCCCGTGTCAAGAACGACGTCTTCCTCTTTGAAATCGGCGTATTTAAAAACCTTGTCGTATTCCCACGGCCGATAGTTGTGGAAGATGCCGTGTTCGGCGTTACGGGGATTCGGCAGGACGTCGTCGCCGCACGTCCGGAGCATAAAGGCCTCGTACGCGTTTTTGAAATCGCGGTCTACGGTACCGTCTACTCGGTATTCCACGTTTTCTGCTCCCACGTGTCGCTCCGGGTTAAAAAGTTTCGGCCACGTAGTCGGCTACCTCGCGCGAGCGCCAATACGCGGAATGGACCGCCGGGAACTTCTCCCGCAAGTCTACGCACCGGTCGACGACGACGCGCTCGCCGCCCACCTTCTCGTATAAAAACGCCGCCGGGTACGCGACGAGGTCGTCCTCGTCCCAGAAGTTCACCCAGCGCGGGTTGCCCAGGCCCTCGTCGGGGCTCAGGCCCACGACCGCGGGGTTGAATCTCTCCCGCCGGAGGATCTTCTCTATCAACCCCTCGGAGCGGAAGATGAAGGGGGCGACGGGCGCGCCCAGCGTGTAAAGCCGGCGCACGCGAAGCCTCTTGCGGCGCGCCAGCCGGCGGGTCTTGTTCAACGTCAGGCCGAAGAGCGGCTGCGCCCCCCACCCGAAGAGGCGATACAGGAAGTCGTGGCCTATGACGGCGCCGGCGCTGTGGGTGATGAAGGTCAACGATATGTTGGAGCCGCCGTCGCCGCTCTTCTTCAAATTGCGTATCTCGCCGGTGAGGTGCGCGAAGACGTTATCGCGCACGGCGCGGCCGCCGTCCCTGGAGATATAATAAAACATATCGGCGAAGCCGTAAAGGAACGCCTCCCGGACGCCGTCGGTGAAGCGGCGGAGCGGGTTGAGGTTAAGGCCGCGGCGCTTCGCCGTCAGCGTCAGCGCCTCCCGGGCGACGAGCCGCTCCGCCTCGGCCAGGTACTTGTCCTTCCCCAGCGACGCCTCCCACCCCCACTCCACCATGATGGGCTGCGCGTCGATAACCTTCTTGCCGCGCGCCGCCAGCGCTTCGTTCACGAGACGCAGGAAAGCGAAGTAGCTCGAGGTGTGGGAGGCGGGCTCCCGCTCGGACGTGATGCCGTGGATGAACACCGGGACTTCGAGCCAATCGCGTTCGCTCATTTTCACTTCGGCTCCCCCGGCGGCCCGTCTTCCCCGCCGCCGCCCTCGCCGGCGCCGGCGTACGCTTCCACCGGATAGGTGTAGCCGCCGTCGAGCCCCTCCCGGGCGGCCAGCCGGGCCCGGAGGAACTGGCCGCAGTTGCTCCCGATGAAATTCTCCTCCACCTCGCCGATGCTCACGATAACGTCGAAGCCGACGGCGCGCAGGTCGTCGACGACGCGGGTATCCTCGAGCGGGGCCGTCGGCTCGAGGTGCGACCGCAGGCCGTGGCGCCGGGCCGTATACGTCGGGTTGAGCGGCGTCAGCTTGACGAGGAACTTCTCCGGGTCGAAAAGTTCGGCGAGCCGCCGGGCGTCGAGCGGCGCACCCTCCGCCAGCGCGAAGTTGAGCGTTATCTTCCGGTCGCCCGGCTCGTAGAACGTCTCGCCGTAC
>CBFCYS010000157.1:0-5559 GCA_965602215.1 uncultured bacterium
GTACCAATGTCGACGATCGGCACGTTACTGGGCCATAAAACCGCGCAAATGACCATGCGATACGCCCACCTGGCGCCGGACTATCTGGCCGACACCGTCGAGGTATTGGCGTACGACGCTCCGGGGTAATAAATGAACGTCGCGATAATAGGGTGGGGTTCTTTAGTTTGGGACAAGCAGGGCTTAAAAAGAGAAGCCCATGGTATAGCGACGGGCCGGTCCTACCTGTCGAATTCGCCCGTATATCGGAAGGCGGCCGC
This sequence comes from uncultured bacterium, assembly GCA_965602215.1. GTDB lineage: Bacteria > RBG-13-66-14 > B26-G2 > WVWN01 > WVWN01 > WVWN01. The sequence goes on from CBFCYS010000157.1 coordinate 261, forward strand.
GTCACCTTAGTCATCGTCCCCAGCAAGAAGAAGTCCCCGACCTGCTGGGCGTTAAGCGCTCATACAAACCTCGATACGGCCAAAAACGAATTAGTTCAAAGGGAAGGAATTCGGGACCTTAGGGATATTCACGGCGTAACCAAAGAAGTAAGATTAATAGGCCCACCCGGAGGAATGACCAGCGTGTTCACTACCGTCTTGAAGTGGTTACGGGGGAAAAACGACCTGGATGCGGCAATATGGACAGGGCTGGAGTCGAATTGGGAAAACAAACTAGGGAAGAAACATTCGGCCGAAGCCGTGGTCGATTACCTGAGCGGATTAACCGGGGATACGCGCGAAAAAGCTAAAGAATACTTCGTCAACGCCCCCCGCAGCATCGATACGCCTGTGAGGAGAATGGTAGAGGAACACCTGGGGTGGAATCCTTCGAGCGATCGTTACGGCTGTATCGACTAACCCGTCGCCCTTAGCGCCGGAGAATTTTTAACACAAAATTAACACAAACGGTAAAATGATAAAATCGTGGGGAGCGTAACTACCTGAAATAGAATATTTTGGAGGGCTCGCCTAACGGTATGGCAGCGGATTTGAAATCCGCCGGCCTTACGGCCTTGGGGGTTCGATTCCCTCGCCCTCCGCATCGCGCCGCCCCTCACGGGCGGCGCATTATTATTACGTAATGCGAGCGGGCGACGCCGAGCGAGGCCAGCGTCTGCGCGAGCCAGAGCCACTTGTTAACCAGGAATTGAACCCACCGGAAGCGCAGGCCGAACTTGTGCGCGGCGAGGCGCCACCCGCCGAAGAGTTCGCGGACTTCGCCCAGCTCGAGCCCCCGCGGCAAGCCGCCGCCCTTCGCCCGCTCGACGAAGTCGTACCAGACGAAGACGCCGCCGTCGGCCAGGACCCGGCCTATCTCCCGGGCGGCGCGCTCCCGCTTCTCCCCCGGGGGCAACGACGAGAACAACAGCGACTGGACGACGACGTCGAAGGCGCCGGCGCGGAACGGCAGCGCCGCGGCGTCGCCGCCGACGAAGCGGACCGCCGCCGCGGCCCTGGCGCGGCCGTCACGCAGCGCGTCGATATCACGGTCCAGGCCGACGCACCGCCCGGGCGACGCGCCCAGCTCGAGAAGCTGCCGCAGCAGGTTGCCGCGCTCGCAGCCGTCCTCGAGGAGGCGCTTGCCCTCCAGCGCCACGCCTTCGCGCCGCAACGCGCGCGTCAACGCCAGCTCGAGCTGGTGCCGGTAGAACAGAGCCAGCGGCTTGAACAGCGTCCAGTAGCCGCGGCTCGAGACGTACTCTTTCTCCGCTTTAGACAGCATTATTCGAGATTAAAACCGTTCCGCCTGCGCGAACTGCTCCTATATCTATAACCTCAGGCCGGGCCGGCGTCAACCCAAATGATGGCCGTACGCGGGCCGCCCTTGACCCCCGGGGGCGGGCGTGGTAATATAATAAAATGTTCGATACCCTTCCCGAACCCCTCTCCCTCCAAAGCGGCCTCGCCGCGCTCGAGCTGGAAGACCTTGCGGCCATCGCCGAACGCGTGGGCCTCCAGGAAGAGCTGACCTCCAAGGCGCGCCTCCTCGCGAACATCCCCGAGCACCTCGTCGGCCGCGTCGCGGTCCGGCGCTTCATCCGCGCGCTCGAGGCCGAAGCGGCCGAGGTTCTCTTCATCGCCGCGGCCTGCGAAAAATTATTGCCCGCCCTCGGCCCCTCAGTCCTCTTACGCTTCGGCGCCACGGCCCCCCCTCAGGACGCCGTTACCCGCGGCCTGCTGCTGCCCGACGCCGCAACCGGCCTGTACCGCCCGGCGGCGGAGATACTGCCGTACGTCCACGCCGAGGCCGCCAAGCGATTCGCGGCTCCGGCCGCCGAGCCGCCGCCACACGTCGCTACCCTCGAGCCCCTCTCGGCGTTCCGCGACGCCGTCGCGACCTGGTGCTACGTAATCAAAAACCGGATAACGCTGACGCAGGGCGGCGCCACCCCCAAGCGCGCGCTCGCGAAACTGGCGCCGCTGCTGGAGGTGGCGGAGGAGGACCCGCCGCTGGCCGCGGTGGTCGAGGGTTTCGGCTACGGCCGGCTGGATCTCTTGGCGGAGGACCTGGAGCGGCGCGGCGCGCTGGCGCGGGACGACAGCGAGCTCCGCGCCGGCGGCTGGTTGACGGAGGACCTGGCTCGCGCGGCCGCAAGTTATAACGCGGACCTGACTCGAGCGGTAGCGGAAGAGGACGAGACGGCCGGCGCCCTACTCGCGGCGTACTTGTGCGCGCTGTTGCCGGCGGGGCGATGGCGGCCCGTCGCGGCCGCGGTCGAGAGTATTCTCGGCGTAGCCCCGGAAGCCGACGAGGCAAGCGCCCGCAAAGCCCTTTTCGCGCTGTTCGTGAGCGGCGTCGCCGCCGCCGGGGCCGACGACGGCTCGCTTCTCTTCGCCCGGCTCGAGGACCTGGACGACCTGACGCGGCCGCCGGCGCAACCCGCCGAACCGCGGTTCTTGCTGGGCGGAAACTTCGAGCTCAAGGTCCCCTACGACGTACCGACCGAGACCAGGCTCAAACTCGAGGCGTTCGCCGAGCGGACGAGCGGCGGCCGCCTTCCGTCGTACCGCGTCTCCAAGGCCACGTTCTACCGGGCGCTGGACGCCGGCGTCGCCGTCGACGAGGTGCTCTCCTTTCTGGAAAGCCACGTCTCGAAACCGGTGCCGCAAAACGTGGCGTTCTCGCTGCGCGGCTGGGCCGAGCGATACGGCAAGATATCCTTCCACGACCGCCTCGTAGTCGCCGCGGAGACGCCCGAAACGGCGGACGAAATCGCCAACCTGCCCACCGTCGCGCCGTACGTCAAGGGGCGGCGCGAGCTGTACGCCGTCGAGATCGAACGCGAGGACTACGCCGCCGTCCGGGACGCCCTCACCTCGGACGGCTACCTGCCGCGGTCGTTGGGGGGCGAGGCCGAGGCCGACGTCTCGCCCCGCGCGCTGTTCGACGCGGCCTCGCGCCCGGCCGACGAGGCCGGGGCGGCCGAGCCGGAGGTCGAGAACGCGGCCGCGGTCGTCGAGTTCGCGCTCGCGCACGGCAAGGGCCTGAAGCTCTGGCTTAAAGGCGAGGAGGAACCGGTGGAGGTCGAGCCCCGCAAGATAACGGTGCAGCGCGGCCACGCGTATCTCCACGTAGAAGGCGACGGCGACCGGAAGCGTATACCCGTCGCCGCCATCGCTCGGGCGACGTTCAGATAGATGACGGGCCGAAAGGAAACGACGCCTTCGCTGAGTTGGCGCGCCTGGCCGCTGGTGGAATACCCGGGGCGTACGGCGCTGGCGGCGGCCATGGTCGCGGCCGCCGGGGCGGCGATATACTTCCTGTGGGACAACGCGCTCTTCGCGGTTCTGGGCGCGGTCGTGCTGGTAATTTCGCTGCACGGCCACGTCCTGCCGCGGCGCTTCCGCCTCGACGACGACGGCGTCTTCGTCTCGGTGATTGGGATAAAAAAACAGCGGCCCTGGGATTACTTCCACTCGTACTACGCCGACCGGCTGGGCGTTATGCTCTCGACCTTCACGTACCCGTCGCGGCTCGACTCCTTCCGGGGCGCGAACCTGCGCTTCGCCCGCGGCAACCGCGATGACGTCGTGGCGTTCGTCGCGGCCCGGCTCCCGGCCGCGGAGAAGAGACGCCGCCGCGGCTCGAGCGGCGAATAACGGAGGACCCGTTGGCACAAAAATCCAAATGGCGGAGCGTATTGACGTACGCGGCGTCTTTTGTCTTCCCGTTCTTCGGTATCACGTACGGCGCGCTCGAGATATGCAAGGGTGAGGAGGCCGACCGGCGCCGCGGCAAGATTTGCATCGCTCTGGGAATCGCCGCTATAGTGCTGGTGTGCGTGGGCGGCGCGGTATGGCTGACGTTGGGCCTCAAGGCCGGGTTCGGCTTCCTTCTGCCGGAGTAAAAAACGAAAGGACGAGCGGTGGCTGAAGCGAACAAACCGGTCGAAGCGGAGACGGCGGCGGAAGCGCCGCCCGAGCCGCGATGGCTGTTTTACGGCGTGTCTTTCGTCGTACCGATAGCGGGCATCGTCCTGGGGGCGCTGTACCTGAGCAAGCCGGACGCCCCTAACAAGGAGTTCGGGAAGTACTGCCTCACAGCCGCGCTCGTCAACTTCGCCATCGGCTTTTCGATAGTATGTTGCGTCGTCGCGTTCTACATCTCGTTCTTCATCGGCTACATCGCGTTCATCATCGGCCTCATCGGCGTCGCCGCCGGCGGCGGCCTGTAGGCGCGGCGCCGCCGTAGTCCCTTTTTATTAAATAAACCCGAAGAAAAGCGGCCCTGCGGGGCCGCTTTCCGATTAAACAATTTACCTAAAAATTAATAGGGAACGCTAACGTCGCGAGGACGTACGTCTCCTTCCCCGTAACCCAACCCTTGTTCCGGTTCGTTTCGCTATACAGGTAGTAATCGTACGGGCCGTACAATATCTGCCGGAACGATGGCCCGAACGCAAAGTACGGCAGCGGCGCGAACAAGCACTCCGCGTACAAGTCAATCGCCCGGGACCGAGCCGTACCGTACTGCAGGACTTGAGCCCGGATACGGTATGAGACGCCGGCGTCAAGCTCGAGCCATTCCCACGGCTCGTATTCGACGCCCGCTCCCACCACCGGCGTCCAGATGTACTCCGGCCCCTCCTCGTATAAAAACGCCATAGGCGCCGCGCACTTCGCGACCCCCACGCCGCCCTCGCCGTACACCGCCCATTTATCTCGGTAAATGGGCGCGGCCCGGCCCACCGCCGTAAAATCGTGCACCGGCCCTATTACGGCGTATAAGTCGTAGCGGGGCAGGTACGACACCTCGACGGCGTAGCGGCCGAAGGCCGCGCCCAGCGCCGCCCCCAACGGCTCGTTCGTCTCCCGCGCCGGTTCCGTCTCGACGTACGCGCACGGCGCGCCGTCCAGGTACGAGACGCCGTAGCTTACCTCCGGGATTAACTCCCAAGCCGCACAAAACGCGTTTATGGTTAAAACCGCCAAGACGACCAAGGATAAATTCTTAAACATATATAACTCCTCGCGCTCCTTTTTACTCCGGCGCCTTTATCAAAAAGAGCCGGCCGTACTCGTTATCGAAGACGATATCGCCGTTGGGCCCCCATGACGCGTACCGTATGCTTTCGTCGTATAAGTCCGGCGGACACATCGTGAGGGGCCGGAATATCCCGGTCTTGGGCTCGTACGTCCCCAACTCGCCCAGGCCGCTACGTGGATAGCCGTAACCCATAAGGATGTATCTCGCGTC
>CBFCYS010000158.1:0-5492 GCA_965602215.1 uncultured bacterium
TAACGTCTTTTTCGATTCTTTCGAAAATATTAAACATGACTTTCGTTTCTTTTGCTTCTTTCGGTTTCGAGTTCCCTTTTTCGATTAACTCTTCGATTGTAGGGGGGGTAATTCTCAAAGCGTTTTTATAGTAATATTTGTATTTAATTATGGCCCACAAGTAGTAATAATAGGGTTTTGTTTGATCTAATTTTATAGCAGCGCTAATGTGCTTTTCGATTTCCTTAATTTCGTCCATGGCCAACGCCCGGTAATAATATCCCGCGCTCATGGCCGGTGAGATTTCGACGGCCTTGGTTATATGCTTTAACGCTAACTCTTGGATACCCAAGTTCAAATAGCAGATACCAATCGCTAAGTTTGCTTCGCAATCGTCCGGGTTGCTCTTAAGGACTTCGCCGTAGTAATTTATGTATTTATTTACGCCGTCCTTATCGAACTCGCCGATGTACGAAAGCGAACTAACGAAGTATTCTATTCCACAGTAATCACATTTATTTGAGTCAAATTTTACCGGTGCCCCACACTTAGGGCAGATAAGAGTTTTTATTAGTTCATCCATTAGTTATAGCGTTTGGTTTACTATTCAGGTATCGGTAATTTTCCGTATTTAAAGTAAAAACCCCCGTAAGCCCGCAGGCCTAACTGGGGGTATAATCCCGAGCTATACGCGACGAAAGCGACGCGCTTTTCTCTTCTCTCCGTAACCTCCGACCTGGGCATACCCTCAATCCGCTTCAGAAGTCCACGCAGCTACGTATACGTTCTCCCAGAGCCAATATTATATAAAGCCGAGTTTAAGTCAAATAAAAAATATCCTATTAATAACTATTTTAGTAACGTATGGGTCTCCTGGGTAGTGGATTATACTTGTTCCTTTGGGGAGGGGCAAGCGGGCACGGTTTGTTGGTGGTGTCCAATTGAGGCGCTGTCCGCAAGGCGGGCGCGCGCCCCCCCTTTCCCCTTGCCGCCCCGCCTTCAACGCCGTTATATTATGGGTAGCGGGGGAGGGGCGGTTGGTTGAGGGCGATTCGCAGGGAAATCCTGACATAAAATTAACGCAAAACGCCCGACTTAGGCCGGGCGTTTTTATAAACTATAAAACGAAAATATTATATCACCGGAACAACGCCTTCACGCGGCCCGCCGACGCGGCCTCCACGGCCGTGAAGTTCCGCGGGCAGTGGAGGCGATACACGAAGCCGTTCGCGTTGCAGGCTACCCAGAGGTAGGTATTGCAATACGTCATGCCGCGCGGGTCCCCCGCCGGCGACGGGAACGACGCCATAACGGCGCCGGAGGGGGCCACGCCGTAAATGGAGCCCGCGCGGCCGCGCCAGATCAGGTTGTTGCGCCAGTCGTACGCGCAGTCGCAGCGCGTATTGTTAGCGAGCGGCGTTGAGTTTACGATACTACCGTTGCTTAGTAGGTGCGTGTAAAGGCGGCTCGGCGCGTTTTCCGTACTGAAGAGGTAGGAGGTGCCGGACCCCCCGTCGCCCGTGCACCAGGGCGCCAGGCCGTGCGGGTCGTGCTGGGCGCTCCATGAAGAATAAATGCTGCCGGTGTTCGCTTCCACGCGGAATACGAGGTCGTTGTTGAGGCGGCCCACCCACAAGTAGGACGGCGTAGAGAAAGCCAGGCCGCTATTCTCGCCGGTCCAGGGTATCATGTACCAATTGTATATCGACCCCGTAAGCGGCCGGACGCTGTACACCGTAGCGCGGTTGTTACCGTTTATTATGTAGAGACGCATGGCGGCTCGCGCCAGGCCGCGGGTATTGGTCCCCGCCGGCGACCGGAACGAACTGAGAACTTGGCCCAGGTAAGCGTGCGCCGTCGCGCTCGCGAGTGCTATGGCCAGTGCCACCAATAAGCTTTTCCGCACAGTATCACCTCCGCGGTGGAGGTTATAAAGTAAAGGAGCCGCTACCTCTTAATTATAACCGCCTTGGTGGGCCGGGTCAACCTTTCCCTCTAATTTTTCAAGCCCGTAAAGTCGCCGCCGGCGTAAAAAAGGGGCCCGAAGGGCTCCTTTACTTACGAATCGGGGTCGCCGCTCACCGGAACAACGCCTTCCCCGTGTTCGCCGACGAAGGCCGTTTCCCCCTTGCCGCCGCCCCTCAACTCTGCTATATTAATCCCCCTCGAGCCGGAGTGGTGGAACAGGTAGACGCAAGGGACTCAAAATCCCTCGGAGCTTTGCTCCGTGCGGGTTCGATTCCCGCCTCCGGCACACGACAAAGCCGCCCCGCAATCGCGGGGCGGTAGTCTTTTACGGTTGCCCGGGCCGGTCGCTAAACGCGCTGCGGCGCGGCCGGCACGTAGCCGGCTATGCCCACCGCCTGGAGGCGGTAGCCGAGCGCCTGCCGCGATACCTCGAGCCGTTCGGCCAGCGCCGATAACTTGGCGGCGGGCGTCAGGTCGCTCAATTTAAGCCAGAGTGTCTTCACCACCGCCTTCGGCATCAAGAGGGCCGCGGCGAAGAGGTTGGCCTCGCGTTCCAGCGTCGCGTACCGGTCGAAGGGGCAGAAGAAGTCGCCCTCGTGGCCGAGGACGTAGTGGCCTAATTCGTGAGCCGCCGCGAAACGCATACGCGGCCGTGCGAGCGCGGCGTTCACGAATATAGTCTTCGCGCTCCGTATCAGCGCTCCGTTAAGGCCGTCCTCGTCGGGGCGCCAGGTTAAGATGTCGACCCCCAGGTGCGCGGCGACCGCGCCGAGGTTTACCGGCTCGACGCGCCATCCGTTCGGACAGGTGGCTTGCCATAACGCCGTAGCTGCGAGCTCTGGCCTTTGCACGGTGGCATTATACGCCAAAGCCCTGACAGGACGCGTCAGTCTCGGCTACGACGGATCGCTTTTTTCCGGCGTGCTCAGCTTCCTCTTTTTGAGGATGAGGTAGAGCTTCATCTTCAGGATGTCTTGGCGGGCTTTGCCGGAGGGGCCGTCGATCGACAGCGGCGTGCGGTCCGGCATTTCGCGCTCGATTACGGCCTCGAGCTCCGGCCCGACTACTTCCGGGACCTGGGCGAGGATCTCCTCGTCGGGCTTGAGGAACTCGGGGGTGTCCTCGGGAAGCTCGCCGCGGAGAAGTTGGCCCGGCGGCACGTTCAGGAACGCCGCCATTTTGTCGAGGGTGGAACGTTTAGGGGTGCGGGTTTTACCATTCAAGATTTGATAGATCGCCTGGCGCGACAAGTTGGTCGCCCGGGCGAGGTCGCCGGCGCTTAAGCCCCTCCGCGCCAGTATCTCGCGGAGCACGCGTGAAAAATCGTAGTCATCGTGCATAATTCGTTTTCGCCCTTCAGGTTACGTAACGTCGCTGTAAGTTTGTGGGTTTACAATAAAGCCTTCTTTTGCGATTAAGTTTACTAAATAGAATGTATTATGTCAACTTTTTTTTAGCGTTATATTTATAGACCGCCGGAACAGCCGCCCGTCCTGGCTCGGTTATATGCCGTTAACGCGGCCTTAGAGGGAAAGGGAATGACGACGACGTACGGTCGGCCGTCAGGATATTTCGGCGCGTACGAGCGACCTGGGAGGCCGGGGGAGGTCGTAGTCCGGCTCTTGCTCGAACGTCATTCTGTAGACCTCGAACGAGCCGGTACGGCTCGAGACGAAGACGAGGGCGTCGCCGGTCCGGGAGAACCGGGGGTAGAGGTCGTCGCCGGGCCCCGAGGTAAGCGGGACCTTGCTCGAGCCGTCTACGTTCATGGCCCACAATTTGTACGACCCGTCGGCGGTCCTGCCGGCGTAAACGACGTATTCCCCCCCGGGCGACGGCGCCGGCATCCGGTCTTCCGTATCGGGTCCCGTTAGGCGCCGCAGCTTGCCCCCCTTCAGGTCGGACGAAAAAATATCCCAGTTGCCGTACCGGCTCGAGGCGAAGTAAACGCGGTCGCCGCCGGCGCCGAAGGCCGGTTCAATTTCATTATAGAAAGTTTCGGCGATCGGCCTTTCCCAGCGGCCGCGAGCCGTCATGGTCCACAGGTCGAAGTTATCGGCGCCGCCGGGTGCAACTTTACGCGAGGCCACGAGTTGTCGGCCGTCGGGAGAGAACCCGGGCGCGGCGTACGCGCCGCCGCTCTTGGTTATCTGCGTAAACTCGCCGTGGACCCGCTCGCAAATCCAGATTTCGTTCCCGCCGGTCCGCCCCGAGGCGAAGGCGACGTGGACGCCGTCCGAGGAGCAGGCCGGCGCGACGTCGGGCGCCGGAGCGTACGATACTTTTCGCAGTTCTTTGCCCGCGGCGGTTATTTCGTAGAGGTGGTCGACGTCGTCTTCGCCGAAGCGGCCCGAAAAGATGACGTAGCGCCCCGTGCCGTCGAGGCAGGCCACGGGTACGGCGCCGCTCCACAATCCGTCCGTCAACCGGCCCACGCGTTTTACGACGAGCTCGAGCGGTTCGCCCTCTTCGGCCGGCCCGGATTCCTCGGCTGCGACGTCCTCGCGCGTCGGCACCCCCGCCTGCTCCTTCACGCCCAGGACGACCCCGCCTTCTTCCGTAACTACCAATATCGGCGGCTCGAGGTCGCTGGCCAAACGGTGGACGGCCAGCGGCCCGGCGACCAGTATGGGCAGGTCGACGTAGTACGCCTCCGCCAGCTTCGCCGCCGCGGCCGGCGATTCCCCCATAATGACCGGGACGACCTCCAGGCCGTCGCCCACGTCGTCGGCGAGGCGCTGCAGCGGCGTCAAGGCCGCGCGGGACGTTTCGTCCCGGGGGTCGAATATGAAGACCAGCGTTTTGGGTTTCTTAAGACTCAGGGCGCGGAGGTTGTAGAACTTGCCGTCGGAGGCCGGGAGGACGAGGTCGGGCAAGAGGCCGCCCACTTCGGCCCTCCCCTTGGGGCCGGGGTCGTAGGGAACCCGCAGCGTTTCGGCCACCGCGAGCGGGCCGGGGACGTCGGCGAGCCGCCGGGCGACGTCCCCGTTGGCGGCCAGGAGCAGTACCATGGGGAGCTTGCCCTCTTCCCCCAGGACTTCGAACGGGAATTCACCCTTGCCCGCGACGATGGGGAACGGCATGCCCTCGCGGAACTTGGCCAACTTGGCGCGCTCTTCGCCGTAAACGGCCGCGCACGTTTCTACCGCGTCGCCCATTTCTTTGGTTAATATACCCAGCATTCGAAACTGGGCGCTAACCTTGGCCACGCGGGGCGACGTAAGCAGGACGACGGCCGGTTTGCCGGCGGTGATGTCGACGACGGTGCGGCCCGCGCCGTCGGTACCCTGCAACACGTCGAGGTGCGCGCCGCCAGCGCTTGCGAACGCCGCCAACGCCGCGGCCGCGAGGCCCAGCCATTTCTTCGCCGCCATAATCGCCGTAAAAATAACACGTTAGGCCTTTTTATACAACGGCGAAAAAAGTCGGCCGCTTTCTCCCCTTGGTTTCGCGCGCCTCCACGGCCGGCGTCGTATTCTTGCGGAAGCCGCCCCGGCGGCCGGGCGGATTTGGCTTGCCCCGGCGTCGGCGCGATGTTATAAGAG
>CBFCYS010000159.1:0-5474 GCA_965602215.1 uncultured bacterium
CGGCGGTGCTCCTGGCCTGCGAGTGGCTCGGCGACATGGGGTGGGACGTTACGTTCCTTTCGCCGGACGACGAGGGAATAGTACACGCCGACGCGTTGGCGGCCGCCATCCGGCCGGATACCGTCCTGGTCTCGATAATGCACGCCAACAACGAGGTCGGAACGGTGGAGCCCATAGCGGAACTCGCGGCCGTCGCCCGCGAGCGCGGCGTCCTCTTCCACACCGACGCCGTCCAGACCGTCGGCAAAATTCCCGTTAACGCCCGCGACCTCGGCGTCGACCTGCTCTCCATCTCGGCCCACAAGTTCTACGGGCCGAAGGGCGTCGGCGTCCTCTACGTGCGGAGCGGCGTCGAGCTGGTGCCGCTGATTCACGGCGGCCACCAGGAGGAGGGACGCCGGGCGGGGACGCACAATACGCCGGGCATAATCGGCCTTGCCCGGGCGCTCGAGCTGGCGAACGCCGACCGGGAGGAGGAGGGCAAACGGCTCGGCCGCCTCCGCGACAGGTTGAAGGACGGCATCCTCGCGATGCCGGGCAAGGTGGTCTTTATGACGCCCGCGGCGAACGCGATGCCCAATACGTTGAACGTCTGCTTCCCGGGCATCGAGGGCGAGGCTCTAATGTTGGCGCTCGATATGGAAGGTATCTCGGCGGCCACGGGTTCGGCCTGCGCCAGCGGCTCGAGCGAGCCGTCGCACGTTCACGCCGCGATGGGCTGCCCGCCCGAAGTGGCGCGTGGCTCCATCCGTTTCAGCCTGGGAAAATATACGACCGAGGAAGACATAGGCCGCGTGCTGGAGGTCCTGCCGCCCGTTGTGGAGCGGCTGCGCGCGGTATCGCCGACGAACGACTGACGTATCCGAAAGAGGGTTTGTTATGACCGCGGTTGACGGCGTATATTGGGCGCTCGCGCTCGCGATCGTTTTAATTGCCGCGGCGCTGACGTGGTTTATCGTACGATGCGCGGGGACGGTGGGCCGCGTCAACCAGGTTATCGTCGACGTCCGGAAAGAGGTCCCGGCCGCCTCGGCCAGCGTTCGGAAGGCGTTGGAAAACGCCGAACGCGTTACGGCGGACGTCGCGGACGCGTCGTCGGTAATACGGGACGGCGCGGCGGCTTTACGTTTAATCGTCGAGCGTGTACGGGATGCGGTGAAATTTCTAGACGATACTATCTTCTCCAAGCTTGCGGCACTCGCGCCGCTTTTCGTCCTGGTGGGTTCCTGGCTCGGGCGCCTTACGGGCAAGAGGAAAGAGCCGACCACCCCGGGAGAAGAAGCGGGCGGAAGAGCCGCCGATAATAAAGGCGATTAGGAGGAACGTGTAATGGCGGAAAGAGATAGCAGCGCAGGTTTGGTTTTATTGTCGTTCATCGTAGGCGGCATCGCCGGCGGCGTTCTCGGCGTGCTCTTCGCGCCGAAGGCCGGCAAGGAAACGCGGGAGGACATCTCCGAGGCCGCGGCCGAGATAAAGAAGGAAGCCCAGAAGTTTACCAAAGATGCGAAAGCGCGCGTCGACGGCTTCGTCGAGGAATCGAAGGAAGTGATCGCCAAGCTCTCTACCAAGGACAAAGACAAGGCCAAAGACAAGGGCAAAGCTTAGCGCGACGCGGGCCCGGTTGCGGCGACGGGGAAGAGGGAATAAAAAAGGCCGCGAGAACGCGGTCGTAACCGGCGCGGCGAACGTGACGCGGGCGGGACGGCCTTAGCCGCCGTCTTCTTCCCGCGATTCTTCCGATTCGCCGACCTGGAACATGTCGCCCGTTTTGACGTCGCTCTCGTCGCCGACCGGTACGCGACGGTAGTACCGCAGCCGGTATTCCTCCGGCAGGTAATGCGACGGCTCGTTGTTGTAGATGGTGAAGGGCATATTGTCGAAATCGGGTTTCGTCCGGGGGATGATAATGCTAATGGGACGTGCGAGGTCCGGTAAAATCTCGAGCTCGGGGAATTCGATGACCGTTTCCGTCTCGGTTTTCCCGGTTTCGAAATTTATAACCTTCTCTTCGCGCACGACGTACCCGGGGTCGGCTTCACCTTCGGCCGCCGCTTCCGCGGTTTCCGGCGTGTCGGCGAAAGCGAAAAGCGCCGCCGCAACGACGAGCACTAACGGGCCTATTAAGAACTTTATTCGCATTCCGTCACCGCCTATAATTATAACCGATAAAGGGGAGGCAGTCAATCTTTTCCGCCGGTTATAAGAACGCTCGCCGAATAATCGCCGACCACGCGGCCGACGGCGCCCGGGCCGAGGGCCGGCGGGCAACGCTTACGCCCGACGCCCTCGCGTTGGGCGGCGACGAGGCGTTGGAGGCGTTGGAGTCGGCGCCCCGGCCGGCTACCCGCACGTTGGACCCCAACCGCGCGATAATTTTTTCCGGCGATTGCCGCGGCCGCGGTTCGTCGCGGCTCGCGGCGCGCGCGCGCGCCCAGGCCGGCGCTTTCGGCCTTTGCCTCGTCCACCCGGCGGCGGGTTGCGCCGTGCCGGTGTTGCACGAGCGGGGGCTGGCGGGCCCGGGCGATCTGGTGGCGGCGTTGGGCTTGCCCGGGGGCCAAACGTCCGGCCAAGGCTCGTTGGTCTGGCCCGTCGGCGGCGACGCGCTGGAGGGGTTGCTGGAGCGCGGGACGTTCGAGGCCGACGTACCGGATATCCACCGTATAGAGTGCGGCGGCGAATTGCCGCCGGCGGTACGCGGCGTGGACGTGGGCCTTTACGTCGCCGGCCAATTCGGCCGGGGCGGCGCCGAGGGTGCGCTCCTCGAATTAGGCGGCGCCGTCGTCGACGGCATGGCTAACGGCGAGCGCGAGGGTATGGCTTCCGTGGCCGCGCTGTGCGGGCCCGTCGCGGTATTGTGCGCGCCGGAGACGGAGGCCGAGGGGTACAACGCGTTATTCGATTACGACTTCACGCCCCTCACGCCCCAGTTCGCGCGAAGGCGGGGAGAGAACGCCGGCTTCGAGGTGGCGCCGCTGGCGGAGGCGTCCGGCGGGTTCGTCCGCCGCGTCGTCATCGGCCCCGCGGCGTCGGCGGCCGAGCTCCGGGCGGCCGCGCGGATGCTGGCCGGCAAGTCCGTCCACTCCGACGTTCAACTGTGGGTATCGCCCGCGTCGCGCCAGGCCCATTTCGAAGCCCTCGCCAAGGGCTATCTCATGGATTTAATCGACGCCGGCGCGACGGTGCTGCCGTCCTGCACCCTTCCGTGGGCCGAGGAGCTCGCGTCGAACGACGCCGCGGTCGCGACTACCGGCCTGTGCGCGTTCGAAGTTTGCGTTGAGAGCGACGTGGAAGTCTACTACGTGAGTTCGGTAAGCGCCGCCGCCGCGGCCTTGGCCGGGGAGCTGTGCGACCCTACGCCTCTATGGAAAAAGCTGGAATCCGACTAGCCGTCGCGGGCTTTATGTCCCTCGCGTCCCTGGCGGGCGCGTTGGCGCCGCGCGTGGCCGCGGAGTACGGGCTGCGGGCGCCTCGAGCGCCGGCGACGTTCGTGGCGACGGCCGGCAGCGCCGCGGGAGACGCGCTGGCCGTTTTCATTTGGCCCACCTTTGGAGGGGAACCGTACCCCGGGACGGTCGCGGTGCTCAGGGGCGAGGGCGCGCCGTTCGAGCTGAACGCCGTTTGGTCCGCGGCATTGGATGAACGGTGGGGCCGGTTGGCGGTGGGCGAGCGGGTCGAAGTAATCGACAATACGCTCGAGCCGCCGTTTTCGCGGGCGAACCTCCTTTGCCGCGAGCTCAGTACGGACGGCGCTTCCCTGGAGCGGTCTTTGTATTACGACGGTTTCGCCGGAAACGGCTACGTTACGAGGCCCGTGATATACGACCTGGAATCCGATACTCGCGAGGCTTTACCGCTGGCGGGCGGCGACTTTATCGATTGGGTCGACGAATCGCGCCTGGTGATAGGGCGCGAAGTGGGCACGGCGAAATCGCCCGGCGTAAGCGCCCTGGAGCTGTACGGCTATAACCTGGAGAACCGTAGTCTAACACGCCTGGCCGGCGTCGACGAGGCCGCGGATCAACTGGGGGAGAAACTTTCGGCCGACGTGCGGGGCTCGCCCTATCTGCCGGCGGCCTGGCGGCTCGCGCCGACGACGGGCGTATGGAAGAACCGTTCCGCGATAAAAATCGCCGTGCCGGCGCGGGGCGGGTCCTTCGAGAACGGCGGCAACGGCTTCTCGTGGCGTCCCGACGGCGGCGAGCCGGCGTTCGTGACTAAGGGCGTCGTCGTCGCGGCCAGCGGCGACGGCACGTGGGTCGTTACGTACGGCAGTAACGATAGTAAACCTTTAAACGCTTTACGGCTCGAGTGGCGATGAGAAGTTACTTCAGCGTGCTGTGTTTGGCGGCGTGTTGTTTGGCGGCCGTGAACTGCGGAAGCGACGACGACGGCGATGACCTGACGTTGGCCGACGTTAACGACTTCGCGTATTGGTTGCAGGATATCGACCTCGGCGTCCTGGGCGCGAGCCGCTTCGACCTGGCCATAATCGACTACTCGCGGGACGGCGGCGACGCGGGTAAGTTTTCCCAAGAAGAGATAGCCGCGCTCAAGGGTAGCGCCGGCGGCCCGAAGGTAGTACTCGCCTATATTTCCGTGGGCGAGGCGGAGGACTACCGCTGGTATTGGCGCGCGTCGTGGGAGCCGGGAGACCCGCCCTGGCTCGGCCGGGAGAACCCGGAATGGCCGGGCAACTACCCGGTGCGGTTTTGGAATCCGGAATGGCAAGCGATAGTCTTCGAGTACCTCGAGCGCATCCAGGCCGCGGGTTTCGACGGCGTCTATCTGGATAAGGTGGACGTGTACGAGGAGTGGTCGAACGAGAGGCCGACGGCTCGAGCGGATATGGCGGCGTTCGTCAAGGCGATAGCGGATTACTGCCGGGCGCGTGCGCCGGCGTTTTACGTCTTCCCGCAAAACGGCCACGAGCTCATCGACGAAGCAGGTTACGCCGGCAAGATAGACGGCCTGGGTTCGGAGGACAACTACTACGACGGCGAGAAGGCGCTCCCGCCGGCGGAGGTGGCGTATCGAGAGGAGTATCTCGACAAGTACGTCGCCGCCGGCAAGAAGGTTTTAGTAGTGGATTATTGCCGCCGGGCCAACCTCATTGACGACGTGTACGCCCGGGCCGCTTCCCGGGGTTACGTTCCCTATTGCACCGTGCGGGACCTCGACCGCCTCGTCGTTAACGCCGGCCACGAGCCGGATTAACCCCCCCAATAAAATGTAAAGAATAGGCCGGCTCGAGAGCCGGCCCTTCGTTTGCGTATCGCGGCCTACGCCGACAAAGCAGCGATTATCGCCCGGCAGAAGGCGGGCAGGTCCGCCGGTTTGCGGCTCGTTATTATCCCGCCGTCCGCGACAACCTCGGCGTCGACGAATTCCGCGCCGGCGTTTATTACGTCGTCTTTGATGCTCTCGAAGCACGTCGCCCGTTTACCGCGCAACGCGTCTGCGGATATCAGTACCTG
>CBFCYS010000160.1:0-5458 GCA_965602215.1 uncultured bacterium
GCGGCCTTGCTCCGCGAGCGCGCCGACGACATAGGCCGCGACTTCACCCGCGAGGAGGGCAAAACGCTGGCCGAGGCCCGCGGCGAGACGCTGCGCGCGGCGCAGATATTCGAGTTCTTCGCCGGCGAGGGGCGGCGGCTGGGCGGCCGGACCTTTCCCGCCGACGGCCGCGACACCTTCCTTTATACCCTGCGCGAGCCGCTGGGCGTCGTCGCCCTCGTCACGCCGTGGAACTTCCCCGTCGCCATCCCGGCGTGGAAGCTCGCGCCGGCGCTGATAGCGGGCAATACGGTCATTCTCAAACCCGCCACCAATACGCCGCTCACGGCGGTCCGCCTCTTCGAGTGCCTGGCGGACGCCGGCTTGCCGGCGGGGGTCGCGAACCTGGTTTACGGCCCGGGCGCCGAGTTGGGCGACGTCTTCTGCGAGAGCGAGGACGTTCGCGCCATATCGTTCACCGGCTCGAGCGAGGTGGGGAAGGCGCTGGCGGCGAAAGCTCACCGGCGCCTCGTCAAGGTCCAACTCGAGCTGGGCGGCAAGAACCCGCTCATCCTGGCCGGCGACGGCGACGTCGAGCGCGCGGCCGGCTTCGCCGCCAACGGCGCCTTCGGGTCTACCGGCCAGAAGTGCACGGCGACGAGCCGGGCGATAATCCCGCGGGGCCGCGTCGGCGAGTTCGTCGCCAAAGTCGCCGCGGCGGCCGGAAAAATCGTCGTCGGCGACGGCCTGCGGGACGACGTCGATATGGGGCCGCTGGTAGACGCCGCCTCGCTGGAGCGCGTCCTCAACTATATCGAGGTCGGGAAGAACGAGGGCGCGACGCTGGCCTGCGGCGGCCGGCGCCTCGACTACGGCGACCTGCAGCACGGCTTCTTCGTCGAGCCGGCGGTCTTCGTGGGCGTCACGCCCGAGATGACTATTTGGCGGGAGGAGATCTTCGGGCCGGTCCTCGCCGTTATCGCGTACGACGACTTCGACGAGGCCGTCGCGCTCGCCAACGACACGGCGTACGGCCTCTCGGCCACGCTGGTCACGAACGACCTCGCCCAGGCGATGCGCTACGTCGACCGCATCGAGGCGGGCGTCGTGCACGTGAACTCGCCGACGGTGGGCGCGTCGTGCCACGTCCCGTTCGGCGGCTACAAGGAGTCGTCCTCCGGCTCGCGGGAGCAGGGGCGGGAGGCGCTGGAGTTCTTCACGCAGCTCAAGACGGTGTATTTGGATATTTAAACGCCGGTCGTAGAAAGAAATAAAAAAGCCGCCCTCTCGGGCGGCTTTATTTATTCCAACGAGAAAAACGCCGGCATTACGCGCCGCACACGTACGCGATGAGCAGGCCGATGAGGACCAGCGGCTTTACGACGTCCGAGACGAACGGCGGCCCGGCGTTACCCGGCGAGAAGTTGCGGCTCTTCACTATCTCGCGCACGTGGCCTACGCCGCACCCCAGCAGCCACACCGAGCTCGCGATGACGGTCGCGGCCCAGAAGTTGCCCCGGACCCAGATGCAGAGGAACCCCAGGACGGCGTGGCTCAGGTTGGACACGGCCACCTCCCATTGAAACGGGTTGCCCGCCGGCCAGCCGATGTACCTGGCGACGCGGTCGGCGTTGAAAGCGTGGCCCATAAACGCGTACAACCCCGACAGGCCGATAAGGAATACTATGAAGTAGAACAGAAGCGTCTCTATTACGGCGGTCTTCACGACGACGATTTGCACCACCGCCGCGGCGGCGGCCAGTATGGGCAGGAAGGCGTACATCACTTTCCCGCCTCTCAACGTGAATACCGCCAACCCTCCTACGGCAAGGCTTACGATAAGTATTAAGTTCGCCATGGCCTTATCTCCTTATTCGAAAGGCGGGGGCCCTTCCCGTTTTCCAATTAGATTGATTAAAAACGCTGAGCCGCCCCGCAGAAGCTCGAGCGCCCGCGGCTCGAGCCGTTACGGA
The DNA here is from genome assembly GCA_965602215.1 of uncultured bacterium. Taxonomy (GTDB): domain Bacteria; phylum RBG-13-66-14; class B26-G2; order WVWN01; family WVWN01; genus WVWN01. The sequence continues at coordinate 1,953 of CBFCYS010000160.1, forward strand.
TTACTCGTATTCACCGACGCGCGCCGCGCCCGCGAAAAAAGAAACCGCACGCCGTCGACGTTGCGACGGCCGCGCGGTCTCCGCTTATTTTAGGTAACTTAAATATCTATCTAAAGAACGTCTTGAGGAAACCCAGCGAGTAGTTGGGCACGCTGCCGCCCTCGCGCCACGGCCCGGACAGGTAAGGGTCGAAGTCCACCACGCCCTTCGTCGAGTTGTCGTGGCGGTCGTAGATCTTCCTTTTGATGTAGCTCGGGTCTGCCGAACCCCACCAACAGCTCGTCGCGTCGACGTTGTTGCTCGAGCCGTTGTAGAAGTTGTACATGTCTTGGTCGAAATCGCAGTAATTCGCCGTTATGTAGCAGTTCCAAAGGGTCTTGACGCCGGCGTAGCCGTTGTGTTCGACCGTTAAATGATATAACTTGGCGCGGGATTCGTCGGCGAGGACGCCGTTGTTCAGGCAGTAGCGGATGACCGTGCCGTCGAACGAGGAGCAGGAGGAGCCGATAGCGGTGGTTTTCTGGAGGCGTAGGCCGTTGGTGGCGTATTCGATTATCGCGTTCTCGAGGATGATCTGGTTTCCGCGCTCGACGACGATGGCGCCCCAGTCGCCCATCTTCTTGACGCCGTTGGCGGACGTGAATTTAACCGGCAGGCCGGGTTTACCCTCGGCCACCAGCGTGCCGGTGCGTACGACCAGCTCGGCGCCGTCCTCGTAGCCGCCGGTCCCCTGGACGCAGAAAAACCGAACCTCGACGCCCGCCTCTATCGTAAGCGTGGCGCCGTTCTCGATGCTTACGTCGCCGTATATATTAACCGGCCCCCCGGTGCGCTTCCAGGTCGTGTCGGTCTTGATATTCCCGGCGTTAACGTCGACCACGGCAAACGCGGCGCCGGTGAACATCACCAGCGCCAGGGGGATAATTATAAGTTTCCTAAACATGATGCGCCCGCCTCCTCTTCCTTTGGGAGCAATTGACAGCCTAACACAAAACGCCCCCCCCGTGCAACGTTTATATCTTCGAAAAACGACCGCCTAAAACGCTTCCCCCTTCGCGTCTTGTATGGAGAATAGGGGCGATTTTCGAGGTTTCGCGCGGCTTAATCGGGAATACTAGCGTCCCGGGTCGGCGAGGGTATTTCCAACGACCAGACGTACCACGGCGGGATGGGGGGGGCCGGCATACCCGAGCCCCCGGCCGGCCCCACGTCCGCGACGTCGAAGTCGCGGCCGAGCGCCGTTGTCAGGCCCAGCACGTAGTCGTCGCGTTCGGCCGGCGCCGTCGGCAGCTCGCTCGCGAAGTACGCCCGCCGGACGCGCCGCGTCGCCAGCGCCCCCGCTACGTCCTCGAGCTGTCCTTCTTCCGTAATCAGCACGAAAGGCCGCCGGGAATATAGCGGTGCGGCGTACGTCGCCAAGTACCATTTGTTGGTTAAAACGGGCGCCGGCGCGCGGGAGCCGAGGTCGGCGACGAGGTCGCGGTGGACGCCCTTCGTCGCCGCGAGGCGCGCCAGGCCGAAGAACTGCGTCGCCGCGGACAGGGCCGCGAACGCGACCACGAAGGCCACCCGCAGGGCACGGCCGCGCCCCTCGTTCGCCTCGGCCGCCCGGGCCAACGCGACGGCCGCCGCCGGAATGACGCACAGCAGGAACCGCGGCCCCCAGGCGTAACCGCTGGTATCCGGGACGACGACGAACAGCGTAGCCGCGAAGGCCGTGGCCGCCGCGTAAAACGATTTCTCGAGCGGCGGGATACCGCGGAACGGAAGCCGTACTTCGGCTCGAGCCAGGAAGACGAGGCCGAAGGCCGCCGGAAAAGCGGCCGCGAGCGCCGTCGCGTAGCCGCCGAAGAATTGCCAGTACGCGAGAATTAGCGGCACCGCGCCGGCGGCGGCGACGTACGCGCCGGGCCGCCATTTCAGCCCTATTAAAGCGAATAGCAGGACGAACGCCGCGGCCGCGCCGAGGGGCCACGGCGCGACGGGCATCAGCGAGTGTTCTACGCCGTACAGGAACACCATCGGGCCGCGGGGCGTGGCGTAGCCGAGGTTGGCGCCCAGGCGCATGAACGCCGGTTGGCCCCACGCGGCCTGCATCAGCAGCTCCAGGCCGACGGCCGTGACGGCGAAGGCCGCGGCCGGCCAGGCCGCCGTCCGGACCCGTTCTCCTTTGTTAAATAAAAATAACGCCGCGATGCTGCACGCCGCGAGCCAATAAAATTCGGGCCGGAGCGTCGCGCCCACGCCCCAAAGCGCCCCCGCGGCGACGAGCCGCGCCGGCGAACGTTTGAGTAGCAGCGCGAAGCCGCCCAGCCACAGCGCGACCGCGAGCGTATGTTCCCAATAACATAAGGAGTAGAAAAACAGCGGCGAGGCGAGGGCGACGACGGCGCCCGCGAGCCAGGGCCGGCGTACGCCGAACGTCCGGGCGAGCGTTATCGTCAAGGCCGCCGCCGCAACGCCGGCCAGCAGCGGCAAAATATACAGGCCGCGGAAGCCGAAGAGAACCCACCCGGGCGCCGACGCCAGCGCGAACAACAGAGGGTGGGGCGAGTAGAGCTCGCCGCCGCGGAGCTCGAAGAAGCGCTCGACGACGGCGTAGCGCCGCTCGAGGCCGAGGTCGTCGCCGGGCCAAACTATGCGCGCGTCGCGAAAGCCGCTCTCGGCCAGCGAGCGGAGCTGGATGAACTTCACGCCCTCGTCGGAGGAGAAGAAAGCGTCCGCCGGCAGCCGAACGAAAAGCACCGTCGCCGCGGCGACGAGGAAAAGCGCGATTACAAGTAGGGATGATTTCGACATGGGACCCGACGCGGCCGATGGTAGCACGGCGGCCGGAAGCCGTCAATATGACCGACAAGAATGTCGGTCCCACCCGAGGTGTTTTCGTAGGGCCGCACCTTTAGGTGTGGCTGGAACGCCGACAAGAATGTCGGTGGCAAGGACCTAAAGGTCGGCCCCTAATTCGTATTGTTGATGATTGGAGACGGGCTAAGGCGTTTTAATCAAGTACAAGCCCGTTTTGTCGTTTTCGTCCAGGTGGTGGGAGGCGAATACTAGTACGTCGTCAGGGCAAAGTCGTACGGCCGCGTCCCTTATCCGCGGCGGGTTTTCGTTGTAGGTAAGTTGTACGAAATCCCTTTCCTTTAACCCGAACGACCAGACGGCGACCCGTTTTTCGATTTCCCCTTGGTTATCCGCCGTTTCGGTTACGGTTAAGAGGAGCCGGTCGTCGTACGGAAGGGCGGGTTTGATATCTACGGCGTACGAAGCCGGGTCGTAACGCCAAATGTCGACGAGTCCGGTGCCGTTAACGTTTATCCGCGAAATCGCCGCCCCCTTGGGAAACTCACGGCAGAAGTACAACTCCACGCTCGAGGGGGCCCAGACCGGGGAAAGGTTTACATGCGAGAACGTTAAGCCACCGTCGAACACGAAGAACGGCTTTCCCTTCTCCAAGTCGTAATACCATATCTCGTCGTCTAGGGGGGAGGTGTGGAATAGGATTT
>CBFCYS010000161.1:0-5310 GCA_965602215.1 uncultured bacterium
GCCGAACACGTTGAACCCCTCCCGCGGCGCCGCGACGCTCAACGCCACGAATAACGCGCAAACGGCCGCCAAGGCCGCGACCGGCAACGCCCTCTTTACGTTAATACCCTTAAGCATCGTCGAACATATTAAAATAGAATCCCGTAAGCTGCTACAAAAAAGCCGGCCCGCAGGCCGGCTTTACGTTAACCTCCCCCGCTACAACGTAACCGTTACGCCCCCGTACAGGGTGCGGCCCGGCATCGGGTAGTCGTAAATCGTCTGGTACGTCTTGCCCGTTAAATTCTTGCCGCCGACGTATAACTCGGCGTAGTAGGCTTTAAACGCCAGCCGCGCGTTCAAGAGCGCGTACGCGTCCAGCCAACGTTTAAACACCCCGTCGGTATACTGTTGGCGGCCCACGATTTCCGTCGAAACCGACGGCGTCAGCGCGAATGCGCCGCCGCCGAAGTCGTGGCGGTAGCGGACTTCGGCGAACTCGGTATGCACCGGCCTATAGTCCAGCTGCTCGTCCGTCTCCCTATCTTTGGTCTGGAGAAAGGTGGCCGTCGCGTCGAGCTGCAGCCCCCGCAGAGAAGGCAGCGGCGCCGCCCGGAAGCCGACCTCGCCGCCGCGGATGAACGCCCGGGCGACGTTGTCCGGCGGCCAACCGCTTATCAGGTCCTCGTAATTAGAATAGAAATAGACCATGTCGACTTTTAAATAAGAGCCCCACCGCAACGTCGGCCCGGCCTCGAAAGCCCAGCAGTACTCCGGCTTAAGGTCCGGGTTGCCGCCGCCGAAGCCGGTATCCGGCCAGAAGAGCTCGTCGAACGTCGGCGCCCGGAAGCCCCGCCCCCCCGACGCGCGCGCGCTCACGTAGTCGTTGAAACGATACTTCAAGCCGAGACGCGGCGAAACGGCGTCGCCGTAAATCCCGGATGAATCGTACCGTACGCCGATTACGCTGGTAAAGTCGCTGAAGCGAAGGTCTTCCTGGCCGAAGGCGGCCCACGTCGTTCCGTCGCGCTTCCCTATCGCCGTGCTATCGGTCGTATCCTTCTCGAATTCTCCGCCCAGCCCCACCCGGTTCCAACTCAGCAGCTGGTAAAACCCCGTCGCGCGGCCGCCGGCGGCGCGGTTCTTATGGGTATCGTCAGACGGGAACACCGGGTCCGGATCGAAGTAGTGGCGCTTTTGGTTTTTGTAATAAACCCGCGCCTGTCCGTACAACCCGTCAGGCCGGCCGCCGTCGAAACCGGCGTTAACGGCGGCGAAGTCGTCTTCCTGCCTCGCCAACGGCGAAGGCAAGGATAGCGAACCGGGGACACCCAACTCGGAAGTATTATACTGCCCCCGCACGTGCACCGACGTATTATCGCTCGGCGCGCACGAGAACTTCAGGCTGCCGCCCTTTCCGCCGTAATCATCGTTATCCCTAAAGCCGTCCGAACGGCGGTAATTACCGCCCAGCGTAATACTAGCCGGCCCAAACGGCACCGCCCCGACGACGCCGGCACTCCCGTCGCCGAAGCTGCCGTACCTGCCGCCGAACGTTACCGTCGCCTTGTCCGGTACGCCGCGCGTAATGACGTTTACGACGCCCGCGGTCGCGTCGGCGCCGTAGAGAGCCGAAGACGGCCCGGCCATTACCTCGACCCTTTCAACGTCGTACAACGTGATGGCGTTGAAGTCCACGTCGCCGCCCTGGTGGTTGTTCACCGGTTGGCCGTCCACCATAACGAGCGTCTGTTTCGCGAACCCTCCTCTCATCGACAAGGTCGCGCCGGCGCCCGGGCCGCCGTACTCGCGCAAGTAAACGCCCTCGGCGCGTACGAGCCCCTCCGCCAAATTCTCCGCCGCGAGAAGTTGCAGCTCTTCCGCCGTTACGGCGCTTATGCCGAACGGGACCTCGGACTCGCGGGCCGGCTCGCCTATGGCCGTAATTACTATCGGGTCGCCGGGGAAAATATCCTCCTCGTCCACTTCGACGGCGGCCGCTACGCCGCCGAACGTCGCCCAAAACGCCACCGTCCCGATGATACCAATAATACGCAACTTACCCATCTTCCAACCTCCTCCTATTGTCGTAATTCCGGAAATACGAACCTTCTGCCTTCTACGGTCCGCGTTTTTACGATACAACCGTAAACCTTCGACAACTTATCTTCCGTTAGCACTTCGTCCGCAACGCCGTCCGCCTCTACTTCGCCCGAAGCCAGCAGTACGACCCGCGGGAAATGGGCCGCGGCCATGTTGAGGTCGTGGAGGACCGCGACGACGGTCAAGCCCCGGCGCGCGTTAAGATGCTTTAACAGCGAAAAGATCTGTACCTGGTGCGATATGTCGAGGTGGGCCGTCGGCTCGTCCAAGAAAATCAAGGCCGGCTCCTGGGCGAGCGCCCGGGCGAGCATCGCCCGTTGAAACTCGCCCCCGGAAAGTTGACTCACCGGCCGGTCCGCCAGGTCCGCGACGCCGGTGAGCTCAAGCGCCTCCGCGACCACGTCGCGGTCGCCGCCGCCCGCCGGCTTAAACGGCCCCAGCCGCGCGTACCGAGCGAGCATGGCCAGCTCGGCCACCGTATACGGCAAGTTCACCTCGCTGTATTGCGGGACGAAAGCGCCCAGCCGGGCGACGTCACGCCGGCCGTACTTGCTAATGTCCCGCCCCGCCAACCGGACTTCGCCCCGGTCGGGCTTTAAATAACCCGATAACAGCCGCAGGAGGGTACTCTTGCCGGCGCCGTTGGGGCCGACGACCGCTACCATCTCGCCCGCGGCGGCGGCGAAGCTTACGCCCTTCACCGCCGGCCCCGTAGGCCAGGAGAAGTAAACATCCACCGCTTCTACCAAGGGCGCGGCCAAATCAATACCCCTTCTTCCGGAGTATCGCCAGGAAATACGGCGCCCCCACCAGCGCCGTAAATACCCCGACCGGGACGATGGGCATGTTGAAATAATCCGCCGTAACGCGCACGAGCGTATCTCCCACGGCCACCAAGGCCGCGCCTCCCAATGCAGCCGCGGCTAGAAGCGGGAGGTGGCGCGGCCCGATTATGCGGCGCAACGCGTGCGGCACGACGATGCCGACGAAGCCTATAGGCCCGGCCAAAGCGACCACGGACGCCGTCGCGAGCGCCGCGCATCCCAGGACCAGTAACTTGAACTTCTCCACCGAAAGGCCCAAATGGAACGCGCTTTCCTCGCCCAGGGCGATGAGGTCCAACGGCCGCGCGAGTAAGAACAGCACGCCGCTGCACAAGACGACGACGGCCGCGGTAAAGGCGACCTTTACGGGCGTTAAGTCGGGGCTCGCCAGATCGCCCATTAACCACAGGAATACCGCGTGTTGGTCTCGAGCCGGCACTACGGCGAGCACCAATAGAATCAACGACGTGAAGAACGCGCCCACCATCACACCCGCGAGGAGGAGCGCGTGTACGGAGAGTATGCCCGCGGCCCGGGCCACGACGAACCCGGCCGTTACGGCCGCGAGGGCGCCCGCGAAAGCGAAGACGTTGACCGCCGAAAACGCCGCCAAGCCGCCGCCTAAGCCCAACGCCGTAGCCACCGCGGCGCCGAAGCCGCCGCCGGCGGCAATTCCTAAAATATACGGGTCCGCCAATGGGTTACGGAGCAGCGCCTGGAGCGACGTCCCCGCCGTCGCCAACGCGACGCCGACGCAAAGGGCCGCGGCCAACCTCGTCATGCGGACCACGATAATCGCGTACTCGTCCGCCGGGAGGACGCCGCCCGCGACCAATTTTCCCAGCGCACGCGCCGACGCCGCGGGCCCGAGCCCCGGCCCCAACAACGCCGAAGCGGCACCCACGGCCAGCAAGCCGCAGCCGAGGGCGACGAAGGTCGCCACCTTACGGTTCACTGATACCCTCGCCTTCCGCGCGTTCGGGGTAAAATATGCGGTATAGCTCCGCCACGCCGTCGGCCAGCCGAGGGCCGGCGCGTAAAATTAAATCCGGATTTATCTCGCATATCCTATTATTCCGGACGGCGGTTATACTGCGCCACCCGGTACGCGCCGCTACGTCCGCGGCCGTCGTCCCGCCGTGGCACAAGACTATCACCTCGGGGTCGCGGGCGATGACGGCCTCGGCCTCGATGCGCGAATACGGCCGCGGCAGCCCCGCGCCAACGTTTACGCCGCCGGCCAGGACGACGGCGTCGTGCACGAACGACCCTTCGCCAACGGTCATTAGCGGCTCGGGGCATATTTCGAGGTATACCCGCGGCCTATCTCCTACCGGCGCCTTTTCCGCTTCCAGCGCCACGGCGTTTATTTTCTCGTCAAACGCGGCGACTATTTCGGCAGCCTTCGCATCCTCCCCCACTATAGCCCCGACGGCCTTGACGTTGCGCTTCACGCTTGCGATATCGGGAGCGAGGAAAGCGAGCGTAGGGGCGCCCAGCCGCTCGAGTTGGGCGACGATGCGTTTTTGCTCGTGGCCCGTGGCGATTATCAAATCAGGTTCGAGCGCGGCGACCCGCTCCAACGATACGTTCGAGAAATCACCCACCGACGGCAGCTCGCGCGCCGCCGCCGGCCAATCGCAACCCCGCACGACGCCGACGACCCGGTCCCCGGCGCCGAGAGCGAACAGGATTTCGGTCATCTCGGGCGACGTGCATATTATGCGGCGCGGCGCTACGGGAATGTCGACGTCGCGGCCGAGGTCGTCTCGAAACGGCCTCGTCTCCTCCGTTACCGGCCGCGGCGCGGGTTTGCCGCAAGCCGCTAAAGACGCGACTAGCGCCGCCGTAACCAGAAACGCCCTGTATCCCGTTTTAACCATAAAAAAAAGCCGGCCCGACGGCCGGCGCGATCCCTTAGCGTACCCTGTCGCCCTACCCGTCGTAGGGGTCTATCCGGCTTTTGCCGGAGACAAGCAGCCTGAGGCCAAGTTTACTGGCTCGCGGGTCATCCTACTGGCCGGCGCCTTCCCGGTTTCCCAGTGGCGTTATGCCGGCTTTCGTAACCGCTTACAGTGGCGGGGCCGCGGCGGCTTTTCACCGCCTTCCATATACCCCAAGCCTATATTCAATTGTAGACGCCTTGCCTTCTCGGTTCGGCGTTAGCTTTCGCAACCGCAGTATATTTAAACTAGCCGCCGGTGTCAAGCGTTTTTTAGCGCTACCGGCAGATACGACTCGTTAACCATATATTTAAACGTTAAAAGGCCCCGCCTCCAGGGGCGGGGCCTATCATTACCTGTGGTCTTAACGCCCGACGGCCTTTAGTTGAACACCACCATCTTCTTCGTCGCGACGTCGGCGCCGGCGGTCAGGCGGTACAGGTACACGCCCGCCGGCAGCG
>CBFCYS010000162.1:0-5300 GCA_965602215.1 uncultured bacterium
CGCCGAACGAGAGGTATAGCAACGGCGTGAAGACGGGCAGCTCGCCGGCGTAGTAGCCGCGGACCTTGTCGTCGACGTAGCGGCCTTCCAGCATGTCGAAGATGGTCGTGCGGCCGTCGGCGGCGGAGATGACGTAGTCGGCGCGATGCTCGGTCCCGTCCGCCAGCCGTACGCCTACCGCGCGGTCGTCTTCCACCAGGACCTTCTCTACCCGGGCGCCGTAGGTGACCTCGCCCCCCAGCTCGCGGTGCCGGTCCTCGATGCGCTGCGAGAACGCGAGCGAGCCGCCGACGGGGTACCCGGCGTTGCGCCGCCACATCCAGGCCAGCGTGGCGACGAGGTGGAATACGGCCGCGTCCGCCAGGAAGCCGTGCGTCATGGCCTCCGCCAGCAGCGGGCTCTTGAGGCGGGAGGCGAAGTCGCGCAGCGTGGTGCGGCCCCATTTCATAAACAGGCCCATATAGGGGAGCATCGCGCCGAACATCTTCAGCCGCTCGCCGAAGGTGAAGAGCTCGGGCGGCTTGTCGAGCGGCAGCTCGAACGAGGCGGCGCGCCGGACCGCCCGGGCGAACTTCTTGATTTCGCGCGCGTCCTCCGGCGCGAGCTCGAGCAGGTGCTCGCGAAGGCGGTCGGGGTCGTTGTAGAAGGTGACGGTCCGGCCGTCGGCGGCCTCGTACGCGAAGAACGGCTCAAAGTCAATTATCTCCGCGCCGGCCAGCGCTCCCACCTCGCGCCAGAACTTGTGGAACGGGCCCTCGCGGGAGCCGACGAGCCAGTGCAGGCAGCCGTCGAAAGTGTAATTGCCGCGCTTCCACGACGTGCACAGGCCGCCGGGGCCGGTGTGCATCTCGAAGATGTTAGTCCGGTAACCGTTCATGCGGCCGTAGCACCCGGCCGCCAGGCCGGCGATGCCGGCGCCTATGATGGCGATGGATTTTTCGGACACGTCTCGGTTCTCCTTATCTGACGTAGTCTTTAAAAGCGTTTCTTCTCGCCGTCATTCATTCCGCCGACGCGGCCGCGAACTCACGGCCGTCGCCCGTTAATTAATATCTCAAGATAGCCGCGGCGTCGCCGCCGCCCGGCACATCCGCCGGCGCCACGACGTAAACCGTACCGTCCTTGGTCAACGTCTCGACGGCTGCTAAGTCCAGGAGGTCGGCGTCGCCGGCCTCCCGTGCGTCGCGTACGACTACCGTTGCGGAAGCCGGGTCGAACGTGCCCCAGCGCTGCACTCCCGCGGCCGCGAACAACGTCTCCAGCCGGCCGTGGTGCGCCGCGGCCACGATCGCCGCGACGTCGTCCGAGGCCTGCCGCGACTCGCGGCCACGCAGGGCGAGGTAGCGGGCCGCCGCCTCTTTTTGGGGGCGTTGGAAGGCCGGCGCCACGAGCTCCCATGCCCTGCGGTGCAGCTCCTCGGCGCTCAGTTCATCCGGGTTGCCCTCCACGCCTTTCTCGTAAAGATGGGGGTAGGTGTTGGCGTCGCGGTAGATGGGGTGGAGGTAGCCCACCGCGGCCAGTACCAGCGGCGCCCGCTCGCCCGCGAGGGCTCCCCGCAACGCCTCGTCCACAAGGCGGAAATAGCTTCTTAAATCGTCTTTAGCGGTGTCGGCGGCGCCGCCGTGGCCGTGGAATTGGGCGTCGCGGCCGCCGTCCCGCGCCGACGCCCGGGTGTGAAACTGCAGCTGCTTTTGGAGCGCGTCGTACCCCAGCGCTTTCTCAATACCCTCCTGCAGGCCTGCCACCGGGACCTCCGCCACGCCGTAGCGCGACCCCTGCATCAGCCGCGCTTCTTTCGCGCTCAGCGCCAGGACGAAGAAGCGGCCGTCGCCGCTGAAGAGCGCCAGGAGCGGCTTTACGTGAAACCGCTCGCCGACGACCGCTATCTCGTCGAAGGAGAGAGGGAGGCGGAAGGTCTTGAAGAATCCGGGTGCGAGGAAGGCCGCGAGGCCGTCGCTCTGGTGCCGCCAGAACGGCGGCTCCTCCAACAACCCGGCCGCGGGTGCCAGTAACTCCCGCGTCCCTTCCGGGCTAACGCCCCGCTCGCGTAGTTGGTTCTCGGCGTCGCGGAGGAGGTTTTTAAAACGGATGGGGTCCTGCTGAACTTCGGGTCCGGCCCGATGCGCGGGTTGGTAGAAAGAGACGCACGGGCCCTCCGCCGCTTCCCATAAAGACCGCAGCATGTCGTACGTCAAAATATCCATGCGAACACCCTCTCGAAGCTGCGTGCGTTATCGACTAAGGTTTGCTTGTCTTCGGGGCGGCGTCGCCGCCTCGCTCCCGCTCGAAGCGGAAATCGCACCGGCGGTCGCCCCGCGCCAGCGTCCCGGCGCGGATAAAGCGCGCGCCTATCTTCCGGCACTCGTCCGGGAAGTAGACGTCGTCGGCCAGGCAGAGGTTCCGCGCGGCCTCCGGGTACCCGAGGCGTTCGGCGAGTTCGCAGAAGACGCAGGAGCTAACGTCGTACTGGACGGCGTCGTCGCCGTCCTCGACCACTTCATATTCCAGGAGGCCGGCGCGCCGGTTGGCCTCCATCGTCGCGTCGAAGTAGGCGCGGAAGGCCGCGAACGCGTCGCCGCAGCTTTTGAAATCGGCGGCGGCCGGCGCTTGCGCCGCCCACAGCTCCACGCCGACCTCGCGTATTATCTCCTCGAAAATGGCGACGGCCTTTTCGGTCCCGGCGAGGCGCGCGACGGCGGCGAAGGCCGCGACCTGCGATAGCGTTTGGGAGACGAACTCGTCGTTATCCAGGGCCCGCGCCCGGAGCGGCCCGAGGTCGACGCCGCGCATCGTCGCCTCCTCCTCCCGGATAAGGCCGGGGAGCCGCAGCGCCCGGAACAGGCCGACGCGCTTCAGCACGATCCGGCGGCTCACGGCCTCCATCTTCTCCCGCACCTCCGGCGGTAGAGAGGCCGCCGTCGTGGCGACGTCGACGCCGTAATTTTTTAGGTCTTTAACGTCCATTCGTTACTCCCCCGCCACCCTCGTCCCCGTCTCCGGGTAGCGGGCCAGCCCCTCGCGGGCTTCCTCGGGTACTTCCTTCAGGAACTCGGTCCCGGCGAACGACGCGTCGATGAGCGCGCGGTTGGCCTCGTACGTGTAGTCGACGAATTTTTCGGTAACGTCGCCGCCGCCCTCCGCGTTCATATCGAATATCTTTACCGGCGTCGCCGGCGAGTAGTCGAACGCCTCGGCCTCGAGCCAACGCGGGTCCATGTTCTCGCGCGTCCGGAAGTACACCACGCCGCCCGCGACGTCGTAGACGATGCGCCACTGCGAGTAGTCCGGCATCGCGACGCCGTCCAGGACGCCGGCGGCGTAATCGGCGGTGGTCGCGGAGTCCAGGAAGGCCGTGTCGAAATTCGTCGCCGCTATCGCCGCCCGCGAGAACCGCTCCAGCGAGCCGTCGCCCGCGATGTCTTCGGGCGGGCCCTCCTTCTGCTCGTACATGGAAAGGAAGGAGAGCGATTCGTCGTAGGTGTTGTTGGCCAGCGCGCGCACGGGCAAGTCTACGTCGCCGATGGAGGCCACGGCCTTGCCTTCTATGAACTCGACCACGGCGCAACCTCCCGCGGCGTCCGCGACGAAGTAATGCACCCGCGCCGTATCGTCATCGGCGACGCGGACTTCCTCCAGCGTGGCGACGGCTTCCGCCGCCGAGGCGCAGGTGTCGAGCGCGTACTGCACCCACTGCAGGCAGCCGAGGGCGGGCCGCTCGTCGGGGGTCGGGTATGCGGATTCGTCGAGCCACAGCACCTCGACGACGAGGCCGACCTCGTTTATTCCGCCCAGCGGCATCTCCCGGCCGTACTGGTTGAAGGTCACGCTGCCGTACGTCGACGTCCAGCGCGCCGGGCGCTCGTCGCCGACCATGGCCTCCTTCGCGATGCCTCGTTTATTTACGACGACCAGGCCGACGCTGGTGGACCAATCGTAGCTCTTGCCGACGACGGCGTCGCCGCCGGTGTAGATAAAGAACGACGTGCAGGAGAGGGCGGCGGCCGCAAATAATAAAACGCTCAAAGCCGTCGCGACGACGCGGGTTCTAACGGTCATGGTTTTCCTCCTCGTGCCCCGGCCTTAGCGCCGCCGGAGTAGAGCGTTGGCCAGAAGTATAATACCGAGCGCCAGCAGCACGACAGGCCACGTTATCTTCACGGCGACGACGCCGCTCAGGCCGATGATTATCAGGATGCCGGCCCAGATGTAGTTGCCTATCCCCGGGGGCGCGTGCGCCGGCGAGAGGCCGCGCCACAGCGCGCCCACGAGCGCGAGCAGGCCCGCGCCGAAGAAGAGCCAGTTCCAGGGGCCGGCGTGGCCCAGCTGCGGCAGCCAACCCATACTCTCGGCCGTGAATACCAAACCCGCCCAGATGAGCACGCCCGCCCAGAACAGGCCCTGCAGGCGGTGGCGTTGGCGGTGTTCCCTCGTGACGTCCGATTCGGTGTTCATAAAGTCCGGTCTCCTTTCTTCTTTAGTCCTAGTTGCGTACGCCCGGCGGCGAGTTATTCGTTAGGCTCGCGGCTCGCGGAGCATGGCCCAGTGGCGTACGTCCGTTTCCGGTATCGTTCCCTCCTCGACGACGGCGAAGCCGTAGCGCTCGTAGATGGCGACGTTGACCGCGCTCTGCGTTTCCAGGAAGCAGGGAAGTCCTTCGGCGTCCAGCCGCGCGAACATCGCCGTAAGGAGGAGGCGGGCCAGACCCTTCCGCTGGTGCGGCGGGTCCACCGCCACCGGCGAGAGGTGCCAGTGCGGAGTGGGCGCGTGTCGCCGGCGGAGCGTGGTGACGTAGCGCTCGACGTTCTCCATGCGGCGCGCGGCGTCGCGGCCGATTTTCGCGTACAGCGCTATGCCGCCGGCCCGCAGCGAACGCCACGGCGTCATGAACGACTTCTCGCCCCAAATCCAAACGGCGACGGCCTCCAGGGCCGGCGACGCGGCGTACACCTCGCCGTACAATACGCCGTAGCGGACGCGGAAGGCCATCAACGGCGGCAGGACGGCGCGGCGGCGCTCGAGGGCGGGGAAGAGCGCGGCGTAGAGCTCGTCGCCGTCGAACGCCCGCGCCATCAACTCGCCGGCGCGTCGGGCGTGCCGGCCTTTGACGCGGAAGAGCTCGTTCAGCGTTGGGGGGCTATTTTCCATTGCAGGCCGCCGCTCGAGACGCGTCGTTAAATCTAAAATAAAAAGGGCTTGCGAACAAGCCCTTAATGACCCGAGACGGCCGGGATGTCAATCCTGCTTGAACCGCCACTCGAAGCCGCGGGTGGCTTCTTCTCCGGAAACGACCAGCTTTATAG
>CBFCYS010000163.1:0-5240 GCA_965602215.1 uncultured bacterium
TGGTCACCGCGACTAACGGATACCTGTTCGACGACGGGACGTGCGACTACGAGTTCGCGAAGGAGCCGGGGCAAACGTGGTTCCTGACCAAGTGGCGGGACCGCAGCCGCGAATGTGGGTGCCTCGGGCCGGTGACCTTCGGCCGCATCATGGCCCGCTATCACCCGTAACCGCTACCGCGTCCCAGGTTACAATTATTAAATAAAGGGACGCAGTAAACGCGCCGCCCCCGGACAAGGGGCTTAAGCCCCTTGTCTACTCCGACTACTAACCCGCGCCCGGAAGTTCTATCCCGCACGCGTCCTTCCGGTCAGGTCGTGGGGTGAGGAGTCAGGCGCCAAGCTGTTTAGGGTAATAGGGGCGGGAAAAGCTCGATAGGCCCCCGTCGAACTCAAATCCCGCTATCACCCGTAACCGCTACCGCGCCCCCCGGACAATAAACTTGACAGACCCTCCCCCGTAAGTCTATAATCCCGCCGTATCGGTTTCTACCGCCGACGGCGAGCGATTTCCATCTTCAATGAAAAGGCCAAAGTTCCATACCCGCGCGGCGCGAGGTACGGCGCCCGTCGATAAAGACACGGGCGCGTTATCCGTTCCCATCTATCAAACGGCGTCCTTCGCCTTTCCCTTCGGCGACGAGGGCCGGGCGCTGGTAGCCGGCGAAACCGAGGGCTACTTCTACAGCCGCTTCGCCAATCCCACCACCGCGGCGTTCGAACGGGACGTGGCGGCGCTGGAGGGCGCGGAAGCGGCGCCGGCCTTCAACTCCGGGATGGCGGCCATCGCGACCCGCGGAAGACGTTATCGCCGATCTGGCCCAAGCCCTGGAAAAAGCGTGATTCGGAAAAGCGAGGTCAATATGAATATGCGTCGTCTCGTAAAAACCTTGGCGTTATGCGGTGCCTTGGCCGTGGTCGCCGGGTGCATTTCGTACGAGCAGCACACCACCTTCGAGAACGACGGTTCCGGCCGTATAGTCGTGGATACGTGGGTCCGCTACGTCGGCGACGAGGAAGAAGGCCAACCCGAAGAAGAACCCGCTCAGCCCGAGATAAGCGACGACCTGGGCCCGGCCTTCGCCGATTTAAAGGGCGTACGAATCGAGGAGAATTGGGCCAAGTTGGAAGGCGAGGGAGACGAGCGCCGCGAACATACCCGTCTCGTCCTCGCGTTCGACGACGTCGAAAAGCTTAACGGCCACGGCGCGTTCAAAAACCAGGAATTGACGTTCCAACAGGACGGCAACGAATTCCTATTTAAGCAAGTTATCCTTAACGAACGCGAGGAAGAACCGGAAGAACCTACGAAGGAAAGCGAAGAACTCGCTCGCGCCCTTTTCGAAGGATACACGTTCACGTACACGGTGGTCATGCCGGGTCGGGTCATCGATACCGGCGGGACCGTGGGCGATGACGGCCGGACGGTAACGTGGGAATGGCCGCTCTACGATTTCGCCAACCTGGACGAAATTATAATGACCGCGAAGTCCCTGAAGGAGTGATGCCCGTTACGGACGGAAATTGCGGTTGACAGGCGGGGCGTTCGTTGTTAGAATGTCGGCAATCTTAAGCGCCTCGGCCCGGTGGCGGGTTTTCGGCGCGTTAAAGGTACACCACCGCTCCAACACGCTTTCATAATTAGGAGGAGAACTTTATGCGCTTGAAAATGCTGGGCATTGCGGCCCTCGCGGTCGCCCTGGTCGCCCTGGCGGGTTGTATTAACTACGACCAGGAACTCACGGTGAATCCCGACGGTTCGGGGACGATAAAGGTAAGATACGACCGGACCGGCGGAAGCACCGGTGAAGACGCGGAAGAAGGCAGCCTCGACATGAGCGCGGCGCCCAAGCTTTCGTTCACCGAAGAAGAGATTATGGCGGAATACGAGGGCGCGCCCGTTACGGTCCGCGATATCGCGATCAGCGAAACGGAGGGCGGCGTCCCCGAGGCCACCTACTACATCGACTTTAAAAGCGTTACGGACCTCAACGGCCACGGCGTCTTCGCCTTAGAAGGCGACAAGCTGAAACAAACGTTCTCACTCGACGCGTCCGACGACACGCTGGTCTTCAAGCAGCTTGTCCAGCTTAAAATGGACGTGGAGGACACGTCGTCGCTTACCGATTATAAATTCACGTACATCTTGAACGCCCCCGGCGAAGTAGTCGACAGCAACGGTACGGTCGCCGGTAATACCGTTTCTTGGGAATACACCCTCGATAAGCTCATTAACACCGACACCGAAATGACGGTTACCTACAAGGGGGCCGCGACCGGTGGCGGTAGTAATATCGCGGTTATCATCGGTATTATCCTCTGCGTCATAATCGTAATCGTTATCATCATCGTTATCATCGTCCTCCTGACCAAAAAGAAGAAGAAGACTGCAGCGCCGGCGCCGACGCCTCCTTCCGAACCCGCGGCGTAAAGCCGGTTAACGTAGGCGAATAAGCTAATGAGGGCGGCCGCAAGGCCGCCCTTTACTTCCCACCACCGCTACACTAACATTACCGAAAACAACTCACCGGGGTCGGACAGGTCCAATGGCGCGACAGAGCAAACTGATAGATAGACTCGTAAACGAGCTGACCAAGATGCCGGGCGTGGGGCGAAAAACCGCCCAACGGTTGACTTATTTCCTCTTAAAAGCCCCGGAAGGCTACGTCGAGAATCTGGCGCTGCTGCTCAACGACGTTAAAAAACACATAAGTCCTTGCCGCGAGTGCGGCAACCTGACCGAGGGAGACCGCTGCGGCGTATGCGCCGACGACACGCGCAACCGCCGCCTCATCTGCGTCGTGGAGGAACCCGCCGACATCGCCCTCGTCGAACGGACCGGCGAATTCAACGGCGTCTATCACGTCCTGATGGGCGTCATATCGCCGTTGGAAGGCATAGGCCCCGACCAACTGCGGATGGCCGGACTCGTGGAACGGGCCCAGAGCCACGAGGCCGTCGAGGTGATAGTCGCCACCGACCCCGACGTCGAAGGCGATACTACGGCCTACTACATCGCCAAGCTGCTGTCACCGCTGGACGTCAAAGTTACGCGTATCGCGCGGGGTCTGCCCGTGGGCGGCGACCTCGACTTCGCCGACGAAGTTACGCTCGCGAAAGCGATCGCCGGGCGGCAAGAGATCGGAAAATGAAGGGCCCGAAATTAGTCGACTAAAAAAGCCGGGCGTCGCCGCCCGGCTCGTTCTTTTCTTCCGACTTTCGGTTACCGGAACAAAGTCTTGACGCGACCCAATGATTGGGGTTCGACGCCGACGCCCCGGATATCGATCTTCCACAGGCGGCCGTCGCCGGCTGCCGTGCTGAGCCATAAGTATCGGCCGTCGTACGCCGCCCCCCACGGCTCGTCGGCGGGCGACGCGAACGAACCGACGACCGCACCCCGGACGGGATCAAAACCAACGACGCGATAGTCTTCCGAAATATCGTCGTATTCGCCCGTCCAAAGGTTTTTCCCATCCCAGGCGGGGTCGAAAAGCTCGTAGAAAGACGTATAAGACCTTATTACCTTGCCGTCAACGCGTATCTGATAATACCCGTGCGACCACTTCGTGCCTATCTCGGTAGCCCACAAATGTAAGCCCGACCACGTAAGGCCTTGGCCGAAATTCCAATTCACTTTAAAAGAGGAAGCAACGCTGCCGCCCCACTCGAAGCGGTAAATGTAATCGGTTTCCGTATTACCGGCCCAAAAGTATTTACCGTCGTGGGCCAGCCCGGCGGTATCTCCGGCGGTTCTCCCGAACCTGAACGACCCGAGTACTTTCCCGTTGGCCGGCCCGAGCTCCCAAATGAGGTAAGGCGCCGATTGGCAGAAGCAGTATAAGCTGCCGTCCGCCCATGTAAGCGCGATGGGCTTCGGCGCGGGCGCGGGAAACGACGCCGCTATCTCGCCGAAACTCGCCGTAGCGGGCGAACCCGCTAAAGCTACCAACGCCGCGACCGGCAATAAAAGACGTATGGTCGATTTCATATTAACACCTCATCTATTCGTAACGGCCTTAATATAATGGTTTCACCCTTAATAATCAAGTAAAAAGGCGTTTCGCGCCGCAGCCCCGCCCTCGTGGGGATTTCCGGCGGAACGAATTAAAAAATATTTCTCACCGAAACGACTTTATGTTATAATTTTTAAGCGCAAAGAGGCTGCATTAAATTAATTCGTTAAATAATGGTATAAACTACCCCCAAAATTAAGCCCTTTACGGCTACTTGAGTCTATCGGCGGCGTTGTCGGAAGGCCGAGCAGATGTACCGGTCGCCTCCGCGCGTTTTCTCGCACGCCGAATACAAACCTTCAACCTAGCGAGGTGATAAGATTTGCCGGATAAAATCGTCGAAATCCGGTGGCACGGCCGCGGCGGCCAGGGCGTAAAAACCGCTGCGATGTTGTTCGCCGAGGCGGCGTTCGAGGGCGGTAAATACGTCCAAGGTTTCTCCGATTACGGCCCCGAACGCTCGGGCGCGCCGATACAGGGCTTTACCCGCCTCAGCGACGGCCCCATCTACCTCCACAACTTCATCACGGAACCGGACGTAGTGGTAGTGCTGGACTCCACCCTTCTGGGGACCATCGCCGTAACCGAGGGGTTGAAAAAAGGCGGCAAGGTCTTGGTAAACTCTTCCCACGATCCGGCCGAGCTCGCCGCTAAATTAGGCGTAGGCAAAGAACAAATATTCGTCGTGGACGCCAAGAAAATCTCGCTCGAGACGATGGGTCGCGACATGCCCAACTCGCCGATGATGGGCGCCTTGGTAAAAGTCGTAGGCCTGGTCGAATTGCCCTGGGTCAACGAAACGTTCGAAAAGAAGTTCGGCGCGAAATCCGAGAAAATCGTGGCCGATAACGTCGCCGCGGTGAAAAGGGCGTACGACGAAGTACGCGGCGCCGCCAGTTAATAACCGGAGGCAACGTAAAGATGGAAAAAAAGAAAGGCTGGAAAGAAGTACCGCTGGGCGGCTTGATCACGGAGGCGGGCAACGCCGAGGAGTACGAGACCGGCTCATGGCGAACGTTTAAGCCGATATTGGATCCGGAAGCTTGTAACAATTGCCTTATTTGTTGGATTTTTTGCCCGGACACGTCGATCCTTATCGAAGACGAGAAAATGGTCGGCTTCGATTACGCTCATTGCAAAGGTTGCGGCATTTGCGCCGCCGAGTGTCCAAAAAAAGCCATCGAGATGGTACTAGACGAACAGGAATAGGAGACCGCTATGGCTA
>CBFCYS010000164.1:0-5118 GCA_965602215.1 uncultured bacterium
TCCCACGGCGGCGCCCCAACCCCGGCGGTGCGGTAAAAGTTATCGTCCCACGACAACGGCGCTAATCCTAAAGAGTACGCCCACGAATGCATCCTATATCTTGGCGGGGCGGGCAAGCCCATATCGGTTATGATATGGCCTCTTGTTTGCGCGGGTTTTATATCGTATATCCCTGGAAGTCCTCCGGGCGTTCCGGCTACGAGCTCCCACGCCTCCGCCACAGTCGGCGAGCGGTTTAACTCGACCCCAAACGTCAAATAGTCGTGGTCGCTAAGGCCGTGTATCGGCCCGAGGCAATCATCCCCCGCCGTCGGCCCCGCTATCGGCGCGTCGGCGCGTCTCCCGTAATCCGGCCCGCCTAAACCGTAATGGCCCTTGTAATACTCGTGAATACGCTCAACCGTTATAACGGGAAGGTAGGTAGCGCCTATGGCGTTAACGGCATCCGTTACCGCTTGAACGGTCAGGCAGTTATTCGCAAGTTGCATCTGCGCTAACAACCGCAAGCGGTATGCGGGGTCTGTTTCGGTAGCGGGCGGCCCGCCAGCCCTCGGGTTATCGAGGACCGCGCCCCACTCATCAAGTTCAAGGTTCCGCGCCGTCGGTATAAAGGTAGCGTCGTATACCCTATCCGCTACCGTCGTAAAGCAGTCCGGGACTTCAAGGTGCCCTTCAATCCACGTGGCCCCCAGCATTAAATCCGCCTGCGCGGAGTTACCCGAAGAGTCCGCGCCGACGATTCCGGCCCCCTCGTCCCAGTGCCAACATCCCCTTAACTCGTAGTCGTAGCCGACGTCGCTTGCGAACATTTCGGCGTCCATAAAATACCCAACACCGGCGTTGTAGAGTTCCGTTACTTCGGCCTGGGAAAGTTCCCGGCCCCAAACCCTACACTCATCAAGCCACCCCATAAACGGGTTCGCTCCGGCGGCCCCTTGCCCCCAAAACCAGTTAGCCACGTTACCCGCTATCGGCCCCGCACCCACTATCGCGGCAAGGGTATCTACTCCATTGACGTAAATCCTACCGATGCCCGTCGCGTCGTTCCACGTTACGACGACGTGGTTCCACTGCGCGGAGGGAAAGGTATCGAGGCCCGAGGTAACGGTCGTGCCCGCGGCCGGCGTGAACACCAACGAATTATTAGCCGCGGCGCTCGTAGCCACCTGGTAGGTGTTCGCGCCCTTGCAACAAATAATATCCACGTCAACGCCGACGTTCTCCCAGTACGCCCAGAACTCAATCGAGATTTCGCCGGTGATATTAAGGGCTTCGTTCGCGCCCCAGCCGGGGTCAACTATTTGGGCGTAGTCGTTTATTCCGTCGAGGTGTAAGGCGTGGCCTAAATCATCGACGCCAAGCTCGCGTCTCATAGCCTCCACGAACACGCGAAGGTTCACGCGGTCAAGGTCGCAAAAAGGTTTCTTACGGTAAAGCGAAAGGAACTCTTGATTATGGGGCCGGGGCATCAGCCATCAACTCCAGTAACTCTTCCATATCGCGGTATGTAATAACCCGTAATTCAATGGCTACGACTTTGCGGTTAACGTTATCGAAATAAGCCTGAACGGCGGTAACGGTGTCCTCCATACAATCCCCGCCGCTATGAAGTATCATAAGGGCGCAGGAATTCGCGCCGTAAATACCGGCGAAGAAATGGGCCTCGGTAACGTCGTCGAACTGATCTACTGCAGTAGCTTCGTACCATCCCGCCGTCCCGAGCATCCGGTTGCGGAAGGTAGCCAAAACCGTTTGACGCGCCTCGTCGGCGGCTTCGCCCACCCACGTTATACCGAACACCTCGTACCAATTCCGCAGGCCGGCGGCGTCGGCTATCGTCGGCCAAATATTGCAGTAGTCGATGTAGAGTATTTTCCATGACATAGATTGCGCGTACGCATTGAGCCGGGCGAAGGCGTATTCTATCGACTCCGCGCTCCAGTTGGTAAGCGTGGGGAGTTGGTCGGTCGCGTACGCCTGAATGTCGTCGAACATTTGTTGCTCGGTTTTGAACGTCGCCATAGTTACCTCACAACGTTACCGACACCAGCTCGCCGGTAAGTTTAGATTTCACGATAAAGATATAGTTCGCGCCGTCCCAGCTCACTACCGCTGTTGCGGGGTCGACGCGGGAATCACCCTTCACCAGCTCACGCCACTTGCGCTTGATATCGCGTACCACGTTCGCCCCCTGCGGCGCTTGCGTTAATTCCTCGAAGCGATGGCCGCGGAAGGGGTTATCGATTCTTGTATACATCGGCGTATGGATAAGCTCGTCGAGGTCGCGCTTTAACGCAACGTCGCCCTCCTGGGTGGTGATAGTAAATTCAGCGGTTAACGCGCCGACCTCGGGCGCGGGCGGGGCGAGAACGATGTCCAGGTTCTCGTCGCGGGCGATGCTTACGAAGTCTATTTGCCTTACGATGTCATAACCTCCGCGCTGCTAACGGTAGGGGGAGCGGGTAGGGCGCCGCCGAGGCCGTTCACGGCTACCTGTATCTGCGTGAGATACGTTGCTATCGAGTCCCCCCACGCTACCGGGTGCGTAGCGCCGGCCTCAATCCCCAACAGCACCCCGCCCTTTTTAACGATGACGCCGTGGCCGTCCTTATTCTGAATAATTACTTTGTCCCACTCTTGAACGCGGAAGATGGTAGGGCGTTGCGGCCCGAGCCATAACACTATCGCTTCGGTATTGAGTACCGGGATGGCCGTAAAACCAACGGCGCTGGCGTAACGCATTATCCGAAGGGGTACGTCCTCTATGTCCTGGCCGCCGTCCTCGGGCGTTACAGTACATGTCATCTCGGCTTCGTCCACCGTCTTGACCGTGCCGACGGTAAATAGAGGGTCCTTTTTTATGACGGCGTTTATCATCTCGGTAAAAGTATCAGGCGGCATTATTCGTACCCTCCCGCGACCGTAACGTCCATTTCGTAGGCACCGTCGCCGAAGTGGTGCTCGACGCTCTCGACGGTAACGTGGCGCCGACCGGCTACGGGGTGGTAGTATTCAATGGAGCCTTTCGCCGTTGCCCCTTGCTGGTCTGCGCCGTCATAGTTTGGCACGCTAAGCGCAATCCGCGAGCCTTGCGTTATGTACGGGTTGCCGACAGCTTTAAATGAACCCTTGAAACCCGAGGTAGATAGTTTCAGGTATTCTTGCTCGGCGGCCTCCGCAGCTTTATCCGGCGTCGGCTTCGACACCGGGTCCTTGCGTATAGTTTTTTCCGCGTCGCCGTCCTTGTAATCAGTCGCCTTGAATACCCCCGTCGCCGTCGGAAGTTTATAATCGGCGTCCGGCAATACGACCGTTACCTTTTTAATCCGCCGACTTTTTATATATTCAATTTCGCACCCCTCGGTAAACGCATTTATCCCTACCGTAAATATGAACCGTCGCTCGTTAACACCCTGGGGTGGTTCACCCGGCGGGCCAAAATAACCGTCCGAAGTACCCGGTATTGCATACCAGCAAAAGCCGGTTTCCTCGGCGATGGTATTTAAAACTTCGGCGGGAGTTTGGCCGGCAACCCGAAACTTCGTCGGCGGCTTCGTTGGTGCCGGGAATGGTGATAGACAAGGCACCATTCCGCCCCTCGACAACGCATCCTTCGCTATATCGGCCCAGGTTGCGTTCGCGTACGTTTCCTTGTATGCGTTCTTACGCGCCGCACCGGCTACGCTCTCACAAGTAATTTTTAAGGGTAGGTTCGGCTCGATTTCTTTTATCGTACCGAGGAACACCGGCGCGACGGCGAATTCTTTAAAACCTATCGCCACACCTATATCATCGCCTTCACTAAAAACGTCGAGCGTGAACGCTTTATGATTAGGAAACTCTATCTTGCAAACGTCCGCTGGTTTTTTGCGCGTCATCTCGACGGTTATCGACTTAACGCCTTTTACAACGACTTTCGCGCCGTCGTGTTTACGTGTAACGTTCATAAAAAATATCGGGTTAAGAACTACCAAAACGGTCTCTCCATTTTTTAGCCTGCATCATCTTCGAGCGTTTCCCGCGCGCGGGTATCGTTATCATTTGGCCCTTGTAGAGTACGTGGCGCTCGTCGAGGTTATTCGCTACCAGCGCGTCAAAGTACCCGTAATGATGACCCCACATCTCCTCGACCGCTACGCGCAGCATGTTCGGTATAAACATTGACTTTTCTTTCTTCGCCTTCGGCGGCCCGGCCGGCGCGCCCACCATGCCGGGGGTGCGCGGCGACACTACGCCTAACGGGAATTCCGCGGCACTACCCGACGCACCGCTCACCTGCGAAGGCCCGAGGCCCATCTTAGCCGCTGCGTACCCCGGCCCGTCTGGTCCGAGTTTTATTTCGGTCGCCATTTACTCCGCCGCCTGCCTTTCGCCCTCGAATGTTAGGACAATAAACTTCGTGCCCGTGGTTTCCTGTTCAATACGCCACGACCCTTTCAATGACCCGGTACGCACCGGGTTCTGCTTATGTCGTTGCATCGTTACCGCGGGGCCGGTATAGGACTCGACGACATCGGATACCTCCAGGTCGGGTATATACACCTTGCTTCCGGCCGGTATCATCTCGAAGTCGTCGCCGTAAATATCGAGGTTCGCGTAAAAGATATGCGTCCACGCCGCCGAGTCGCCGTAATACCACTCGGCCAGATATACTAAGCCCTGACCGTCCCTAACGCGGTGATACGTTCCTTTTGCCATCGGTTTCCTTTACCTGCTTCTTAAGTTCCGGGAAGCCACCGTATGCGCACATACAAATCATGGGTTGCGTCGAACCATCGGGCATTAGTTGCCGGCCTATAATCCCGCCGCCGCGGCAACGCCCACAACCGGGATTAGCAAAGCGTTGCGCCCGACGCTTTATCTCGCGTTCGGGGTCGTTTTTGTGCCTTCGGCTCATTCCTCCTCCGGGAATAGCAGCGTCAACGGGTCCTCGTCGGAGTCGGCTACGAAACGCATTACCCACGCGACCTCTTCGAGCTGCGGCGTTGCTTGGTAATCCCTGGGGACGACGTGCGTTATATCGTGGCCGTCCAAAAACCCCTCGGTGTCGTCTATTTCAACCGGGCCTTCGGCGGCCTTTAGAACACCCAGGTATAGCATCCGCAGCATCTCTATCTT
>CBFCYS010000165.1:0-5061 GCA_965602215.1 uncultured bacterium
CTGTGGCACAGACATTCTTGTCTGTGACGGCCTCGGCGATCTCTTCTTGCGAGAAGCCGTGTTGAACGGTTGCTTCTTTACGTACGGTCATAGTACCCCTTCCCTAAAGTCGCCCGGCTAAAAAACAGGGACCCGCGGAGGGGTCCCTTGTTTTAAATTCGGGGCGACTGGATTTGAACCAGCGACCCCCTAGTCCCGAACCAGGTGCGCTACCAGACTGCGCTACGCCCCGTATTTAATCGCCGTACGTCAGACGTACGACGGCATATTATACTAAATCGGATTTTTAAATGCAAGCCGTATCCCACCCGGAGCGGTTACCGCTTCTTCCTTTTCTCGGTTCGAAGGACGCCCAATAAGTTCTCCAGGTCGCCGCGAAGTTCGGTGATCATATCCTTGTCCTGGTTAGGCCGCCGCCGCGCCGCGGTTAGTTTCTTACGGGCCCCGGCGATAGTATACCCTTCCTCGTATAACAACTTTTTTATACCCAATATCAATAGGATATCGGCCTTGCGGTACGCGCGCCGGCCGTTGGATCTCTTCTCGGGCCGGAGCGTCGGGAACTCCGATTCCCAGTACCGGAGGATGTGGCTTTTCAGGCCGGTGAGGGCCGAAACCTCGCCGATAGAGTAAAATATTTTATGGCGGTCGTTTAGGAAATCTTCAGCCATAGCGTTACCCCCGGCGGTTTAAACCTCCACTTCCAGGGAGAAATCGATCGCCGGCGCGGAATGGGTCAGCGCGCCTACGGATATGCGCGACGCGCCCGTACGCGCGTACGCGGCTACGTTCGACAATGTTACGCCGCCCGAGACCTCCACGGCGGCGCGGCCGTTTACGGCGAGGCAGGCGTCGCTCGCGCCGTCCGGGTCGAAATTATCGAGCATAACGACGTCGGCCCCCGCGGCGGCGGCCTCCTCCGCCTCCGCCACCGTCTCCGCTTCGGCGTAAATCGGCACGCCGCGGCTTCGGGTCTCCTGCGCCCGTTTAACGGCTTCGGCGATGCCGCCGCACAACCTTTTATGGTTGTCTTTGATCATAACGCCGTCGTAAAGGCCCAGGCGATGGTTTTCTCCGCCTCCCGCCTTTACCGCGGCCTTCTCCAGCGAGCGCAGGCCGGGGGTCGTCTTCCGCGTATCGAGTATCGTCACCGTTATGTTGTCGGCGCGCGCGACGAACGCCGCCGTTAACGTCGCGATACCCGAAAGCCGTTGTATGAAGTTTAATGCTACCCTTTCGCCCGCTAAAATAGGCCCGGCCGGTCCCTGCAACCTCGCGACGACCTGGCCGGGGGAGAACTTGCGGCCGTCCTCAACCACCGCATTGAAGATCACCCGGCGGTCCAACTGGCGGAAGACGCGCCGCGCCAATTCGATGCCGAACAGGACGCCACTGTCGTGGGCGACGATCGCGGCTCGAGCCGGCGCCCCGCCTGTGCCGAGAAGCTTCGTCGTCATGTCGCCCGAGCCCACGTCCTCCGGTAGGGCTCGGGATACCACGTCATCCCCCTCCGTATTTAACGGTAAAGCCAAAGTGCAGCTCAGTTCCCGCTTTCCCGCCCTATCTCCATCATCCGGTCTATCGCCCGTCGGGCGGGCTCGGCGACATCCGGTGGTATCGTTATCTCGTATTGCGTTTTCTTCAACGCGTCGCGAACGCTCTCGAGCTTGGTCAGCTTCATGTTCGGGCAGACCGTTTCCTCGGCCACGGGCCAGAAGTTTTTATCGGGACAGTGTTTTTTAAGCGGATATAACATCCCCTTCTCTGTCCCTATTATAAAGTCGGAGGTGTCGGACTCGGCGCAGTACTTGAGCATGCCGCTCGTGGAACGCACGGCGTCCGCCATCTCTATTACGTCCATCGGACATTCCGGGTGCACGACGACTTTGGCCCGCGGGTGTTCCCCCTTGGCCTCCAGGACCATCTCCGCGGTAATGCGGGCGTGGGTCGGGCAACAACCCGGCCAGATTATCAAATCGCGCCCGGTAATTTTACGCACGTACGCGGCCAGGTGCTGGTCGGGCGTGAAGATAATCTCTCGGCCTTCCGGGATGGAGGAGACGACTTTTACGGCGTTGGCCGACGTACAGCAAATATCGGAAACGGCCTTGGTCGCCGCGGTCGTATTTACGTACGATACGACGACCGCGTCGGGATGTTTCTCCTTGAGCGCCAAAACGTCCCCCGGCCGGACCATCTGCGCCATAGGGCAATTCGCGTCCTGCTCGGGCAAGAGCACCACTTTCCCGGGGTTGAGCAGCTTCGCGGTCTCGGCCATAAACCGAACGCCGCACAGGACGATGAGGTCGGCGTCGGTTTGCGCCGCGACCTGGGCCAGGCCTAATGAATCGCCGACGAAGTCCCCGATGTCATGTATTTCGGGGATCTGGTAATTATGGACCAAGAAGGCCGCGTTTTTGGCTTTTTTAAGCTCCGCGATCTCGGCAACTAATTCGCTTTTACGTTCGGCGACCGTTTCTGCTTTCATAACGGCGTTAATCTCCCGGCACCGTTTGGCGGAAAGCCTCCGCGAGCGGGCGGTCGGCGTCCACTTTCAATCCGTGGGCGGCTTCGTTACCTATTACGAAATATATTTCGTGCAGGCCGGACCCGGCCAATATGGGGTATTCCGCTTTAAATTTTTTACCTTTCAACGTTATACCGTCCTGGACGTTACCGTCCGCTATCTTCAAACTTTCGGCGTCCGTTAATAACTCCCCCTCGGCTTCGAGGACGTAGATGACCGATTCTCCGCGCTCTCGTTTTTCGGACGTAACGTCGACATCCGTTATTCCGGCGCTGAAGTCGATCGGCTCCGCGGGGTCGAATTTGCCCAAAAAAAAGCCCTTCATGGTGCCGTATTCGTCCGTAGGCCGGCGCGCGAAGACCACTTTGCGCGGGCCGTCCGCGATACGGAACCACAAGTCGATAGCAACGGAACCGTTTTCGGGTTCGGATATCCTGGTATTAACCTCGTCCAACCATACGCCGACCATATCGTCGGTTTGTAGCGTCAAGGTTACCTTCAGGACGTCGGCGGTCTCCCGCTTAAGTCTAATCTTTTTGAATTTTATAGAACGTTTGGAAAAAACCTGGGTGCAGAAAAGGGTTCCCTCTTCGGACGCTACGCACCCTATGCCCGAGTGCGTGAAGCGGCGGTCGAGGATGTTTTCTCGATGGTATTCGCTCGCGAGTAGTAGCTCGGTGAGTTTGCGACCTATCTCGTCCGCGTCGGCCGAAGGCGGTACGCTGTTCTCGGAGGCCAGGTTCTCGGCGACCGAGATGTCGGTCAGGCCGGCGGCGTAAATGCGGTCCAAAACGTTTCGTAGGCCGGGCGTCGGCGACTCGTGGGAGAAATAGTAAAGCCTTTTCATCTCGTCGGAGTGCTGACGGGCTGCGGCCGTTAAGCCGTCGTCTAACGCCAGCGGCGCCAGGCCTTGTTCTCCCCGTACGCGATTAACCTCCTCGAACATCGCTTTCTCTACTTCCGACATCCCCTTTATTCCGGAAAATAAATCCTGCCGGAAGTCGGTGTAGTCGCCTAAGGCCGGGGCGGCCGCGATTAGGATTAGAACTATAGATAGCCAACGAATAGCCGAAAAATATGAACTTATTCTCACTTAAAGGATATTATCACGCAACCTTTAAATAAACAAGGAAATAACTTGCCTTTCGTTTTATATAATGTTAGAAATTACACGTGGATAATATGTCGAAACCGCTCGTAATAGGCCTAACGGGAGCCATCGGCGCCGGGAAAAGTACCGTCGCCGAGCTATTGTCGAAAAAAGGCGTCCCGGTTATTAACGCGGACGCTGCAGGCCACGACGTTGTGGAAACGTCGGCCCGCGTAAAACGGGAATTGCGGGCCGCGTTCGGGCCTTCGGTCTTCACGGATAGCGGCGACGTCGACCGGGACGCTTTAGCTCGAGCCGCCTTCGCGTCCAAGGAGGCGGCGGCGCGTTTGAATGCTGTCGTTCATCCGGCTTTGTTGGAACGAATAAAGGGGGAACTGGCGGCCTACAAAAACGCGACCGTAGTTGTCATAGACGCCGCTCTTATAGTAGAATGGGGTCCCGTATTGCCGGTTGACGTCGTCGTCTTTGTGGACGCGCCGGAGAGAGTACGCAAGGAACGGTCGCGCGGCACGTACGGCGAGGAGGATTTCTACGCCCGCCAATCCCGCCAGTTCGGCGAACGCCGCAAGCTTGCCCGGGCGGACGCGGTCGTCGACAACTCCGGTACGCCGGCCGAACTGGAAAGTAAGGCGGACCTGCTGTACGAGTTATTAATAGAAATGGCTCACGGGAAAAAGCCCGAAACCAGGCCGGTGGAGATTTAAAGGGTTATGCCGTATCTCGTCAAAGTTGAGGGGCGCTTCGCCGCCGCGCACGCCGTCCGCGGATACGACGGCTCGTGCGAGAGGCTGCACGGCCACAACTTCGCCGTGACGGCCGTCGCCGAAGCCGCAACTCTGAACGAGATCGGGATAGCCGTAGATTTCAAAGAATTAAGTAAGCACCTTGACGACGTGCTCGACGTCTTGGACCACCAGAACTTGAACGAGCTACCTGCTTTTTCTACCCGCAACGCCACCGCGGAAAACGTGGCGGGTTTCGTTTACGAGAGGTTGGCACCGCAGCTCGAAGCGCTGGGCGCGAAGTTGCGCCGGGTTACGGTCGAGGAGTCGCCGAAATATGCCGCGTCGTACGTCCCGGAAATATAACGCCGTCGTGCTCCTCTCCGGCGGCCTGGATTCCGCTCTCAACCTGGCGCTCGCCCGGCGGTACCGAGGGGCGACGTTGGCGCTCACTTTCGACTACGGCCACCGTGCGGCGCGAGAGGAAGCCCGCGCGGCCCGGAAACTGTGCTTCTTCTACGGAATCGATTGCCGCGTCGTTTCGTTGCCTTGGTTCCGCGACTTGCTCCCGCGCCGGTTGGCCCGAATGGGCGCATCCCTCCCCTCCCGCCTTTCGGATGTGGATGCGGTTTGGGTACCGAACAGAAACGGCGTCTTCGTGGCCGTAGGCGCGGCGTTCGCGGAAGCTCTCGGCGCGCCGG
>CBFCYS010000166.1:0-5025 GCA_965602215.1 uncultured bacterium
ACGAGGCGCCCGGCGAAACCGAAGGGAGTAAAAGCATGGAGGCGAAAGCGGCGTTTCCGGAAATCCACTGGGAAGAGATGCGAACGCGGATGGAGGCCGGCGGCGCAACCGCCGTGGCCGACTTCGTGGCCGGCTTCAACGACGAGGAGCGGCGCAAGCTATACTCGTTCGCCCAGATAAGTTTCTACGGCCGGGAGTGGGAGGGCAAGACCTTCGACGGCTACGTCGAGGTCGCCAACGCCGGCATAGCCGAGGGCCTTCGCCAGGCCGAAGCCGCGACCTCCGCCGAGGATTCAGCCAAGCGCGTCGACTTCGCCAACGTCCTGTCGTACAACCTCTCGGCCGACCTCGCTGAATGTTGGCCGGGCGATACGCTGCCCCGCGAGAGGCGGCACTTCGAAGCGGGCCTCAAAGCCGCCGAGGACTGCATCCGCTGGCGCGAGGAACTGGGCAAAGGGCCCGGACCTTTCGCGATGGCCTATTGGGCCAAGGGGATGCACCAGCTCTCGCTGGGCGACGCGGGCGGCGCGTCGGAAAATTTTAAGAAATCTCTCGATTACTACGTCGAGGTCGCTAAAGAAGTGAGCGAAGCCACGGAAGTGTCGCCGGAGGCGGGCTTCGGCCTTATACTGGCCGACGGCTACCTGGGCCTCGCCGAATGGGCGGGAGGTAATGCCGCCGGGAAAGGCCGGTACGAAAACGCCGTCGCCGCCTTCCGCGAGGGCGCCGAGAAGTACCCGGACAAGAAAGACGATTTCCAATTCGGTATCGACCAACTGGAATGGGTAAAAAAGAAATTCATTAAATAAACCTGCTTAATCGTAACGGATGGGAAAAGGAGTTTTTATGCACGGAATATGCCACATAGAGATTCCGACGACGGACCTCGCGAAATCCAAGGCGTTCTACGAGAACGTCTTCGGGTGGAAGGTCGAGGTCGACCCGGCGACGAATTACGCCATGTGGACGCCCGACGACGGCCCCGGCGGCGGGTTCAACCTCGTCAAAGAGCCGTGCACGTGCGGCGAGGCCGGTTGCGTGGTCTACATCTTCGTCGCCTCCGTCGACGAAAAAGCGAAGGAAGTCGAGGCCGGCGGCGGCAAGATAACGAAGCCTAAAACGGCTGTGGGCGATATGGGCTGGTACGCGCTATTCGAAGACCCGGCCGGAGCCGCCGTGGGGTTGTGGGAGAGCGCCAAGAAAGCCTAAGGCGCGGCACGGTACAATCAGACACTAACGTTTGAACGCCTCCGGTAAAAACGAGCGGGCGTATCTCGCGCCGCCGTCGCACCGCGGTTAATCGGCCGCGCCCCCGTCGATATCTTTTAGGCCTGAGCGGTTCATGGACGCCGTACATTACGAAGCGCTGGCGTTGAACATCCGCGCCAACCCGTGTACCAACCGCTGTCGGCATTGCTGGGCCGAGGGCTCGCGGGACCACGCGACGATGCCGACCGAAGACGTCGAGGCCGTACTCCGGGAATTGGCCGCGGCGCGGGAACTCTTCGAGAACGTCGACTTCTTCCTGCTCGACGAGCCGACCGGCCGGCCCGATTTCGTCGACATATTCGAATCCGCCGCCGAGCTCGAGCTGCTGGGCCCCGACAGTTTCGTCGCCACCAACGGCGTCGGCCTGGCGCGCGCCGAGCGCGACGTTTGGCGCCGCTTTCGGGCCACCGACGTCGGCTATCTCCAATTCACCTTTTACGGCGTAGGCGAAGCTCACGACAAGTTCGCGGGGCGACGGGGGGCTTTCGACGACCTCGCCGCCGCCGCCCGCGGCGCGACCGACGTCGGCATCCCGTGGTGCGCCGCCGCGGTGCTGCAAGCGCGCGACGCGGGAGACGTCCTGGGAACGCTCGAGTACATAGAGAGCCTGGGCTCGCCCATGAAGGTCGGCTGGTTGTTGTACTCGGCGCAAGGCCGCGGCGCGAAAGGCCGCCGCCCCATATTCAAAGACATCCTGGAAAAACCCTGGCTGGCGGCGCCCGGTTTTTTCTGCTCGGAGCGCCGGTTGCGGGAGGAGATCCTGGGGGACGCCGAGTTGTCAAGGAAGCCGGCCGCGGAGGCGTTTTGCCCCGCCCTGGTCCTGGAGGTCGACGCCGAAAGGGAGGTATTTTGCGGCGGCGCGTGCGATTCCGGCGGCCTCGCCGGCGCTCTGCCCGAGTTCAAAGATGAATTTTCGCTCGGCCGATTGGGCGAGAAAAGCCTGGCCGCTATGATCGAGAGATATCTCGCCGACCCGCCGGCGATTATCAAAATGGCGGGCGCCGTGACGTGGGGCGAGCTGGCCGAGAAATACGCCTCCCGGGTAAACGACGAGCTCTTCGCGCCCCACGATTTGATCGTGAGCAGGTGGGTGCGCGATTACGTGAGGGAAAACTTTGCGCCGCCTTAAACAGCCTCTCAAACGCGGCGGGCGTATATGCGGGCCGGCCCCCTCGGGTCGGCCCGCGTTAAACTATCTCCCGACGTAACGGGTCGAAACGCACGCACGGCCGACGCCGGCAACGTCGGCGCGTAATACTCGCGCGCCGGCGCGTCGGCCTTCCCGAGGAGGTCATTATACTCGCGCGAAAGGTCGCGTTCGCCGTACCGGCGGCGGTGTTGCTGGCCGCCGCGGCATGCAACGTCAAACACGTAGAAGTGCACGGTCCCTACCGCGACGCCGCCATCCACGAGACGACCCACCCCGTCGTCGCGGAAATGTTCAACCTTGCGTTCAAGGCCGTCAAACTTCCCGCGGGCTCGATTTCCGCCGGCGACTACGTCGCGGCGTACCGGCTCTCGAGCGGGAAAGCCGAAGGCGCGTGGTGGTGTTACTTCGCCGAGGATTGGCTCGTCGATAAGGTCCGGGCCGCCGGCGCGACGCCGGTGGAGCGGAACGCCGCCGCCGCCCGCCTGCTGGAGGCCGAGGGGGCGTACTTCGAGCCGCCCGCCGGGGATTCTCCCACGGGCGCAACGACGCGACGCCTCGGCGGGTCGGGCGAGACCAACGCCGGCCTCACGCCTTACCGGGCGACCCGGGCGCTGGCGTACCGCGTCGTCGCCGCCGAGCTGTGGTTCGACCGATTCAGCTCCCGCGGCCACAACGGCGAACCCACCGTCCGCGCCAACGCCAAGGTGACGGTCAACCTCCGCACCCTCGACGTCCGGACCGGCGAAGTCTTGTGGTCCGGCGTTACCGGGGGGACCGCGCGCAAGACCGTCGAGGTCGCGCGACTGCTGGGTTGCTTCGGAATAGACGACTGGGACGATTGGGACGACGGCCCCTTCCGGTGGCGCTGGGATTGGGATTGGGACGGCGGCCCGCCTGCCGAAGCGGAGTCTTTCGAAGACGGAGCGGCGGATAAAACCGAGCAAGAGGACGACGCCGCCGAGGAGCCGGCGGGAACGGACGAAACGCCCTCCGCGGCGCCGTAACGGGGTCCCAAAAAACGCAAAAAAAAGCCGGCCCGGGGGGCCGGCTTTCGGTCGTCGTGAAGACTATGCTGAGGACAACCTGGCGCCGCTCCGGACTCTACGTCGGTAAATTGTAAGAAGCGAGTTCCATGGTGATGGGCTGCTCGCCTATGGACCACCAACCGTGGTTTTTAACGCCTATGCCGCCCATATTGGAAGCCCACCAGAAGGTAAAGCTGGTTTCCGATCCGGTATAATCCACTTTATAACAACTGAACGAACCCGCGGGAACCGAAACCTCCTCCGGCCCCGAAACGTTCGCGGTCATGCCTAGGCCGGCGTCCCAGCTGCCGCCCGACTTCAACGGGAACTTAAGTACGGTTATGAATTGGCTCTTCTCGGGGTCTAAGTATAACCGGACGTCGTTCTCGGTTGCTTTAAGATAGTAAAGGTAGAACAGCTCCCAACTACCCTCGTCCTGGACGTACTCGTAGAACTTTTGCGTTTCGCCCGCCGTGGGGTGATTAAAAACGCCGGATATAGTATACTTCGCGCCCTTTTCACCCTTATAGTTGAAAATCCATTCGGCGCCGTTCATGTGGGGATAAGTAAACGCCGTCGGCGTCGGGCCGACGGGGTCATCTTCGTCGTCGCACGACATCAACAACGGGGCAACGCCCGCCAGCAAAACCGCCGCGACCATGACCGCGTAACGTCCCGCTAAAAACCGCTTAACCATAACGTCAGCTCCTCTCCTTTATGGGTTCGTTAGAACTCCGCGAGAACTATTCTGTTAGGCTTTTTCTACGCCATTGCCCCAATCGGGCTTACAGATACGGACTATACCCGATAAGCCGACCGGCCACAACACTTATTTTCGATGAGGGCGCGCCGCCTCGTTAAGCGGGCAGGTTGTACTGGGCGAGCTCTATTAGGATCGGCTTGCCGCGAGGGGCCCACCAGCCGTGGTTTTGGGCGCCCCACCCGCCGACGTCGGACGTCCACCAGACGGTGAAGGTGCCCGGGCCGCCGGTATAGGTCACCCGGGCGCAGTTAAAGGTACCGGCGATTACCGAAATCTTCTCGACCGCGACGAACGTCGCCCTCAACCCCAGGCCCGCGTCCCAGCTTCCCCCCTCCGTCAGCGGGAACTTGAGCAGCACTATGAACTGGTTCGCCTCGTCGTCGACGTATATCGTAACGTCGTCCCCGCTCACCTTGAGGTAGTAGACGAACGATTCCTCCCAGCCGAACGCGCCCGGGATGTACTCGTACAACCGCTGCGTCTTGCCGGCCGCGGGGTGGTCGTACGTCCCGTCGAGGACGTACCGTGCGAACTCCGTACTATCATGAGCGTAAATCCACTCCGCGCCGTCGGGATGGGGGTAGTTGAACGGCAGCGTGGGGCCGATGGGGCCCTCGTCGTCGCCGCAGGAAAATAGTACCAGGGCCGCGGCCACCGCGACGCCCGCAATTACGGGATTACTTTTCTTTATAAACCGATGCAACATTTTAGCGCTCGCGGCCGCCCGCCCGGGGCTTTATGGCGCAACGGCGTTACGCCCGGCCGCGCAACGAATATAACCGATATCGGCCTTCCCCGCAACGGTTTTTGCCGCTGAC
>CBFCYS010000167.1:0-4938 GCA_965602215.1 uncultured bacterium
CCAGGACGCGGTCGCCGGCCGCGCCGAACGCCTCGTCGGCGAGTATTAGCCCCCGCGGCGTCAATTCGCCGCGGTGCAGCTCCACCGTCTCATCGTTTAGCGCCACCAGCACGTCCACCGCCTCGCGCGGCGCGACCACCTCGCCGACGCCGGCGCGGACGGCGAAGGTATTGTGGCCGCCGCGTATCCGCGACTGGTAGCTCTGCGTCACGACGACGCGATAACCGGCGCGCACGAGGGCCTTGGTCAGGAGGGACCCCACGGTCGCGAGGCCCTGGCCCGCCTCGCCCCCCACCAATATATTCAACCCCTTCTCGCTCATAGCGGCCCCTTCGCCTCGAACCTAATTCTCTTCCCGGTCTTCGGGGGGAATAGTCATTTTTCGCACATCCAGCGTGTCTTCCAATTTCGCCGCTTCCAATATTCCCTCCTCGGCCGCAAGCTCCCGAACCGACTTATTCTCCCGCAGGGCCCGCTGGGCGAGCTCCGCGGCGCGACGGTACCCGATGTGCGGGATAAGCGCCGTCGCCAGCGCCGGACTGTTATCCGCATACCGCCGGCACACCTCCGCGTCCGCCTCGACGCCCGCCACGCAACGTTCGGCAAAAGCCTCCATCCCCCGCGACAAGATTTCGATCGCGTGGAGCAAGTTGTACGCTACCACCGGCATCATGACGTTGATCTCGAGCTGTCCCGACCTCGCGGCGTGCGCTACGACGGCGTCGCACCCCAACACCTGAAAGCAAACCATATCGAGCATCTCAGCCATAACGGGGTTTACCTTACCCGGCATCGCCGACGAGCCGGGTTGAACGGCGGGTAGCTTCAGCTCCCGCAAGCCGGCTCGCGGCCCGGAGGAGAGCAAGCGGAAGTCGTCCGCGATCTTAACGAGGCTCGTCGCCAGCGTCCTCAGCGCGCCGGACAACGCGAGCGCCCCGTCCAGCGACTGCATGCCGGCGAAGATATTGCCCGCGGTTCGGAATTCGCCGCCGGTCGCCTCGTTTATATATTTTATAACCAGCGCCCTGTAGCCCGGCGCCGCGTTCAACCCCGTTCCCACGGCGGTGCCGCCTACGCAAAGTTCTTTCAATTCTTCGGCGGCCGCGGCGACGCGGGCACGGCCGGCCCGGACCGACCCGGCGTAACCGCCGAACTCCTGCCCCAGCCGCATCGGCACCGCGTCCTGGAGGTGCGTTCGGCCGCACTTCACGACGTCGTCGAAGCCGCGCGCCTTCTCCTCCAGCGCGGCCGCGAGCGCGTCCGCCGCCGGCAGGAGCTGCTCCCGCAAGGCGACGAACGCCGAGACGTGGATGGCGGCGTGGAAGGTGTCGTTGGTGGACTGACCCATGTTGGCGTGGTCGTTAGGGTGTACCTTCGCGTACTCCCCCAACTTCCCGCCCAGCAGCTCTTCGGCGCGGTTGGCCAGCACTTCGTTCGCGTTCATGTTCTGCGACGTGCCGGCGCCGGCCTGAAACACGTCCACCACAAATTGCTCGAGCCACCGCCCGGCGATCACCTCGTCCGCCGCTGCTACGAGCGCCCCGCCGACCTTATCGTCCAGTACGCCGAGCTCGACGTTGGCTCTGGCCGCGGCGCGCTTGATTATCGCCTGCGCCCGCACGAAAGCCGGCGGAAGGCGCAGGCCGCTTATGGGGAAGTTCTCGACCGCGCGCTGCGTCTGCGCGCCCCAATACGCCGCACGCGGCACTTTCACCTCGCCCAACGTGTCTCTTTCGATGCGATAGTCTGACACGGTAAAGACCTTATCGCCGGCGGTCGCGGATGACCCGCCCGGCGCTGCATTTCGTCTTTTACTGGAGTTCGCGGACGGCCGCCAACGCGCCCTCGTAATTCGGTTCCTCGCCCAATTCCGGCACGAGCTCGACGTAACGCACGACGCCGTCGCGGCCTACGACGAAGACCGCCCGGGCCAGCAGGCGCACCTCTTTGATGAGGACGCCGTAGGCCAGGCCAAACGACGCGTCGCGGTGGTCCGAAAGCGTCACGACGCGGTCCACCCCCGCGGCGCCGCACCAGCGCTTCTGCGCGAAGGGTAGGTCCATACTCACGGTGAGGATGACGACGTCCTCGCCCAGCGACGCGGCCTCGACGTTGAAGCGGCGCGTCTCGGTCGAGCACACCTCCGTATCCAGCGACGGCACGGCGGCGACGACGCATACCTTCCCGCGGTAGGACGAAAAACCGACCGGCTTTAAATCGTTATCGACGACGACGAAGGCCGGCGCCTCGTCCCCCACCTTGACCTCGTCGCCGACGAGCGTTACCGGGTTGCCCCCCATCGTTACCAGCCCCGTTCTTTCAGCCATAGCGCTCTCCTTTCGCGGCTCAATATAATTAAATCGGTAACAATATTCCAGCGTAAAATTAATACTCAAGGCGCCCGGCTACCCTCGACGCCGAGCGAGGCCAGCATCTCGCGTACGTCGTTGGTCGGCGCGCGGCAGCTGAAGCGCTCGCAGACGTACGCCGTCGCGCGGCCGTTCACTTGCGACAGGTCGCGCGTATATTCCGCGAGCCCGACGATTTCGGGTTCATCGTCGCCGGCCGGCTTGAACGCGACCACGGCGTTGGGGACGTACGCCCGGCCGACCGCGCGCAACATCTGTTGCGTGTCGTCGGCGGCCGGGTCGCCCACTACCACCACTTCGTACGAGGGCCCGAGGGCGAAGGCGAGCGCCGTCATCATAAAGGTAAACGAGGCCGGCGCCTTAGCTACCGTACCCGAGAAGGCCCGCGTCGTCGCCGCGGCCTTCTCCTCCCAGGAGGTATCCCCCGTCAGCCGCGCCAGCCGCAGGAAGTTGAGCGTCGCAACGGCGTTGCCCGACGGCACCGCGCCGTCGTACACTTCTTTGCGGCGGACGATTAACTCCTCCGCGTCGGCCGCGGCGTAGAAGAAGCCGCCGCCGCGCTCGTCCCAAAACAGGTCCACCGCCAAGCGCGCGAGCTCGAGCGCGCCCTTCAAGTATCGCACGTCAAAGGTCGCCTCGTAGAGCTCGAGCAACCCCCACGTCAGGAAGGCGTAATCGTCGAGGAAGCCGGCGACCGCGGCCTCGCCGTCGCGGTAGCGGTGATAGAGGCGGCCGTCGCCGTCGCGCACGTTCGCGAGGATAAAGGCCGCGGCCCGCGCCGCGGCGTCGGCGTACGCCGGCTCGTCGAACGCCCGGGCCCCCTTCGCCAGCGCCGCGACCATAAGGCCGTTCCAATCGGTCAATATCTTATCGTCTCGGCCGGGCCGTACGCGCTCCTCGCGAGCTTCGAATAACTTCTCCCGCGCCGCGGCGAGGCGCGCCCGGAAGTCGTCCTCCGCGGCGCCGCGTTCGGCCGCGATTTCGGCGAGGGGCCGGTCCATGTAGAGTACGTTGGCGCCGTTCGGGCCGGCCGCGGCCGCCTCGGCGAAATTACCTTCGGCCTCTACGTTGAAGACGTCGATTATTAAACCCGCCTCCTCGTCGGTTAAAACTCCCCTTATCTCGCGCTCGGTCCAGAGGTAGAACTTGCCCTCGACGCCCTCGCTGTCGGCGTCCTCGGCGGCGTAGAACGCGCCCTCCGGCGACGTCATGTCGCGCAGGACGTACGCGAAGACCTCGCGCGCGGTTTCTTCGTACCGACGGTCGCCCGTGGCCTGGTACGCCTCGACGTACGCCGCGGCCATAAGCGCCTGGTCGTAGAGCATCTTCTCGAAATGGGGGACGCGCCACGCGGCGTCGGTGGCGTAACGGTGGAAGCCGAAGCCGACGTGGTCGTAGACGCCGCCCCGCCTCATCGCGAGAAGCGACTGTTCCGCCATCTCGAGCGCGCGTTCGTCGCCGGTGCGCCGCCGGTAGCGCAACAGGAAGTAGTAATTGTGCGGCGTAGGGAACTTGGGCGCGTCGCCGAAGCCGCCGTAGCGTTCGTCGAAATTACCGCTGAGCTGCTCGAAGGCGGCGGCCAACGCGGCCTCGTCGAGCTCGGCCGCGCCGGAATCGTACGACAATCGCGCGAGCACGTCCGCGACCTCGCTCGACGTGGCCAGGAGCTCTTCGCGCCTCGTAGCCCACAACTCCGCGACGCGGGGGACCAGCTCGAGCATACCCACACGGCCGAAGCGCGCCTGTTTGGGAAAATAGGTGCCGGCGAAGAAGGGCCGGCCGTCGGGCGTCATGACTATCGTGAGGGGCCAGCCGCCGCTTCCCGTCATAAGCTGGCACGCCGCCATATAGATATTGTCGACGTCGGGCCGCTCCTCGCGGTCTACCTTGACGCATACGAAGTGCTCGTTGAGGAGCGCGGCCACTTCCTCGTCCCGGAAGGACTCGCGCTGCATCACGTGGCACCAGTGGCACGTGGAATAGCCGACGGAGAGGAAAATGGGCTT
Source organism: uncultured bacterium (assembly GCA_965602215.1). Classification (GTDB taxonomy): domain Bacteria; phylum RBG-13-66-14; class B26-G2; order WVWN01; family WVWN01; genus WVWN01. Next base: position 4,376 of record CBFCYS010000167.1, read on the forward strand.
GTCGTCGGCCCGCGCCCGGGCGAACGCCTCCTCGCCCCAGGGATACCAGTCCACCGGGTCGTGCGCGTGCTCGAGAAGGTACGGGCTCTTCTCGTCCGCCAGGCGGTTGGGGCGGCCTCGCTCGGCCGGCCCCGCATCCGCGGCCACGGCTAAAAGTATTAATACCATAACGAGGCAAACGCTCCGGTTCGCTGCGCGCACAAGACGCTACCGTTCGCCCGCGGGATAGCGGTTGAGGAACGCGATGTCTTCGAGCGGTAGCCGCTCGGGCCGTTCCGTCTCGGCCGCGGCCTGGTCCTCCGAGAGCACCGGGCTAACGGCGTCGGCGTGGCGGCCCACGTTCACCAGCGTCACGACGTCCATTTCCTCCGGTATGCCCAGGACCTCCCGCGTCTTGCGGGGGCTGTAGCCGGCGATAGGGTGCGCGACCAGGCCCAGCTCGGTGGCGCGCAATATCATAAACGCCGTCGCCATGCCGACGTCGAAGAGGTAGTACTCCCGCTCCCGTATCACGCAATCGTACTCCCTCTTGCTGAGGACGACGACGATCATGGAGGCGTCGA
>CBFCYS010000168.1:0-4851 GCA_965602215.1 uncultured bacterium
CGGCCCGAGCGGCACGTGCAGCTCGCGCTCCACCTCCTCGCCGTAGCGGATGAATAGCATATTTAAATTCACGAGCGTGATGTCGCCGGGCATATCAGTCGCCTTCCTTTTAAGGGAGGTCGGGCCGGATTCCGGTTACGCGTTCTTCGCCGATACTTATAAAGATTTTTACGGAGACCTCGGTTTTATAGCCGGCCTCGACTTCGATTTGGGAGCGGCGTTCCGTCCCGTAACCGCCTCCCCGGAACGTGAGGTTGTACGTCCCGGGCGGGACCGGCGTCAGCACGTAGAAGCCGTGGCGGTTGCTAGCGGTTACCAGGTCTAACTCGTCGATTTCGACGGTTACGCCGGGTAAGGCCGCGCCGTGCTGGTCGCTGAGGCGGCCGTAGATGACGCCGGCGTCCTCGGGTACGTCGATATCAGCCGGGTCGTTGATGTCCCGGTCGTAAACTTTCGGGGGGATTTCGGGGTCGATGCCGGTGGTGCGCATCTCCCACTCGTCCACATCCTCCGCGTAGGCGGCGCCTAGGGCCGCCAGCATCGCTGCGGCGGCGTAGCCGAGGAACGCGGGCCGCAAGCGCGGGCTCACCTTCGTGTTGGCGACGATGGCCTTGAGTTGTGCCTCGGGGACGGCTTCGAGCATCGCCGCCTCCGCCGGCTCGAGCTTGAGGGAGATGGCCTCCGCGGCCCCGGCGCGTTTCTCCAAAAGCATCTTCTTGAACGCCGGGTCCACGGCGGCCTTCTTGACCAGGACTTCAACGCCTCGCGGGATTTCTGGGAGCATGTTAGTCGCCTTTCTCCGATGGTACGTCGGGACGGATGCCTTGATACGTAGCGTTGAATTTAATCCGCGGTTCTGCCGGTGTTTCTAACGGCGGCGTGGTGTATTGGAACGTAAGGATAGTAGTAAAACCAGAAAGGATTTTTACATCTGTACGTTCTATACTTCCATATTCGGTCGAGAAAACCTCGACCGCAAAAACGCCGGCGGGGACGGGCGTGATGTAATAACGACCTTCAGCGTTCGTTAACGCGAAGCGGTTTGTACCGACTACGGAGACCATGGCGTCGCGCAGAGGGTTCCCCTCGTTATCCGTTACGATCCCCGTTACTACGCCGGCGTCGGCCGCCACCACGATATCTTCGTTGATTTCGCCGGTGCCGGGCGTTTCGGCGGGGTCGGGGATAACGGGGGGAATATCGGGCTCTATGCCGCGCGTAACATCGGGCGACACGTCGGCGCCTCCGCAAGCCGTGGCCGTTCCCAGCGCTGCCAACATCACGCCCGCGGCGTAACCGAGGAACGCCGGCCGGAGGCTCGGGCTCACCTTCGTATTCGCGACGATAGCGCGGAGCTGCGTCTCCGGTACGGCCTCGAGCATGGCCGCTTCCGCCGGCTGGAGCTTGAGGGCGATGGCTTCCGCGGCCGCGGCCCGTTTTTCCAAGAGTATTTTCTTGAACGCCGGGTCGACGGCGGCCTTCTTGACCAGGACTTCGACGCCGCGGGGGACGGCACCTACGCGCCGGCCGCTGCCCGGCGGCTGGCCGCCCACGATGGTAGTGCGGACGGCTTCCGGTTCGCCGGGGCGCGCCGTTTTAATTCGTTCGGAGTATTTACCCATCGTTTTCTCCGTTAAGGCTTGTCGGGGCGTATGCCGGTCCCGAGGCCGCTACCGCTGGGCAAGTTGTTCTCGTCGCGTTCTTGTTCCTCGGTTTTCGCCACCTTCGCGGTTTCGGCATTTTCTTCTTCGGCCGGTGGTATTTTTCCGCGGGCTTCCGCGGTCGCCGGGAAGTCCGGTTGTATCCCGCGCGTTGCGCCGGGGTCGTCCGGGCTTGTGCCCGCATCTCCGCATGCCGTCGTTGTGGCGAGCGCCGTCAACATCGCCCCGGCCGCGTAACCGAGGAACGCCGGCCGTAACCGCGGGCTCACCTTCGTCCGGCTTATGATAGCTCGGAGCTGCGCTTCCGGCACGGCGTCGAGCATGGCCGCTTCCGCCGGCTCGATCTTGAGGGCGATGGCTTCCGCGGCCGCGGCCCGTTTTTCCAAGAGTATTTTCTTGAACGCCGGGTCGACGGCGGCCTTCTTGACCAGGACTTCGACGCCGCGGGGGACGGCACCTACGCGCCGGCCGCTGCCCGGCGGCTGGCCGCCCACGATGGTAGTGCGGACGGCTTCCGGTTCGCCGGGGCGCGCCGTTTTAATTCGTTCGGAGTATTTACCCATCGTTTTCTCCGTTAAGGCTTGTCGGGGCGTATGCCGTCGATAGCAGGCTTTACGCTACTCGGTTTTGGAGTAGTCGTTGATTTGGCCAGCGTGAAGGTTACGTAAGTACTATATCCCGTCCTGACCTCGATTTCTTTTCTCGTCGTGGTCCGGTAGCCTTTGCATGCTGCGGTTACGGTCCACAGGCCGATGCGTACATCCTCGATTAAGAACGTACCTTCTTTCGAAGCCTCGGCCGTCATTTCCTCCCCCAATACTACCACGGATACGACGGCCCCGGGGGTCGGAGCGCCTTCCATATTGATAACTCTCCCTTTGATCGCGCCGTACTCTGCGATTATGTCCATCTCTTTTGGCGAAACATTCGGGGGGCCGTGAGGAATGGGGCCGGGCGTAATGCCTAGAGTTAAAACGCCGCCTTCCGCGCCTCCTTGATTTAAAGCCGTCGCTCCCAACGCCGCCAACATTATACCTCCTGCGTATCCCAGGAACGCGGGCCGCACGCTCGGGCTGACCTTCGTGTTTGCGACGATGGATTCGAGCTGCGCCTCCGGGACGGCGTTGAGCATCGCCGCTTCGGCCTGCTCGAGCTTGAGGGCGATGGCTTCGGCGGCCTCGGCGCGTTTCTCCATAAGAAGTTTCTTGAACGCCGGGTCGACGGCGGCCTTCTTGACCAGGACCTCGACGCCGCGGGGAATATCGCCGACGTTCGCGCCGCCGGCCGGCGGCCTGCCGCCCACAATCGTCGTGCGGATTGCTTCGGGTTCGCGGGGCCGCGCCATTTTTATCCTTTCGTTTCGTCGGGCCATGGATCCTCCGTCACGGGCGGTCGGGCTTGATGCCGCGGGTCACGTGGTCTTCCGGTTTGACGACCTTCTTTTGTTGGATGGCCTCTTGCGGGCCCTCATCGGGCTCGGGGACCTCCGGGACGTCGGGCGGGTCGGGCCGAGCGCCGCCGGCGGCGGCGAAAGCGGGAACGGCCGTGGCGAAATCGCCGATTATACCGGCGTCGCCTCGCGCCTCGCCGTCGTCGTCGCCCTCGTCGGCGCGTTCTTCCGTGCCTTCCGGCCTATCGGGCCGTATCCCCTCGACCGGCGGCTCCGGGCCGCTGCCGTTGCAACCCAAAGTTGCCGTTCCCAACGCGGCGAGCATCACGGCCGCGGCGGCACCCAGGAACGTCGGCCTGAGCGCCGGGCTCACTTTCGTGTTCGCGATGATGGCCTCTAATTGGCCCCCGGGAACGACGTTTATCATCGCCTCTTCGGCGGGGTCGAGCGATAAGGCGATCGCCTCCGCGGCGGCCGCTCTTTTATCGAGCAACAGCGTTTTGAATTCCGCGTCTACCGCCGCTTTCTTTATTAAAACCTCGACGCCTCGCGGGACGTCGCCGACGCGCTGGCCGCTGCCCGGCGGCCTGCCGCCGACGATGGTCGTCCGGACCGCCTCGGCTTCTTCGGGGGCGGGGGATTTGTTTTGAGGGGTACGACTCACGGTATGCTTACCTCCTGAGCTACAGGCCGAATTGAATCCACCGGGGGTCGGCCCAGAGGACGAATTGTACCGGCGTTGTCTCGCCGGCGACTACGAGGACTCTACCGGTCTGAAACAAGTAGCAGGCACATTCCGCCCGGACCGTATAAAACCCCGGCTCGAGGGGGCCGAAGGAGAAGGCGCCGTCCGCGCCGGTCTCCGCGGACACCTCGTTCTCCAGTACGCGGACCCGGACGCGTTTTAACGGGTATCCCGTAGCGTCGACGACACGTCCCTCGATTACTCCCTTCGTACGGTCTTGAGTTAAAGTGCCTTTACCGAGGATGAAATTGACGTTGGTACCGGAGCCCGCGGTTACTTTAACGTCGGCCTTCCTTACGTCGTCGTACCCGAGACGGGAAACTTTCATTTCGAAGGTACCAGCCGGAACGGGTCTGATAACGTAATACCCTTCTCCGTTTGTGTTCGCGAACCGATTCGCGCCTTTGATTACGACGAGCGCTCCGCTGACCGGATCGCCGTAGTCGTTTATGACGAGCCCCCATACGGTCCCGTACTCAGCTCGTTTGGGTTTAGGCTGTTCTTCGGCCGCGGCCGGTTGCTCCGCGGCAGCGCTCGCCGCTACGGCAAACGAAAACAACAATACGATCGCGGCTGATGTTGTTTTGTCGGCTATGAACATTTGACGTTTCGCGGGCCGCCCCGGTTTAAGTGGGCCTATCGTAAACAGTCGGCCCGGATACGGTGCGATTTTACCCTTTCTCGGCGATGAATACAAACGGATATTCCACGACGACGTCCGCCTGGCCCGCGGCCGGGAATTTCCAACTCCGCACGCGGGACAATATAAGGCTGCGGAGGGCGACGTCGCCGAGCGAATCGTCGGTGATTTCGGCCTTGACGACCCGCCCCTCGGGGTCGACGGTGAACCGCGCGATAATTTTGCCGCCGCCGAGGGAGGGGTTGTCGTCCACGGCAGCGTCGTACGCGTTTTGAATACCCGGTAATCTCCTTTTAATGTAGTCGCGGAGGCTGCCGGCCGAGCGGTAGCTCCGGGGGCCCGACGCCGGGTATTCGAACGTGATGAGATAAGGCGCCGGTTGTTCGTTGCTAGCGTCCTCGGGGATATCGGCCGT
>CBFCYS010000169.1:0-4725 GCA_965602215.1 uncultured bacterium
CAACCGCGGCGCCCGATGCCGCGCACGCGACAAACCACCTGGCCGTCTTCATTTTCTTACCTCCCGGGGGACGACGCGCAAACGCTACGGTACGAACCTCGTCCCCGCTTCACCCCGCAGCGCGGCCGGTACGAGCTCGGGCGTGGTGACGACGCCCAGCTCGCCGCCGCCCGCGAGAAAGGCGATGATAGCCGCCACCTTGGGCCGCATCGAACCTTCGCCGAAGTGCCCTTCGTCCAAATAGCTTTTCGCCTCGGCCGACGTTACGACGTCGAGCGCCTGCTGGTCGGCCTTTTTGAAGTTCAAGTACACTTGCTCGATCGGAGTGGCCGATATGAACACCCGGGCGCCCAGGTCGCGGGCCAGCACCGCGGACGCAAGGTCCTTGTCCACCACGGCGTCGACGCCCTCCAGCCGGCCGTCCTCTTCGTAGTACACCGGTATGCCGCCGCCGCCGCAGGCGATGACGACGTCGCCGTCTTTAAGCAGCGCGCGGATTACCTCTATTTCTACGATGGCCAGCGGCGTGGGTGAGGGGACGACGCGCCGCCAACCGCGGCCCGCGTCCTCTTTCAGAACTACGCCCTTGTCGGCCATTCGCTGTTCCGCCGTCGCCCGGTCGAAGAAAGGGCCTATGGGTTTGGTAAAACGCTTGAGCCGGTCGTCGTCGCGCGCCACGGCGACTTGCGTCAGGACCGTAACGACGTCGCGGCCTATGCCGCCGAGGATGAGGTGGTTCTTGAGCGACTGCTGGAACATGTACCCCATCTGGCCCTGGGTATCGGCGACCAGGACGCCCAGCGGCAGCTCCGGGACCTCGCCCCTCGCGGCCTCCGCCATCAATAAGAGGTCCCCCACCTGGGGGCCGTTGCCGTGGGTCAAAACGAGCGGCGCGCCGGCGGCGATGAGCGGGACGAACGGCGCGAGCGACGCGCGGGCATTGGCGAACTGCTCGTATATGTCGCCGCGCTGGCCCTTCTTTATAACGGCGTTCCCCCCCAGCGCCGCCACCGTCGGGCCGCGGCAAGCCAACTCGTAACCGTCAAACGCCTTAACCATTTCGTGGCGCCGTCCCTCAGCGTTTAAAGATTGAATCGCCCGCGGATAACGTCCTCCAGCGTCGGCTCGCCGACGACCTTCAATTCGTACTGAACGCGAACGACGGGCTTGTCGGCTTTTATCAGCCGACCCAGGTCGATGGGCGTGCCGGCTACGACGACGTCGGCGGGCGTGGCGTTTATCGTGGCCTCGAGGTCCGCGACCATGTCGTCGCCGTACCCCATCGCGGGAACGAGCGGGCCGATGTGAGGATAAGCCTCGAAGGTTTTTTTCAACGAACCAACGAGATAAGGCCGCGGGTCGACCAGCTCCGCCGCACCCGCCCGTTTCGCGGCCACTACCGCGGCGCCGAACGACATCCCGCCGTGGGTCAACGTCGGGCCGTCCTCGACGCACAGGACCTTCTTGCCGGCGATGGCGGCGGGGTCGTCCGCCGTTACCGGCGACTCCGCCTCGACGACGACGGCTCCCGGGTTAACGGCGGCCACGTTGCGCTTCACTACTTCCACGTCTTCGGCCTTCGCGGAATCTATCTTGTTTATCAACACGACGTCGGCCATCCGCAAGTTGGCCTCGCCGGGGTAATATTTCAATCCGTCTCCGGGTCGTAGCGGGTCGGCGACTACGATATGCAAGTCGGCGACGTAGAACGGCGTATCGTTGTTGCCGCCGTCCCACAACACGACGTCGGCCTCCGCCTCCGCCGCCCGCAGAATCTTCTCGTAGTCCACGCCGGCGAAGACGACGTTGCCCCGCGCCAGGTGGGGTTCGTACTCCTCGCGCTCTTCGATGGTGCAGGCCGCGGCGTTGAGGTCCTCGTAACCGGCGAAGCGCTGGACCGCCTGCCTGGCGAGGTCGCCGTACGGCATGGGGTGGCGTATCACGGCCACGCGCTTACCGGCGGCGGTCAGGATTTCCGCGACGCGGCGCGTCGTCTGGCTCTTCCCGGCGCCGGTTCGCACCGCGCACACCGCTATTACCGGCTTCGACGACTTCAGCGCCGTATGCCGCCAACCCATTAGTACGAAGTCCGCCCCCTTCGCGTTTGCCAGCGCCGCGCGGTGCATGACGTAATCGTAGGAAACGTCGCTGTAAGCGAAGACGACGCGCTCGACGCCCTTCTCTTCGATCAACTCCGGCAAATCCTCCTCCGGCACGATGGGGATGCCGCGGGGATAAAGGTCGCCCGCTAGTTCGGGCGGGTACGCCCGGCCCGCGATATCGGGTATCTGCGTAGCCGTAAAAGCGACCACGTCATACAAGTCGTTATCGCGGAAGAAAACGTTGAAATTGTGGAAGTCGCGCCCCGCGGCGCCCATAATCACCGTGGCGATCACCATAACTCGAACCTCCTGAGATGAAGAGGGAGAAGGGATTCTCTTATAACATCGCGCCGACGCCGGGGCAAGCCAAATCCGCCCGGCCGCCGGGGGGCCTTTTTACGGGGGACGCGACGCCGAGGCCGGCCCTTTTCGCCGTTGTATAAAAAGCTTAACGCGCTATTTTAACGGCGATAATGGCTGCTAGAGGATGGCTGGCCTTCGCGGCCGCGTTCGCGGTCACCCGGGCGTCAGGCATAAAAAACCCGGAGGTTTATGCCTCCGGTTGGGGAAAGAAGGACGGCCTGGACAGCTACCCCTCGAGTTGCGACAACCTCGCCTCGCCGGCGCGACAGCGATACGCCGTCTGGATGTCGGCGTCGACGCCCGGGTTCATCGTGACCTCGACGTTCACGTTGGGGGAGCCGACGCTGACGTTGGGCGCTGAGCCGAAGTCGCCCGGGCCGAAGCCGTAGCCCGGCCTGCCGCCGGACATCAACGCCCGCATCCGCTCCTGCGTTACGACGAACTCCGGCTCGCGCTCGCCCACCATCGCGAGGGTAGGGCTCCGGACCAGGCCCTCGTGCTGGAAGCCGAGGAGGCTCGTTATCATGCCCAGGCCGGGGATCATGCTGAGGACGGAGCTGATGCCCTCGGTGACGAGGTTGGTGGCGGCGGTGGTGGCCATCTGCGTTCCCATATCGGCTATCGCGCCTTTAACGTCCCCCGATTTGAACCCCTGCACCAGCCCCGACGAGATCATGCCCGAGACGCGCTTGACCGATTCCTTCTCTTCCTTCTTGTCTTTCTTTTTCGCGGCCTGCTGGCCGCCCTCCTCTTCCTCTTCTTTCTTCTTTTTCTTCCCGGGCGGCTTGGCCAACTCGCCCTCGGCCGCGACCTTGAGCGGCTCCTCCTTGAGGACGGTTAGTTGTTCGCGTAAATTCTCAGCGTCTTCACGCACGTTGCGGAGATCTTCCGCACCTTCTACATTAATGGCGTACTCTATTTTGTGCTCCTCGTCGGGCATAATCGCACCTCGCTTGGAATAAAACCTCGCGATTAAGCTTCTTAGCAAGGCTTAATTTGAAAACCACGTTATTATTCGGGGATAATTCCTTACGGTTTGCGGGGGGAGTTATAGTTTGTTAACGAAAGTAGAAGCTACTACTAATATCACGGCGTAGGCCGGAAATACTGTATGCGGTCGGTGCGGAAATCGGCGACGTAAACGGTACCGTCGGGCGCAACGGTAACGCTGCCGGGGCCGTAGAATTTCCCTTCACTCGAGCCTAGGCCGCCGAAAGACCCCAAGAATGACCCGGCCGCGGTGAAATACTGGACCCTATGATTCCCGGTGTCGGCGACGAACACCGTGCCGTCCGGCCCTACCGCTATTCCATACGGAGAATCGAATTCGCGGTCGCCTGAACCCTCGCGTCCCCATGCCCCCAAACGGGAACCGTCCGGCGCAAAATAAGTGACGTAGTTATCTTTGCCGTCTACGACGTATAAGTTCCCATTAGGAGCTACCGCTATGTCGAAAGAAAACTCGAAATCGCACCAATAACCACCTAACCCTCCCGTTATAACAGGGCTTATGCGACGCAAAAAAGAACCCGTAACGGAATAAAGCTCGACGCCGCACCAACTGAAGAAAGTAAGATAAATTACACCGTCCGGCCCCACGGAAAGGTCGTCGGGCAAAGTCGATTCGTTGAAGGTAATAAAATCGCTTTCCCTTACCGGCGGCCCAGAACGACTAAACTTAATACGTTCCACACGGCGGTTTTCGCCATCCACGACGTACACCGAACCGTCGCGACTTACGCCGACGGCGTTGGGCCACGTATAACTAGTCGGGAAGTATTTAACTTCGGGCGGTCCGAACTCCAAGGTATCGAGTAACGCCCCCGAACGGGAAAAGCGGAATAACGTGTTTTTACGGTCGTCAACGGCGAGAACGTCGCCGTTTGGAGCGACTGCTATATCTACGACGGACTTAAACTGCCCGTCGCCGTCGCCGCGAGAACCCCAACCGCCGGCGTACGCATACTCGCGGCGTCGTTCGACGCTGATTAAAGAAGCGCCCAGCAACACGACTATAATTAGCCCTTTGGAAAACTCGTTCAACATAATATATATTTATAACGCCCTAGTCGAATATCGTTACGGTAGGTAGGTCCTCGATTGACCTAGCACCGAATATTAGACCGGCTAGTTGTTCCCACCAACTTAAATCTTTCACTAATATCGCGCATTCGCCGCCCCCCGGGATAGTGTAGACTTCTCCTTCGTACCCGCTCTCAACTGCCTCGTATTCCCAATTACATTGCCATTGCCTACAAGC